>JBKOUS010000102.1:0-6067 GCA_046723505.1 Actinomycetota bacterium
TGATCTGCCGGCCGACATCAAGAACACCTACGACAGGCTGGGCATCCCCGAGGCGGAGAAGGCACGGCTGGTGGCTGGCGTGGCCGCCCAGTATGAAAGTGAAGTGGTTTACCACAAGATCAACGAAGAGCTCGAGCGCCAGGGCGTGATCTTCCTTGACACCGACACCGGGCTCAAGGAGCACGAGGAGCTCTTCAAGGAGTACTTCGGTACCGTCATCCCGGTCGGGGACAACAAGTTCGCGTCTCTGAACACCGCAGTCTGGTCCGGCGGCTCGTTCATCTACGTGCCGAAGGGCGTCCATGTGGAGATACCGCTGCAGGCCTATTTCCGGATCAACACCGAGAACATGGGCCAGTTCGAGCGGACCTTGATCATCGTCGACGAGGGCGCGTACGTGCACTACGTCGAGGGCTGCACGGCACCGATCTACTCCTCCGACTCCCTGCACTCTGCCGTGGTGGAGATCATCGTCAAGAAGAATGCGCGCTGTCGTTACACCACGATCCAGAACTGGTCGAACAACGTCTACAACCTGGTGACCAAGCGGGCCACCTGTGAAGAGGGCGCGACCATGGAATGGATCGACGGCAACATCGGGTCCAAGGTCACCATGAAGTACCCCGCTGTCTACCTGATGGGAGAGCACTCTCGCGGTGAGACCCTGTCGGTCGCTTTCGCCGGGGAGGGTCAGCATCAAGACGCCGGGTCCAAGATGGTGCACTGCGCGCCGCACACCTCAAGCTCGATCATCTCCAAGTCGGTTGCTCGGGGCGGTGGGCGGACGTCGTATCGCGGCCTGGTCCAGGTGCAAGAAGGTGCTCACCACTCCGCCAGCACGGTGAAGTGTGATGCGCTACTGGTTGACACCATCAGCCGTTCCGACACCTACCCCTACGTCGACGTACGCGAGGACGACGTGTCGATGGGCCACGAGGCGACCGTGTCCAAGGTCAGCGAAGATCAACTGTTCTACCTGAGGAGCCGAGGCCTCGGCGAGGACGAGGCGATGGCCATGATCGTCCGCGGATTCGTGGAGCCGATCGCACGCGAGCTTCCCATGGAATACGCGCTCGAGCTCAATCGGTTGATCGAACTGCAGATGGAGGGTGCGGTCGGCTGATTGCGCATCGCTGAACCTCACCCGTACGGAACCAGAAAGAGACCTCTCGACGTGACCCTGCTCGATCAGGCTGCGGCCCGCGTGGCCGATGCGGTGGAGAGCACCCGCAAGGGGGCAAGCCGCTTGCACCCACCAGGCTCCTTCGACCTCGGCGACCATCCGGTACCCACCGGTCGAGAAGAAGCATGGCGGTTTACTCCCCTGAAACGGCTGAAGGGTCTACACGACGGCACCTTCGTGCCGGGTGGACGGGCGCGGGTGGAGCTGGAGGCGCCGCCGGAGGTCAGCTTGGAGTTGGTGGGGCGGGACGATCCTCGATTGGGCACGATCTATGTGCCCAACGACCGCGTCGCAGCCCAGGCCTGGGAGTCGTACGAGCGGGCCCGCATCCTGTCGGTGCCACCCGGCGCCGAGTTGGAGGAGCCGGTGGTCTTGAACGTCTTCGGCATGGGCAGTGAGGCCGCGGTATTCAACCACCTGGTGATCGATATAGGTGCCAACGCCCGGGCCACCATCGTGCTGCAGCATCGGGGCTCGACCGTCCGCGCCGGCAACGCCGAGATCATCGTCGGCGACGGCGCCTCCCTGATGCTGGTCTCGGTACAGGACTGGGACGACGATGCCGTGCATCTTGCTCATCTGCACGCCCGGGTTGGCCGCGATGCGAGCTACCGGCAGGCGCTGGTGAGCCTCGGAGGTGACCTGGTCCGGATCTCCTCCTCAGTCGACTACGCAGGTCCCGGCGGGGAGGCCGAGCTGCTCGGCCTGTACTTCGCCGACGCCGGTCAACATCTCGAGCATCGGCTGTTCGTTGACCACAATGCCCCGCACACCCGAAGCAACGTGGACTATCGGGGTGCGTTGCAGGGGCAAGGAGCACACACCGTCTGGATCGGGGACGTCCTCATCCGGAAGGTTGCCGAGGGCATCAACACCTATGAGTCCAACAGAAACCTCGTGCTGACCGACGGTTGTCGAGCCGACTCGGTCCCCAACCTGGAGATCGAGACCGGGGAGATCGAAGGCGCCGGCCACGCGTCGACAACCGGCCGCTTCGACGATGAGCAGCTGTTCTACCTCCGTAGCCGGGGCATCGATGAGGCCGAGGCCCGTCGCCTGGTCGTTCATGGGTTCTTTGCCGACATCATCCGAAAAGTTGGCGTACCCGTGATCGAGAAACGGCTGCTCGAGGCAGTCGAGGCGGAGCTGGCGATCAACATAGGACTGCCGTCGTGAGCGCCCTGGTTCGCGTCTGTTCCGTCGCCGACGTGGCGCCGGAGTCAGCCATCCCAGTCGAGGTACCGCGCAACAGTAGCCGGCTGGAGCTGGCCATCGTGCACAGCAATGGTGCCTTCTACGCCATCGCCGACGAGTGCTCCCACGCCTCAATCCCGCTGTCGGAGGGAGACGTTGGCGACGGCGAGATCGAGTGCTACCTTCATGGGTCGCGCTTCGATCTGCGGACAGGAGAGCCGATCGGTCTGCCAGCGACGGAACCAGTCCCGATCTACCGCTGTGCCGTCGAGGGCAACGACGTTCTGGTCGACGTCTCAGCGCCCCTGGATCCAACCACCGCGGATCCCACCGCTGCACCCACCTATGCACAGGAGTTCTGAGCTGTCATGTCCACTCTGGCTATTCGCGACCTTCACGTTTCGGTCGACACCGAGACAGGCCCGAAGGAGATCCTCAAGGGGGTCGACCTGACGGTCAGCAGCGGCGAGACGCACGCGATCATGGGACCCAACGGTTCGGGAAAGTCGACGTTGGCGTACTCGATTGCTGGTCACCCGAAGTACCGCATCACCTCAGGCAGCGTGACGCTCGACGGTCAGGACCTGCTTTCGCTCACCATCGACGAACGGGCTCGCGCGGGTCTCTTCCTGGCCATGCAGTATCCGGTCGAGGTGCCGGGCGTATCAGTGTCGAACTTCCTGCGTTCGGCCAAGACAGCGCTCGACGGGGAGGCGCCGAAGCTGCGTACCTGGGTCAAGGAAGTCAATGCGGCAATGGAACGGGTTCAGATGGATACCGACTTCGCCAACCGGAGCCTCAACGAGGGGTTCTCGGGCGGGGAGAAGAAGCGGCACGAGATCGTCCAGCTCGAGCTGCTGAACCCGCGGTTTGCGATCTTGGATGAGACCGACTCCGGACTCGACATCGATGCATTGCGCGTCGTCGCCGCCGGTGTGAACCGCTTTTCAGCACAGGGGGATCGCGGAGTCTTGTTGATCACCCACTACACCCGGATCCTGCGTTACATCGAGCCGGACTACGTGCACGTGTTCATCGCCGGTCGGGTGGCTGAGCAAGGCGGTCACGAACTGGCCGAGCGGCTGGATGCCGAGGGTTACGACCGCTATGTGCGCGCGGCTGCGGCGGCCGGGGCGGAGTAGCCATCATGTCCATCGATGGTGGGCCGGAGTACCCGGTCACCACAGATCTCTCCAATGCCACAGCGGGCAGTCTTGCGCTGGCCGAGGAGCCGATCACCTTCGATGTCGAGGCAATCCGCGCCGACTTCCCGATCTTGGAACGAACCGTGGGTGGGGCACCGCTGATCTACCTCGACAGTGCCAACAGCTCACAGAAGCCGCGGGTCGTCGTTGAGGCGATCGAGGATCACTACCTGAACCACAACGCAAACGTCGCTCGTGCCATGCACATGTTGGGCGCGGAGGCGACTGAAGCGTTCGAGGGCGCTCGCGCTCAACTCGCGCAGTTCATCGGTGCGCGGCGCTCGGAGGAGGTCGTATTCACCAAGAACGCCTCCGAGGCACTGAATCTGTGTGCATACACGCTGGGAGCCTCGCTTCGGCCGGGCGACGAAATCGTCATCTCGGTCATGGAGCACCATTCCAACATCGTCCCGTGGCAGCTCCTGGCACAGCGCACCGGCGCAGTGCTGCGGTGGTTCGACGTGACCGATGAGGGACGGCTGGACCTGGAGAAGGCCGCGGCCGAGTGTCTGCTGAACGAGCGCACCAAGATCGTCTCCGTGGCATATGTGTCCAACGTGCTCGGCACCATCAACCCGATCAGCCAGATCGCCTCGCTCGGTCACGCGGTCGGTGCCACGGTCGTGGTGGATGCCTCCCAGGCCGTTCCGCAGCTGGCGGTGAACCTGGCCGATCTCGGGGCGGACCTGGTCGCCTTCACGGGCCACAAGATGGTCGGTCCTACCGGCATTGGAGTGCTCTGGGGACGCTACGAGGTACTCGCCGCGCTACCGCCCTTCCTCGGTGGCGGGGAGATGATCGAGGTAGTCACGATGTCCGGCTCGACGTACGCGCCGCCGCCGCACCGGTTCGAGGCAGGCACTCCGCCGATCGCCCAGGCGGTCGGTCTCGCAGCTGCATCCCAGTACTTGAGCGCGATCGGGATGGACCAGATCACCGCGCACGAACACGAGATCACCGCGTACGCGCTGGAAGGCCTGCGGAGCCTCCGCGGCGTCAAGATACTTGGGCCGGACCAGCCGGTGGATCGCGGCGGAGCCGTATCGTTCACCCTGACCACCCCGGACGGGCAACCGGTTCATCCACACGACGTGAGCCACCTGCTCGACTCGCGTGGCATCGCGGTACGGGCCGGCCATCATTGCGCACGGCCGCTCCATGAGCGTTTCGGGGTGCAATCCTCGACCCGTGCCTCGTTCTACCTCTACACGACCCGTACCGAGATCGATGCGCTGATCGAAGGTCTGGACTACACGAGTGCTTTCTTCGGGGGGCTGCGATGAAGGTGGAGGACCTCTATCAGGAGATCATTCTCGATCACTACCGCTCGAAGCATCACAACGGACTGCGCGAGCCGTACGAGGTCGAAGTCCATCACGTCAATCCCACCTGTGGTGACGAGGTGCGGCTCCGGGTGCACCTGGTCGGAGACACCGTCAGTGATGTGTCATACGAGAGCATGGGTTGCTCGATCTCCCAGGCGTCGACGTCGGTGATGACCGATTTGGTGATCGGCCACGACGTCGTGCACGGCTTTGGTCTGTACGAGGATTTCTTGACCATGATGCAGGGCAAGGGTGAGATCGAGCCCGACGAGGACCGCCTCGAGGACGGCGTCGCGTTTGCTGGCGTCGCCAAGTTCCCGGCACGTGTGAAGTGCGCTCTTCTCGGCTGGTCGGCGTTCAAGGACGCGGTCATCCGAGCCCAGAGCGCGAATAGCTAAGGAGATATGCCAATGACCGACACTCGCAGCTACGAAGATCTGTCCACTGATCCGCCCGAGCGGGAGAGTCGGCCGTCGGATTTGGTTGCCGATGACCTTCCGGAGGTCGATCTTGGTGGGCAATCGGGGCAGCCGGATGAGCGGCCGTCGCTGGACGATATCGAAGAGGCGCTCAAGGACGTGGTCGATCCCGAGCTGGGCATCAACGTTGTCGATCTTGGGCTGGTCTACGGCTTGAACTTCGAGGACGACGATTCCTTGACCATCGACATGACGCTGACCTCGGCCGCATGCCCGCTGACCGATGTGATCGAAGATCAGACTCAGACGGCGCTCGAGGGCCTGGTCGACCGATGGGTGATCAACTGGGTCTGGATGCCCCCGTGGGGCATGGAGATGATCACCGAGGACGGTCGCGACCAACTGCGCGCTCTCGGCTTTAACGTCTGAGCGCTTGCTGGGTCCCGGCTCGGGGAGGCTCCGGCAGCAGGCGCAGAAACGTGGTGGTCGTCTTTGGCGGCACCGTAAGTCAGTTCCGACTTGGGTTTCAAGCATCTTAGGTTTCTGCGCCTGCTGCCGGGGCCTCCCCGAACCTTTTTATTTTACGCGGGTGCGCTCGGGCGTGTTGCGTATCGCAGGTTGGTCGCGAGTGCCTCGGTGATCTTCTCCTGCTGGTCGCGGCCTCCGAGGGGGCCGCGGAAGAGGTAGCGAACAGCCCTCGCAACCAGCATCGGGCTTTCCGAGCGCCGCTCGACCAAGATC
>JBKOUS010000215.1:0-6310 GCA_046723505.1 Actinomycetota bacterium
ATCATCACGGCCCAAGCCGTATACCCCAGATAAGAGGCTCCGCACAGCGCGAATCGTCCGCCGAACCAGGCTTGCCTTCGCAGCCAGGCGACGGTGTCGGCTCCGTCATCAATCTCATGACTGAATGGCTGGAAGTCCCCACCGGAGCCGAACGTGCCGCGGCAACTCTGGTTGACAACCTGGTAGCCATGGGTTGCGTAGTAGCGGGCTGTGAGGAGGGCGATCAAACCGGTGCGGCCGTAGGGGGTGCGAATGAGCAGTGTTCCCAACGACTTGCCCACGGGCGCGTAGATATCGGTAAGAAGTTCCACACCGTCACGCATGGGGACACGCACAGCCTCGGTCAGGAGGTAATCGTGGTGACCCAGTGGCATCTTGAAAATCCGGGCAGCCGCAGCGTCGAGCGCCCGGCGGCGACGCGTCGGTGCCCGGGGTGTCAGGTTTCCTCCGTTGCCTGAGAGGCCTTCATTGTCGGGCCCCCTCGGTCGTGTCAGGCGGGTGTTGCGGTCGTCCGGTGATCGACTCTACTCGGCCAGCCCGGGCCTCTGCGGCGGCATGCGTGTCCCACCCACTTGTGGACCGTGCGGTGCCGATCTCGAATTCGCGGGCCATGTCGGCGATCGCGAGCTCTCCGAGGCCTGATACAAATCAGTCGCCTGAGCCTTGAACTGGGCCTGGTTCTTTGACGCGGGCTACCGCTCCTCGCTATTTCTCGACATCGTTTCGGGACTCGCAATCACGGTGGCCTCACATATCCCGACGCCGATCTGCCTGACGTTTCGGTGGTAGGCCAGCGATGGCGCGCCTAGGTCCTGTAGTTGTGCACCGGCCAGACAGCGGTTGGTGGTGGAGGGCCCGATGCACCGAAGGCCTTGAGGGTCGCAGGCAGCACTTCTCACGCTGAGTCGTTGACGAGGGAGCAGTCCGGCTACGCCTAGACCGCCTCCTGGACGGCCTCGACATTGCTGGCGACGTACCGAGCCTCCATCTCACCCTGGTCAGCCGGTCGGCAACCCACAGCCGCCCGTGAGAGACGGCGGGGCCGGTTGCGAAAGTGAGCTAGAAGATCGCTCGTGCTGATGGCAAGAGGATCTGTCCAAGGCTCGATACCGGTCGCTGCGCTTGGAGCGCCTAAGACCTGCGGTAGGCGCGGTAGAGCGGCAGGGGTTTGGCGACGCCTTTGAGCTCGACCCCGCCCAGCGGGTCGAACCACACCGAGCGGTCGCCGGAGCGTTGCGCCGTCTCCTCACTCACCACCACTTGCCCAGCCTGTGCATAAGAAGCGATCCGAGCCGCCAGGTTCACGGTCCTTCCGTAGACGTCTCCGTCTTGTGAGATGACAGGGCCGGTGTGGATGCCCACATGGGCTGGTGGCAGATCGACCGCGGGGCCGCGCTCGACCAGGTCGAGGCCGGCGACCACCGCTGTCCCGGGCTCCCGAAAGTAGAACATCCCGCCGTCCCCGAGCCACCTGACGGGCCGGCCCCCTCGACGCCGCGAGATGTCGTTCACCAGCGCGGCCAGCCGCCCCGCGACCTGAGCAGCGGCCTCGTCGCCGCGCTCCTCGGTCAGGCGGGTGTACCCGGTCAGGTCGACAAAGCAGATGGCTGGTGGCCGCGGCACTCCTTCCTGAAGACCGGAGCTCTCAAGTGCCTGCTCTACATGGTTTATGGCGTGCTCGGTCCAGACGTGCTCGCGACGGCGGCGGTAGACCATCAGGAGCACTCGCTCCAGCAACCCGATGACCCGGTCGCCGAGCTGGGTGCCGAGCTCGATCAGCTGACGCTCGTCCAGTCCTGCGACGCGGAAGCGGCGCTCAATGTTGGCCTCGTAGTAGTCCGCCTCGGCCCTGGCGATGCGACGCACGCTATCGGCGTACACGGCCAGCAACCGCAGGGTAGCTTCGTCGCCTACTCCCGCGCCCCGGAACAACCCTGCCACCTCCAACATGGTCGCGTCGTCCTCGCCAGCCCGATCACCGGGCACCGGAGCGGCAAAGCCGAGCGATTGATGGAGCGCCTGTATGAAGCTCATCGGCACTCCACGATCGGCGGCGAGCTGCTCATAGGAGCGATCCAGCCGTTCGGGCAAATCCATCACCGGCGCATCCAGGAATGCCAGCGATAGGGCGCCCCGATTGACCAGCGCGATGACCGTCTCGACCGTGAGGCCTGCCGCCCTCCAGGACCACAGCAGCCGGGCACGCCGGACCGCCCCGGGAGATCCCAACTCAGGCTCCTCGCTCGGGAGCGCGCCGGCCCCGACCAGCTGTTGCACAAATGTCTCAGGCACGTTCGCGCGCTCGGCGACTTCTTGGATGCGGTCAGACACTTCAGCTCCTGCCTCCTCGATTTCCTCATCATTGCTGTCCAAACCCGCCGCCGAGTGGCCTGGTGCTCATGGCGCCGTTCATTGCCGCCTACCAGGGTGTCCCGAAGGAAGGTGTGTCACACCTGGAAGCGAATGATCTGCCGGACCCCGGTATCCGGATTTCGACCGGAAGGCCAGCGGTGGCGGCAAGAAAAAGGGCTCCCGGAACGCAGAGCGGGTGCTCCTCCCATCTGTCGGGACCGTGCAGGAAGTGTGGAGCTATTGATCATCGTTTGGATCGAGTCGGTTCCTGGTTAGGCCTTAGGGAGCTGCGTCGTCGTACCGTCCGCCCAGACAATGAGTGCGCTACGAATTTGCCGAGTACCGAGCCAGCGGACGGCGTGACGGCCCTGGATATACGCCGCCGTGGCATCGATATCAACCCATGTCAACGACTCCGCAATCACGGTGGCCGATGTGACACCGCTCGGATGTTGGCCGGTACGCGGATCGATCAGATGGCGGCCACGGTGGGCCGTGCCTGAGGTGGCCACGGCTCCAGATCGGACGGGCACCACAGCGATCAGGCTCATCGTGTCATGCGGATTCTCAATGCCGATCCTCCAGGCGGGTCGCACCCGATCGGCGGTGTGGCAGACCAGGTCACCGCCTGCCGACAAGCAGTAGTCGGTCTCGTCCAACGCATCCAGGAACCCGGCGGCGCGTTGTACGGCCCATCCCTTCACGACTCCGCTGGGATCGAGGCGACGCCGTCCATCGGGCAGCGGGAGGTTGATCGAGAACGCACCTTCAGTCTGTCGCTCGGCTTGTCGCGCCAGGTTGAGCACCTCAGCAACCTCCGGCGGACATTCGTCGATCAAGACTTCACCTCGATCGAGACGGTTGATGATGGAATCGTCTCGGTAGGTGCTGAAGATCAAGTCGACCTCGCCTAGCAGCTTGATCACAGCCTCCCAGGCTTGCTCAGCTGCGTCGCTCGAAGTGTGGCGGCCGCGCAAAGCAAGGCTGATTGGCATGCCCATGACGTGCTCAACGCGACGATGGATGCGATCCCCGGCCCACCCCATAACCGATGCCGTGCTCATATGCCAGCCTCATCAAGAGCGGCCTGCAGCGATCGCACATAACCGACACTGGTAACCATCGCGCCGCTGACCATGTCGATATTGGCGCTCTGCGCATTCACAGTCTCGTCGATCAAGATCGGCAGAGCCTGATTGTTGATCTCCACATCTCTTGGATTCCCATTCGGCTGCTGTAACACCGTGACCTTGGTGATCTTTCCAACTTGCACCGTGATCTTGACCTGAACCGGCCCCCACCGAGTCTGTGCAACCGATCCGGTGTAAGTCGTGATCTTGGATGAGGGCGAGGTGGTGGTTTTGCTACTGCCCGACGAAGTCGTGGGAGTGCTGGCGCCACTTGTCACGCAGCGTGTGGCTGTTGGGCGCCATGGGACAGCGAGAAGGGATTGTCACGGGTCCATTCCGGCCGACTGAGGAACCGGACATTGAGGAATTGCCCGGCCCGCAGCGGCAGCCGGTCTAGCTGGCGGCCGCTGAGATAGACCGGCTGCGACGTCGGATGCCTCCCGAACCACCCCGACGACCCGGAGCCGATAGCGCGCGCTGCGCCACAGCGGCAACAGAAAGCGCCAGATCAGGATGGCTCCAGCCGCAGCTGCCCACAGCGTCCACCAGTAGACGGTCGCTGCCGACGACTGCAGAAACTCTTGCCCGGTCCACAGTTGATGAGGCAATGCCAGACCGACGCCGAGGTAGGCATAGAGATGCAACAGATGCCACGACTCATAGCGCAGCCGCCGCCTGGCCGCCCCGGCGCTGGTGATCACGACCATGATCAAGCAGACGGTTCCTGCTCCCGCTAGCAGTACGCCGCCGTAGGCAGTGATCAACTCCCACGCCGTCGACAGTACGGCCGACCATTCTCCGGAGGCGTAGCCAGCGGTGATCAACGCGATGTGGGTGATCAAGAAATAGAAGGAGAGAAGACCCACCACACGATGGATCCGAGCCAGCCGGTCCCGGCCGAAGGCGTGCTCCAGCGGGGGCAGCCGCGACATCAGCAGCACCTGTGCCAGCAGCAAATCGGCCGACCACAAACCGGTGATACGTCCGAGTGAGGTGAGCCCACGCTCCCAGTGGGCAAGATCAGTTACACCGCCGTTCGCAACCCACCAGTAGGTGACGAGCAGCAAACCCAGCCAGAGCGTCAGCCCCGTTACTCGCCGAACTGTTCGGTCGGCCGCGGCATCCTTATCGAGCCGCAGCGGTGGCGCCCAGGCCGCCGGGGCGGGGCAATGGCCAGCGCATTCACGCTGACCACCTCGACGTGTTGGACATGGCACTTGCTCCTCGTCGGCGGGTTTTTTCATCGTCAAGAACTCTGCTGAGCCTGAGCAGTGCTGAACCTGTCAGCTCGCTGTGAAGCGTGCGCAAGCACCAACGACGGGACAGCCTTGGCTCACTCGCCCGCGTCCTCGGGTCCCCGGCCAAGATCAAATCCAGCGACCGCCGCGCCTGCACGAGGACGTTCGCGGCAGCCTCGAGTGGTGCAGAGAGACACTCGTCGCAGCCGGAGCATTCGGGCCACACATCTTCAGGTTCGTTGTCGGCCAGTCCACGCGGCATAGAAGTGCTCTGATCCGGGTCGCCAGGAAGCCCGACCCTTCGGTGTTGTTGCATTTAGGCATGAAACGGATCGGGTTCCTGTCATTCGGCCACTGGACACCGTCGCCACAGTCACAGACGCGCTCGGCCTCCGACGCGCTACTACAGTCCATCGAGCTCGCGATCGTGGCCGAAGAGCTCGGAGCCGACGGCGCGTTCTTCCGGGTGCATCACTTCGCCCGCCAGTTATCCTCTCCCTTCCCACTACTCGCCGCCGTCGGAGCCAGGACCAACCGGATCGAGATCGGGACCGGCGTGATCGACATGCGCTATGAGAACCCGCTCTACATGGCTGAGGACGCCGGTGCGGCAGATCTGATCTCCGGTGGGCGACTTCAGCTGGGCATCAGCCGAGGGTCACCAGAACAGGTGATCGACGGGTTTCGGTACTTCGGCTACGCCCCCGAAGAGGGCTCGGATCACGCGGCCATGGCCCGTGATCACACGCGCGTGTTCCTAGAAGTGATCAAAGGCGAGGGATTCGCGCAGCCCAACCCGCGGCCGATGTTCCCGAACCCGCCGGGCCTGCTGCGAGTAGAGCCGCACTCGCCGGGACTTCGCGACCGGATCTGGTGGGGAGCCGGATCCCGGCGGACGGCCGAGTGGACTGCGGAGCAGGGCCTGAACCTGATGAGTTCGACGCTACTTACCGAGGACACCGGTGTCCCGTTCCACCAACTCCAGGCCGAGCAAATCCAGCGATTCCGGAACGCCTGGAAGGCCACCGGCCACCAACGCAATCCGCAAGTCTCGGTAAGCCGGAGCATCTTCCCGATCGTCAGCGACATGGACCGTGCGTACTTCGGCGCCGCGGCGGGTGGCCAAGACCAGGTCGGTTACCTGGATGGCGGCGCTGCCCGATTCGGCAAGACGTACGCCGGGGAGCCGGATCAGCTCGTCAAGGAACTTGCCGAGGACGAGGCGATCGCGGCCGCGGACACGCTGCTTCTCACGATTCCGAATCAGCTCGGCGTGGACTACAACGCCCACGTCCTCGACAGTGTGCTGCGCCACCTCGCGCCGGAGCTTGGCTGGCGGTGAGGCCGTCTGTCCATGCGACCGGGGCTTCGAGTCGCGTTGCGCACAGGAAAGGATCATCAAGGCAAACAGACCGCCGCCCTGGCGAGCCACATCTTCGGTGCCGAAGGGAGCCAGGACTAGACCGCCGAGTGCACCGGCGCACCGGCGGCAATCCGTTCCCCGCCTCCGAGGTCGCAAGCCACGCGGCGTGGGATGTTCTGGTTGACCTATGACCGCTTCGGATTCTGAAGCTCGGCGAGGTTCACTTG
>JBKOUS010000051.1:0-18157 GCA_046723505.1 Actinomycetota bacterium
CGTCGTTCGAAGGGCGCTCCGACCAACTCAATCCCTAGCATCCAGCCGCCGAAGATTGCCGAGAGCACCGGCACGATGGTCTGCCCGACGACAGGCACGAATCCGGTTGCAAAGAGCACGAGGGCACCAACTATCGACACCGCGATGACCGTCACGGCCTGGCGCAGTGCCCGTAGTAGGCCGCGCGCCACGTTCTCCCTGAGCTCGGGCACTTCACCGAACTCTCGCTCGACAGATTCGGACAACTTGTCGTACAGCGGCGAGCCGAGCGCGAGGGTTAGTACGGTGAATGAGATCACCATCAGCAGCACAGCACCCGCGACAAGCGTGGTGCCGACCAGCACACGAACCGTGGTCGCCAGACCGCGGACCCAGCCGTCGGCGAACGGCGTGAGCCACTCGACCGCGGGCTCAAGCTGAGTGACAAGTGCAATTAGCAGCCCGGTGAAGATCACAGATGTGATCGCCGGCGGTATCGCCCCCAGCAAGAACAGCCGGGGCCGACGCACGATCAGGCTCATGCCCCTCGTCAGCAACCCGGCACCGGCCACCAACTCCCCCAGGGCCGGCCGCGGCTTCTCGGTGAGACTACCGGAGTCCACTGCCCTGGTTCTCTGTATTTGCCCGTACGGCAGCACCCTTGGCCTCTGCAGTCCGGCGAAGTTGATCTTGGAATTCGAGCATCTGCTGCCGCAGGCCGGGATCGCCGGCCGCCAGGATGCGTACGGCCAACAGCCCGGCATTGCGAGCGTTGCCGATGGCGACCGTTGCCACCGGCACACCAGCCGGCATCTGCACGATCGACAGCAGGGAATCCATGCCGTCCAGATACTTCAGCGGTACCGGCACTCCGATCACCGGCAGCGGAGTGACTGCTGCCAGCATGCCTGGTAGGTGCGCCGCGCCACCTGCCCCGGCGATGATCACCTCAAGTCCACGACCATGAGCCGTACGCCCATAGGTGATCATGGCGTCGGCCATCCGGTGCGCCGAGACGACGTCGGCCTCAAAGGCCACGCCGAACTCCTGCAGTGCCACCCCGGCAGCGCTCATGACCGGCCAGTCCGAATCAGAACCCATCACAATCCCGACCCGTGGCCGAGGAACCTCATCAGGCACCGGCATCTCCCATCAGGTACGCCGCGGCATGCCGCGCCCGTATCCGTGTCTCGTCAAGATCATCTCCGAAGGTGGTGACATGCCCCACCTTGCGACCGGGGCGTACTTGCTTGCCGTACAACTGCACCCGCAGCCGCCGATCACGGGCAAAACAGTGCAGCAGTGCCGAGGGAAGATCCTCCAGGCTCCCGCCGAACACGTTGGCCATCACAATCCACCTCTCCTTGCTGCTCGGATCGCCAAGCGGTAGATCCAGCACCGCACGCAGATGGTTCTCAAACTGCGAGGTGTGGGCCGCATCGATCGTCCAGTGGCCGGTGTTATGCGGCCGCATGGCCAGCTCGTTGACCACCACGGAGCCATCGGCGCGCTGCATCAGCTCAACCGCAAGCACTCCCACCACCCCGAGCTCATGAGCGATCATCAGCGCCAGCTGCTGGGCTGCGATGGCCTGCGCATCTTCCAACCCCGGTGCTGGTGTGATCGTTTCCACACAGATGCCGTTTTGCTGCACCGATTCTGAGATCGGGTACGCCGCCGCCTGCCCAGACGGTGAGCGCACGACAAGGGCGCTCAGCTCACGGGCAAAGTCCACGAACTCCTCGCCTATGATCTGCACGCCGTCGGTCACTGCACCGAAGGGCTTGCCCGCCTCGGCAGCAGATTCGAGCCGCCACACTCCCTTGCCGTCGTACCCGCCGCGAGCTGTCTTCGCCACGATTGGCCAGCCCAACTCCTCGCCGAACGCCGCCAGTGCCGCCTCGTCGGCCACCACCCGACTGATCGGACAGGGAGCACCCAGCGCCGTCAGTCGATCCCGCATGGTCGCTTTGTCCTGAGCGTGGATCAGGGCCGCCGGCCCTGGCCGAACCACCACCCCCGCCGACTCGAGATCTCGCAGTAGCCCGGTGGGCACATGCTCGTGGTCGAAGGTCACCACGTCGCAACTGCCAGCAAAGCTCCGCACCGTTCGCGGGTCCGTGTAATCGCCGACGGTGACGTCATGCACCACGGTGGCTGCCGATGTGTCGGGAGCCTCCGTGAGCAACCGCACGTTGATCCCGAGACCGATTGAGGCAGCGTGCATCATCCGAGCAAGTTGCCCTCCGCCGATGATGCCCACAGTGAAGGTCCGCCCTCTGGTCACTCGCGGAAGCGTACCGCTCACTGCAGCCTGAAGATCACCGAACGCTGCACGATGAAATTGACGGTGGTGGCAATCCCTTGGGCGATCACGAACGCGATGATCTGAACGCTGAGCCGGCTCAGGCCTTGAGCAGTGAGCAGGGTGAACAGCACGCTGAACAGGCCGACTTGCAAGGCGAACGTCACTGCGTACAAGACCACGACGGCGACGAATCGGCGAGTCGACGGCGAGGCCCGGAAGGTCCAGCGTCGGTTGATCAGATAAGCGGTTGTGGTGCCGGCGATGAAGGAGATCGCCTTGGCCTGTGTATGCCCAAGGCCCAGAGCCATCAAGATCACCAGCAGTCCGAAGTCGACGATCGCCGAGAAACCACCCGTGATGATGAATCGGGTGAGTTGGGCGGGCAGTGGCAGGGCGCTTTCCCGCTCATCCACGGGCAGCTCGACCGGCTGCGGGATCTGGCGGGGATGTTCGGTCATGAACCGATCTCCCCCCAGCTTGGCCAACGCGGAGCCCGGCGCAGGTTGAAGGCCTCGATGCCCTCGACCCGGTCAGCTGAAAATGCCGCCTCCTCCCACGACCGGTTCTCGATCTCCAGCCCGCTGGCCAGGTCGACATCGAGGCCCTTCCGAAGGGCGCGCTTGGCGGCACGCAGGCTTATCGGGGACTTGGCGGCGATTTCCTCCGCGAGCTCACGTGCGCTATTACGAGCTGCACCTTTCGGAACGACTCGATCGACAAGTCCAATTCGCAACGCCTCGTCGGCAGCCACCTTTCGCCCAGTTAATACCAGATCGGCCGCGCTGTTCAGTCCGATCCGACGAGGCAGCAGCTGAGTGCCGCCGCCACCTGGAATGAGACCCAAGGCCACCTCCGGCAGAGCGAAGACAGCGCTTGCCGATGCGATGATCAGGTCGCAGCACAAGGCCAATTCGCAGCCACCGCCCAGCGCGAATCCCTCCACGGCCGCAATCACAGGGACAGGTATCTCGAGGAGCGCCGCGAAGGTCTGCTGGACCACCAGCCGCTGCCCGCGAAGATCATCCTCGGCGAAGCCCCGACGTTCCTTGAGATCAGCCCCCACGCAGAAGGCGTTTTCGAGCGCGCTGGAGATGACGACGACACTCACGTGATCATCAGGAGCAAGCTGAGTGGCGGCCTGACCCAGCCGCCGGAGCTGCTCGGTGGACAAGGCGTTCATTGCCTCGGGGCGGTTCATGATCACCTCGGCGACATGGGCCGAGGGCCGCCCGATCTCGACGGTCATGAGCGAGCAGCAGGGGGGTTCTGAGAGCCCTGTGGACCGAACAGCAGCTGGGTGATCTCGCGGCTCAGATGCTCAACATCGGGCACATCTCGCAGCACGATCGTGCCATCCTCGGCGGCAGTCTGGACGTTGAGGGAGCCGCAACCAAGTATTCGATCCAGCAGGCTGCGCTCGTAGGACACCTCATTGATCCGATTCAGCGGGAGATCTTTGCCGATCTTGTTGAGGATGCCGCTGCGTGTGATCAGTCGGCGATTGGTAATCGTGTACGTGGTGGTCCGCCAGCGCAGGAACGGCAGTAGCACTAACCAGATGGCGAGCACCACACCAAGGAGCGCGATAGCGAATTGCCCAATGGGGCGGGCCTCGCGCGGGATCAAAGCGGCTCCGGCTCCGACTGCGGCAGCGATCAGGACAAATGCCAGCGCAGGCAAAATCATTGCTTTGACGTGGGTCCTGGTATGGATGACCACATGCTCGTCGGCACTCAACAGTTTCGCCGGGAGAGCCATGCCCTCCATGCTGACACACCCGCGCCGTGCGCTATGACGAGTTGTTCGCTCCGACGACCGCAGGAACTTGCGGACCGAGCCACGATGAAACATTCAATACTGCACTATGACGAGCTATTCGATACGGCGCTAGGACTGTAGATGAACGACGTCGCCGGCACTGTAAGCAGCCAATCCTGAGGTCGTCCGTACCACAAGTCGGCCGTCCGCATCGATGCGGTCGGCGATCCCTTCAACGCTGCGCTGCCCGGTCAACACCACTCGAACCTGACGACCGATCGTGTCGCAACGCGCTGCGTAAGACGCGGCAAGCGAGGCGTCATCGCCGGCCTGCGCTTCCCATCGGCCATACAGGAGTTCAAATGCGGCGAGCACTGTGGCAATGACGGCTGTACGCGACGGCAGCAAGCCCCCGAGCTCGCGAGCAGCGATGGCAAGTGAGGTGGCACTCGGTACCGGCAGCTGCTCGTTGTCCAGGCTGACATTGATACCAATACCGACCACACAAGCCGGGCCCTGAGACGTATCGACTCGCTCGGAGAGGATGCCGCAGACCTTGCGACCGGCAATCAGGACGTCGTTCGGCCACTTCAGCACCGCTGGCAGGTTGGTCACACGACGCACGCCGTCAGCGACTGCAAGGCCTGCCAACAAAGACAACCAGGTCCAGCGAGGCGGAGCGATGCCGTCCGGTCGCACCAGGATGGACATCGCAATGCCCGATCCCGGTGGAGCCGTCCAGGTCCGACCTTGCCGGCCCCGACCCGCCGATTGATAGTCGGTGATCAGCAGGGTGCCCGGCGTTTCACCTTGCC
This sequence comes from Actinomycetota bacterium, assembly GCA_046723505.1. Lineage (GTDB taxonomy): Bacteria > Actinomycetota > Actinomycetes > Propionibacteriales > Propionibacteriaceae > Microlunatus. The sequence continues at coordinate 4,861 of JBKOUS010000051.1, forward strand.
GGGCCCGTGCCGCAAGATCCGCATTGGTGGAGCCGGTCTCCGGCACCAGATCGACCTTCTGCCACAGACCGCCTGGTCTGATGAGCTCCCGCCGCAGCTCGGCAAGGTCGATGGCGTCGGTGAGCATGTTTGGACCCTAGCCGTTCGCCCTTGATTTGGGCGCTAGCGCGATTTGATCGGGCGCTTCTCGCGCACGTCGCGCCGGAAGCTGACGTCGTCGTCACTCTTCGCAAAGCGCGAACCTCGGTGGTCTAGTTCGGCAATCTCTGACAGCGCTCAGCTCATCGTTCCTCCGATCGTCAGCAGCGCGACTCCGACGCTCGAAGCGCAACTTGATTGGGCGCTTCTCGCGCACGTCGCGCCGGAAGCTGACGTCGTCGTCACTCTTCGCAAAGCGCGAACCTCGGCGGTCTAGTTCGGCAATCTCTCACCGCGCTCAGCTCATCGTTCCTCCGATCGTCAGCAGCGCGACTCCGACGCTCGAAGCGCGGTGCCGCGTGGAGCGTCGTAACTGGTTAGAGTCCCAGTCATGGATCGCACGATTCCAGCGCCGGACATTCACACCACCGCCGGAAAGCTGGCCGATCTGGACCGCCGTATGTGGGAGGCGGTCCATGCTGGATCAGAAGCAGCCGTCGAGAAGCAACACGCCAGGGGTAAGAAGACAGCCCGGGAGCGGGTGCTGATGTTGCTGGACACGGATTCGTTTACGGAGCTGGACGAGTTTGCCCGGCATCGCTCGACCTCGTTCGGTCTGGAGAAGCGGCGACCCTACGGTGACGGCGTCATCACCGGCTTCGGCACGATCGACGGGCGGCCGGTCTGCGTGTTCAGCCAGGACGTGATGGTCTTTGGGGGCAGTTTGGGCCAGGTCTACGGAGAGAAGATCGTCAAGATCATTGACTTCGCGCTGAAGACGGGCTGTCCGATCATCGGTCTCAACGAGGGAGGCGGCGCCCGGATCCAAGAAGGCGTTGTCTCACTCGGCCTCTATGGGGAGATCTTCAAGCGCAATACCCATGCCTCTGGTGTCATTCCGCAGATTTCATTGATCATGGGCGCAGCTGCTGGCGGCCATGTCTACTCTCCTGCCCTAACCGACTTCGTCGTCATGGTCGATCAGACATCTCAAATGTTCATCACCGGCCCGGACGTGATCAAGACAGTAACCGGCGAGGACGTATCCATGGAGGAGCTGGGCGGTGGGCGTGCCCACAACACCAAGTCGGGAAACGCGCACTACCTCGCTACGGATGAGGAAGATGCGATTTCCTATGTGCGGACGTTGATCGGCTTCCTGCCGCAGAACAACCTCGAAGACCCGCCGGTCTTCGACGTGGAGAATGCGCTCGAGCCAGACGATATGGACCGGGATCTCGACACGCTGATTCCCGACTCGCCTAACCAGCCGTACGACATGCACGAGGTCATCTCGCGTGTCCTTGACCACGGCGACTTTCTCGAGGTGCAGGCGCTCTTCGCTCCCAACGTAGTAGTCGGCTATGGCCGAATTGACGGGCGCAGCGTCGGTGTCGTGGCCAATCAGCCACTTCACTTTGCCGGATGTTTAGACATCGATGCGTCCGAGAAGGCCGCGCGATTCGTCCGCACCTGCGATGCGTTCAACATCCCTGTGATCACTTTCGTGGACGTGCCGGGCTTCCTCCCTGGTACTGATCAGGAATGGAACGGCATCATCCGGCGAGGCGCGAAGCTGATCTACGCTTACGCCGAGGCGACAGTACCCTTGGTCACGGTGATCACACGGAAGGCTTACGGGGGCGCATACGACGTCATGGGATCGAAGCATCTCGGGGCAGATCTCAACCTGGCATGGCCCACTGCACAGATTGCTGTGATGGGAGCGCAGGGGGCGGTGAACATCTTGTACCGCAAGGAACTCGCAGCAAGTGATGATCCTGAGACGATGCGTGCGAAACTGATCACTGAGTACGAGGACGAACTGGCCAACCCATACCTTGCTGCGGAGCGCGGCTACGTCGACGCGGTAATCAACCCGCACGAGACCCGTGTGGAGATCACCCGAGCGCTGCGGCTGCTGCGTACGAAACGCCAGACTTTACCTCCGAAGAAGCACGGCAACATTCCACTATGAGCCGTCCTGATGATCAGAACCCAGAGTTCACCGTCGTCAAAGGCTCGCCGACGGAAGACGAACTCGCGGCCGTGGTGACTGTGCTGACGACCGAGTTCACTCGGCCGCGCCAAGGCGAAGCGAAGCCAGCTCAGTCAGGCTGGTCGGCGTACTGGCGATCAGTTCGCAGCCCTCTCCAGCCGGGTCCTACTGCCTGGCGTATGTCTGCAAGGCCGCAATAGTCTCACTGCTCACCGATCGGTACAGTCGGGCGCGGTGCTCGTATGTTTCGACCTGGCGCAGCCGCTCTCGGCAGGTCAATGCTCGGAGGTGGGACGGCCAGCGTGGCTTCCAGGAACCTTCTGGCGGGTGAATTCTTGACATGCTTGGTGGCCTGCTCGGAGCCGGACGGCACTGATCCTGACGATTTTCGTTACGGTGCCAGGCGCTCGCTGACTCTGGGCGGCCGAAACCACCGAAGCCACGACACAGCGCCACCCCCGGTCGGCGGATGATCATCGATGATGACACCCGAGCGTCCACAGCATCAGGTGTGCACGGCAGGCCGATGCAGAACTTGGCGGGGTCGTGCCGATCCTGGCTCCTGAAGCACGATCGCTGCGCTGGTGACCGATGGCGACGACGGGTGAGAATCTGCACCCTTCTACGCTGTGCCCATGTCGCTGCGCTCTGGGACTCGACCAAATTCGGACGAGCAGGCTCAGCCGAGCATCCGCCAGGTCGACGCCATCGCGGATCGCTACGTCGATGAGTGCGTCGCACGCTACCCCGAGATCGCAACGTTCCTTGGAATTCGCGATCGCGACGACTCCTGGAGCGACTACTCCCCCAGCGGTCTGGCTGACCGTGTCGCACACATCCGCAGCACCATCGCGGCGCTGCACGCCGCCGGGCCTCGCGATGAGCGGGAGAACACCGCGAAGGAAGCCATGCTGGAGCGGCTGAGCCTGGAAGTTGAGTTGTACGACGCCCACATCACAGCCTCACGGGTGAGCGTGATCGGCGGGCAAGCACAAGAAATCCGGGCCATCTTCGATCTAATGCCGACTGACTCGTTAGATGCGTGGCGCAATATAGCCGCTCGGCTTCGCTCAGTCCATCGCCCGCTCGGTCAGCTCCGGGAGATCTTGACCGCTGAGGCTCGCGAGGGGAACATCTCCGCGGTCCGGCAGATCAACGCGACCATTGAGCAGATCCGGTCCTGGACGGGTGAGACCGGCGACGACGACTTCTTCGCGGGGTTGGTCGCGCGGGCGCCAGACCACGATGCGCTGCGATCCGATCTCAGCAGCGCAGCCGACGAGGCACGGCAATCCTTCTCCGACTTCGCAGACTGGCTGGGCACCGCTCTGGCGCCTCTCGCCCCAAGCCTCGATGCGGTCGGCGAAGAGCGGTACGCGCTTGACTCACGTTATTTCCTCGGGGCGGTGATCGACCTCGATGAGACCTATCAGTGGGGATTCGAGGAATTGCACCGAATCCAACAAATCCAACGGGCCATTGCACAAGACCTCGTAGGCGAGCCCGACATCAAGACGGCGTACGCGGCACTCGATGCGGACCCCGCCCGCCGCATTGAGGGTGCGGAAGCGTTCCGCTCCTGGATGCAAAAACTTGCGGACCGAGCCGTCGCTGACTTGGCCGGCAAGCACTTCGACATCCCGGACCCGATCAAGAAGATCGAGTGCTGTATCGCGCCGACCCACGACGGCGCCATCTACTACACCGACCCGGCCGAGGACTTTTCTCGGCCAGGGCAGATGTGGTGGGCGGTGCCAGAGGGGATCGATACCTTCTCCACCTGGAAGGAAGTCACCACCGTCTACCACGAGGGCGTACCGGGTCATCACCTGCAGATCGCGCAGAACGCGTACCGGTCCGAGCTGTTGAATCGCTGGCAGCGCAAGCTCTTCTTCTGCTCAGGTCATGGTGAAGGCTGGGCACTGTACGCCGAGCGGCTGATGGACGACCTGGGATTCCTCGAGCCGGGCGACCGAATGGGCATGCTGGACGCCCAAGCATTCCGGACCATCCGGGTGATCATCGACATCGGCATGCATCTGCAGCTGCAGATCCCGAAGATCAATGCCTGGCACTTCCGACCTGGCGAACGTTGGACTCCAGCCGCCGGGTTTGAGTTCATGATGGACAACTGCTCCTCCGACGAGCCGACACTGCGCTTCGAACTCAACCGGTACCTGGGCTGGCCAGGGCAGGCGCCGTCCTACAAGGTGGGTGAGCGGATCTGGTTGGATGCCCGGGAGGATGCCCGGCGGCGAAAGGGTGCCGACTTCGACCTGAGCAAGTTCCACTCTGACGCATTGAATCTTGGGCCGATGGGGCTAGATCCGCTCCGCGCCGCCCTCGCCCGGATCTGACCGATGGCTCCCCCGGTCCGGCTCGTTCTCGCGTCGGCATCAGATGCCCGGCTCAGAACATTGCGCAATGCAGGACTGGATCCTGAAGTCATCGTCTCGGGGGTTGAGGAAGACACCCAGCCGGTCGACGGAGTACCCGAGCTCGCCGTACGACTCGCCCGGCTGAAGGCAGAGGCTGTCAGCGCTCGGATTGATCACAGACGCCGAGCAACGGTAGTGATCGGCTGCGACTCACTGCTAGAGCTCGACGGCGTGCCCTACGGCAAACCTGGAACGCCGGCTGAGGCGGTACGACGATGGCAACGGATACGGGGGCGCGCCGGGCAATTGCACACCGGTCACCACGTGGTCCTGCGTCGAGGAACAGAAACGACCGCCCGCACCGCTGTGGCATCGACATTGGTGTACTTCGCCCAGATCACCGATGCGGAGATCGAGGCTTATGTGGCCAGCACTGAGCCCCTCCATGTCGCAGGCGGTTTCACAATAGACGGCCTCGGCGGACCCTTCGTGAGCCGGATCGAGGGCGATCACCACAACGTTGTCGGGCTCAGCCTGCCCCTGCTACGCACCATGCTGAACGAGCTCGGCATCTCCTGGCCGACCCTGTGGCACCTCCCTCTCGACGACTGAACTGCTGCTTCCAACGATCTTCCTGAAGGGTTGCTGAAGGACCGTCGCCGCTTGCCTGGACTGCCCCCTTGCGTGGCCAACACTGGGAGGAGTCCAGTGGCTCTGCGAGCGTCGGTATCGCGCGCCGCCGTGCTGAGGAGGAGAGAGCAGACACGCTCTTCGTCTGCGAACGACGACGAAGTAGGCGGGGATCGAGCGCGATGCGCGAGCAGAGCACAAAGAAGGGAGCACCGCGTGAAGGAGCTAACGAAGATCGTCGTGGCGGGAGTCGGCACTGCTGCTCTGGCCGCGGGAATCGGCGCAGGACTCGCCTTCGCCGACACGCCGACCGACGAGCCGACAACGAGCCCGTCCGCGCCAGTCACGACCAGCCCGGCCGACACAACCCCCACAGCTGAGCCCAGCGGCGACCGCGATCGAGGCCGCTTCCGCAAACGGCAGGTCCGCCAGCAGCTGCGGTTCATGGCTCGGGCGCTGCACGGTGAAGTCACTCTGGCCGGCGAGAAGCACCGGGTGATCGTCTTCCAGCGCGGCACTGTGGAGAAGGCCAGCTCGAAGTCGGTGACCGTGAAGAGCAACGACGGCTTCATTGAGACCTACCTGCTGAGCGACGACACGAAGGTGCGCGAGGACCGCCACGACGCGAGAGCTTCTGACATCGACACGTCTGACCGGGTCCTGGTAGTAGCCATCAAGGAGGACTCGACCCTGAACGCTCGCCGGGTGATGGTACGCGAGGACTGAGCCGGGTTGACGGCTACAGGTTCGCCACGGTAAGCGCGACCAAGATCAAATTCAGTGTCGTGACGACGCCGATCACCAACCAGGCGACGCCAATCGTGGCTCGCCTGGTTGGCACCAGGTGCATCAGGTCCGGATCGGAGGCGATGCGAACCAGCGGAACCAGTGCAAAGGGTATCCCGAAGGACAAGATCACCTGGGACAAGATCAGCAACCGAGTTGGCTCCAGACCCGACCCGAGCAAGATCAACGCCGGAACCGCAGTCAACACGCGGCGCCACAGGATCGGTATCCGCCGGTGCAGCAGGCCGTCCATGATCACAGCACCCGCATAGCCGCCCACGGAGGTGGAGGCCAGGCCCGATGCGAGCAGTGCCAACGCAAACAATCCGGCGACCACCGAGCCCAACTCCGCTCCGATGGCACGATGTGCGGCCTGTAACCCGTCCACGTTCAAACCGTTCAGTGTGCTCGCAGCCAACAGCAGCATGCCGACGTTCACGGTGCCCGCGACCAGCATCGCCAGTCCAACGTCGAGCCGGATTGTGCTCAGCATCGGAGCGGCGCAGTCGGGATCCGCACGACCGTGCCGGTCACGGATCAATGCTGAATGCAGGTAGATCGCGTGCGGCATGACGGTTGCACCGAGCATGCCGACCGCGAGGACAGCACTTTCGGCGCCGCTGAGTGCCGGCACCAGCCCAGCAAGAGCCTGCTCGGGGTCAGGCGGCGAAGCGACCAATCCGGCGAGAAAACCGATGGTGACGATCGCCAGCATGCCGGTGATGACGCGCTCGAACGTCTGCTGGCTCCTGGTGTTCTGCAAGAACAGCAGGCCAGTCGACACCGCGGTAGTGATGAGAGCACCAGTCACCAGCGGTACGCCGAAGAGCAGGTTGAGCGCGACTGCGCCGCCCACGATCTCCGCCAAATCAGTGGCCATGGCAACCAGCTCAGCCTGAATCCAGTAACAAATCCGCGGCAGCGTGGAGTTGCGGCGAGCCACCAACGTCGGCAGCGTCTCCCCGGTCAGCCAGCCCACTTTCGCCGATAAGTACTGGACAAGGCCAGCCATCAGAGTTGCCCCGACGAGCACCCAGAGCAGGAGATAGCCGAAAGCGGCGCCGGCCTGGGTGTTGGTCGCAACATTGCCGGGATCTACGTAGGCAACGGCTGCGACGAAGGCTGGACCGAGCAGTCGGGTGCGCTGCAGCAGCGCTTCTCTCTGCAACAACATCAACTCATGCGTCCTGACCTGGTTCCCAACCCTGCCCCGAGGAGGCTACCTGCGGCGCCCACGGGCCAGAAATCAACCGCGTCACAGCGGCCGCAGCAAAACCGCCGACGCACGTTCGTCGCCGGTATAGCTGCCGCTCCATCCATGACCTGTGAAGGTCATCGTGTTCGTCGCCGAATTGTCCGCGGTGATCATGAAACCGGTGGCAGGCAAGGCGCGGCGCAGGTATGAACTCATCTCCGCTGCTGACGGAGAGGAAAGGACAACCGTGACGTTGTTCGGCTGGTCCACCTTAGCCCTGATAACGGCAGTACGCGGCAGCGAGAACTGCCGGATCGGTCCATTCAGGTAGCCAAGTGTGGCAAGGGAAACGCCGTCAGAGGGGATCGATGGGGGCGAAGCTGGGGAGACGGTCGGCGGTGGGATGTTGGAATCGCTGGAGTGGCCGACGCTGCACCCCGCAAGCAGGCAGCCAAGGAGGGCCGCGACGGTCGCCAGCGTGTGCCATGGGTTGCTCTTTGGAGTTGCTGGCACAATACCGACGCTCGCAGCCCGCGGGTTGATCCGCACGCGCTCCAAGGTAATGTCCACCGGCTCGCGGTCGCCGCAGCTGGATGAATGGGATCGATAATGTAGCGTCTTGATGTCTCAATCCACGGAGGTTGCCGTTCGCCGCAGCCGAGTACCGGCCACGGTCCGCGCCATGCGACCCCGCCAGTGGGTCAAGAACCTCCTCGTGCTGGCCGCTCCGCTGGCCGCTGGGCGGCTTTTCGAGCCAGCTGTGATCAAAGGCACGGCACTGGCCTTCGTCGCATTCTGCCTGATCAGCGCAGCCGTCTACCTCGTCAACGACGTACGCGACGTGGCAGAAGACCGGCAGCATCCCACCAAACGCTTCCGGCCGATCGCTGCCGGCGAGCTGAAACCCGCCACCGCCCTTGTGCTGGCAGCCGTGCTCGGAACGTGCGGGATGGCTCTTGGTTTCCTCGTCTCCATGCCGCTGGGGATCACCATGGTCGTCTACGTCGTGCTGCAGCTGCTCTACTCCGCGTATCTCAAGCACCTTCCGGTCGTGGACTTGGCCGTGGTAGCCAGCGCCTTCCTTTTGCGGGCGATCGCCGGAGGCGTCGCCACCGGCATCCCGCTGAGTCAGTGGTTCTTGTTGGTAGCAGCCTTTGGTTCGTTCTTCATGGTTTCGGGCAAGCGGTACTCGGAGATGAAGGCTCTTGGGAGCGATGCCGGCACCCGACGGTCGCTGACCCGATACTCAGAGTCATACCTCCGCTTCGCCTGGATGATGGCCGCCGTCATGGTGCTCATCTCCTACAGTCTGTGGGCCTTCGAGAATCGCGGCAGCGGCGCGCTTGGCGTTCCCTGGACCGCAATCTCGATTGCCCCTTTCACGCTGGGGCTGCTGCAGTACGCCCTTGAGGTCGACGCCGGCACCGCGGACGAGCCGGAGGAGGTTGTGCTGAATGATCGTGTGCTGCAGGGACTCGGCGTGGTGTGGATCTTGGTGATCTCAGCTGCAGTCTTCTTCTAAATGAGAGCAGGTTGGGAATGAGTGACGAAGCGGTACCGGCGATCAAGCCCTCCATGCCAGAGGAGCAGCCAATGATTCCGCAACCTCTCGTGGAATTGCACGGCTGGGGGCGAGCATCTGGAACGATGTCGCATCTGGCACAGATCGACTCGGTAGCCGACGCCGTCTCTGCGCTCCGCAAGTCCGACAACCGCGGTGTGGTACCGCGTGGTCTCGGCCGCAGCTACGGCGACGCAGCCCAGAATGCGGGAGGCACCGCGCTGGATCTCACCAAGATGAACCGCATTCTCTCCTTGGACGCATCGAGCGAACCGGCCAACGTGACCGTGCAGGCCGGTGTCAGTCTGGATATCTTGATGCGCGCGCTGCTGCCGTTCGGGCTCTGGGTCCCGGTGCTTCCTGGGACGCGCCAGGTGACCGTCGGCGGCGCCATCGCCGCAGATGTGCACGGCAAGAACCATCACACCCAAGGCAGCTTCGGAAACCACGTGCGTTCTTTCGACTTGTTGATGGCGGACGGCAAACTGCGCACGGTGACGCCGGACGGAGAAACCGGGACACTGTTTTGGGCAACTGTCGGCGGAATGGGTCTTACTGGTGCGATCCTGCGCGCCACCGTGGCACTGCAGCGCACCGAAACCGCCTATTTCACTGTCGACACCCATCGAGCCGCGGACATCGACGATCTGATGCAGCAGATGTCGCAGGGCGATGAGAGCTACACCTACTCCGTTGCATGGTTCGACGCTGTTACCAAGGGGCGGCATATGGGTCGGGGGGTGCTCACCCGCGGCAACAAAGCCCTCGTGCCTGAGCTGCCCCCGAAACTGAAGCGTGATCCTTTGAGGTTTGTGGCGGCGTCGCTGGGAACGCTCCCGGAGATCTTTCCCAACCGGATGATCAACAAGGCAACCGCAAAAGCATTTAGCACCGGGTGGTATCTCAAGGCGCCCAGGCATCGCACCGGTGAACTGCAGAACATCACGCAGTTCTTCCATCCGCTGGACACGGTGGCCGAATGGAACCGGGTTTATGGACCCAATGGCTTTCTGCAATATCAGTTCGTGGTGCCGTTCGAGGAGGCGGAGACGTTCCGGCGCTGCCTAGAGATGATCGTTAACTCCGGCCACCTGTCCTGCCTCAATGTGCTGAAGCGATTCGGCCCCGGCAACCCCTCGCCGCTGTCATTTCCGATGCCGGGTTGGACCCTGACGGTGGACTTGCCTATCGAGCACGGGCTGGACAAGTTGTGCGACGCCCTCGATAACGAAGTTGTCGGGGCAGGCGGTCGGGTCTACCTTGCCAAGGACTCGCGACTCAGCGCTGCGATGTTCCGACGGATGTATCCGCGGTTGGACGAGTTTCTGGCGGTACGCCGTGAGGTGGATCCGAGCGGGATCTTCAACTCCGATCTTGCTCGCCGCCTCGAGCTGAGCAAACCGACGACCGGAGATGCGGCATGATCAATGCAGTCGGCGAACCGCAGTCGCTATTGCTACTCGGCGGCACCTCGGACATCGCCTTGGCCATAGCTCGACGGTATGCCCGTTCCGGATTGCGCGTCGTGCTTGCCGCACGGCCAAGCGAGCGGCGCGCCGTGGCAGCGGTCGAGCTCATCGACCTCGGCTGTGAGGTCACCGAAGTCGATCTTGATGCGCGTGATCATGAGACGCATGCCACGACCATCGAGCAGGCTTTCGCCGGTGGCGACATAGACATCGCCGTGATCGCCTTCGGGCTGCTCGGCGATCCGGAGCGGGCATGGCAGGACCCCGACCTTGCGCTTGAGCTGGCCGAGGTCAACTACGCGGCGCCGGTACACCTCGGAGTGCTACTGGGTCAGCGCATGCAGGCCCAGGCGCACGGCTGGATCGTCGCACTGTCCAGCGTGGCGGGTGAGCGAGTACGCCGCTCGAACTTCGTCTACGGCTCAACCAAGGCGGGTTTCGACGGCTTCTTCCTGGGCCTGGGTGAGGCGCTACGGGAGTATGGCGTGCACGTGCTCGTCGTCCGGCCGGGTTTCGTCAAATCCAAGATGACCACTGGCCTTGACGAAGTACCTCTTTCGGTGACGCCGGATCAACTGGCCGACGCGGTCGTCGACGCCATCAACGGCAAACGCGAGCTGGTCTGGGTGCCTGGGACTTTGCGGGTGGTGATGTCGGGCCTGCGGCACGTACCGCGCTCAGTGTTTCGCAGATTGCCGATTTAGCGACCGTGTCGGCTCCTGGATGCTGAGGCCGACGCGTGTCGCGAGCCTTAAACCGGCGGTACCCCGTGCCGCCGACTGGAGAAGTGTCGGTCCTTGCTGGCTGCCGCCGCAAAGCGGGCGGTCAACTCGCGGCGTACCTCATGGGGCTCCACGATCGCGTCGACGACTAGCTCGCTGGCCAGCCGCAGGATGTCGATGTCGATCTCGTACTCCTTCCGCAGCCGCTCGACATACGCCGTCCGCTGCGCCTCGTCGCCGATCTCGGCGATCTTGTTCGCGAATACAGCATTGATCGCAGCCTCCGGGCCCATTACCGCGATCTTGGCGGTGGGCAACGCCAGGCAGGCGTCCGGTCCGAACCCCGGGCCAGCCATCGCATAGAGTCCTGCCCCATAGGCCTTCCTAATGATCAACGAGACCGTCGGTACCGTTGCTTCCGCTACTGCAGTGATCATCTTCGCGCCGTGCCGGATGATGCCTTGCCGCTCCACAGCACTGCCGATCATGAATCCGGGCACGTCAGCCAAGTACAGCAGGGGGATGTTGAAGGCGTCGCATTGCCAGATGAAGCGAGCGCCCTTGTCGGCCGAATCGACGAACAACACTCCGCCCTTGACGGCCGGTTGGTTGGCCACGATGCCAATCACTTCGCCCTCCAGCAACGCGAAGCCCGTCACCAGCTCAGGAGCGAACAGCGGCTTGATCTCTAAGAAGGAGCCCTCGTCCACGATCGCTTCGACGACCGTGCGGATGTCGTAGCCTGCAGACTCCTGCGCCGGCACGAGATCATCGGCGAAATCTCGGGCCGGGTCTAGCGGGTCGTAGGTTGGCGGCGGACTGCGCCAGTTCAGGGGTACATAAGAGAAGTACTGCTTGGCCTGTTCAATGGCGTCGGTATCGTCGGCGGCCAACTGGTCCCCACACCCTGAGATCGTGGCGTGCATCCGTGCGCCGCCCATCTCCTCGAGTGTGACCTTCTCCCCCACCACCATCTCGGCCATCCGGGGCGACCCAAGGTACATTGAGGCGTTCGCCTCGACCATGATGACGACATCGCAGAAAGAGGGAATGTACGCCCCGCCGGCAGCACTCGGGCCGAAGAGGCAGCAAATCTGGGGTACCTTGCCGGACAGCGCGACCTGGTTGTGGAATATCCGACCCGCGCCCCTTCGGCCGGGGAACAGGTCAACCTGATCAGTGATCCGCGCACCAGCCGAATCGATGAACCAGAAGATCGGCAACTCGTCACGCAGCGCTACCTCGGTCACCCGGATGATCTTCTCCACCGTCCGAGCACCCCAGGAACCGGCTTTGACACTTGGGTCATTGGCCACCACAAGGGCCGGCCGTCCTTGAACCAGACCGCGGCCGGTGACGACGCCATCGGCCGGCAGGTCGTCGGCCATCGCATTGGCGAGCTGGCCGTCCTCAATAAACGTGCAATCGTCGAACAGCAAGTCGATCCGCTCGCGCACGAAGAGCTTGTTCGCACTTGCCAGCTTGCCGGCAGCCCGTTGGGTCGGAGCCAGGGTACGGTCGCGCGCGGCGCTGATTCGGTCCATGATCGACTACTCCACCGGGAGTCCGAGCCGCCGGCTGATCAGCAGCCGCTGCACCTCAGAGGTGCCTTCACCGATCTCAAGAACCTTTGCATCGCGATAGAAACGCGCCACCGGATACTCCTCCATGAACCCGTAGCCGCCGAATATCTGAGTGGCGACCCGCGCGGCGCTGACGGCGGACTCTGAGGCGTAGAGCTTCGCGATCGCAGCCGCTCGATTGAAATCGCGTGCACTAGCACCATGATCACGCATTGCTGCCGCGGCGTACACCAGCTGATGGGCCGCCGCGGCCATCACGTCAAGATCCGCAATCTGGAACGCGACGCCTTGTTTGCGGCCAATCGGCACGCCGAATGTGGTGCGCTGCTTCGCGTACTCGGTCGACAGCTCGAGGCAGGCTCGGATACATCCCAATGCCAGAGCGGCGATCCCGACGCGACCGCCGTCCAAGATCGACAAGAATTGGTGATATCCCTCTGCCCGCTGGCCCAGCAGATGATCTTCCGGCACTCGAACGTCGGTGAAAGTGAGCGGATGGGTGTCTGAGGCGTGCCAGCCAAGCTTCAGGTAGCTGGGACCGACCACGAAACCGGGTGTGCCGGTGGGCACCACGATGGCCGATATCTCGGGTTTGCCATCGTCTCGGGTGCCGGTACGGGCTGTGATCGTGCAAACGATACTGATGTCGGTACCGGAATTGGTGATGAACTGCTTGCTGCCGTTGATCACCCATTCATGATCATGCAAGCTGGCGCGGGTCCGGGTGGCGCCGGCGTCAGACCCCGCTTCGGCTTCGGTAAGCCCGAAGGCGGCCAGTGCGCGACCGGCAAGCAGATCCGGCAGCCAGCGCGCCTTCTGCTCAGGCGTGCCGAATT
>JBKOUS010000160.1:0-9573 GCA_046723505.1 Actinomycetota bacterium
GGCTCGACTGCCAAAGCCAGGCAAGCGGCGCCAGAATCACGAGCGTGGCGAGCACCGCAATGACGAGCCGCACCCGGGTCGGACTACCGGCCATGGTCGGCGCCGCGTGTTACGCCACTGCTGCTGGTACGGGTTCCTCGACCGCAGCCGGCTTCCGCGCCCGCATCGCCGCCATTACGGCGACGCCGAAGAGGACCAGTGCAACCGCGCCGTGCACCGCTCCGATCGGAGCCAGGAGGCGCGACAAGGTGCCCAAGGCGATCTGAACGACCGTGCATACCAGGACGATCACTGCCCACCTGACGCCTTTTGGAATCTTGGCGAAGAACGAGATGATCAGCAACGCGAGCGCCGCGAGCAGCACAGTGGCACCGTTAAAGGCGTGGAAGATGTACGCCGCGGTGCCGGGCGCCCCGGATTCGAGTGTCGCTCCGTCCAGCGTGCCGCCGTTCTCAATGAAGTGCAGCTGGGCGAACACCGCATAGCCGATAGCAGCCGCCTGGACCGCAACCAGCGCAGCGATGGCATAGGCAAGCACTCGATAGACCGTTTTCATGGGCTCTCCCGTTTGACTGAGTTCCGATCCGCCCCCCGAATCAGACACATGAACAAGGATGCAGGAATCAGCCGACAGATGTCGTCAAATTAGTGCTGATTCTGAAGTCATAGTACAGAGTTGCCTGTCGGCAAGCCGGCCAGGAAATCTGTGAACGCCTGTACCAAGGCGTCTGGGTTCTCTTCTGCCACGTGTTGACCAGAGTCAATGGAAAGGCCACGAAGGTCTTCGGCCCATACTTTCCAGACGGCGAGGGGATCGCCATAAAGGACTTCCACGTCGCCGCGACTTGACCATAAGACCAACGTGGGAGAGCCAATAGTGCGCCCAGCAAGCCGGTCAGCTCGGTCCGCCTCACGATCCACGCTCAACGCGGCACGGTGGTCCTCAAGCATGGCGCGTACGGTCCCAGGGTCGTTGATCACTTCGACCAGTTCTGCGTAGTTCTCCGCACCCATCTGATGAGGATCGGGCCGATACCAGGCCATCGGGTCAGCAGAAATAACCCGCTCCGGCGTGTCGGGCTGAGCAAAGAAGAACCAGTCAAACCAGCGCTCAGCGACCTGAGCATCACACCGCTCCAAAGCCTCGATGATCGGCACCGCGTCGATGATCACCAGCCCGGTAACGCGGCTCGGATGATCCATCGCCAGACGGAAGCCGACATGGCCCCCACGATCATGGCCGACCACCGCGAACTGATCAAGGTCAAACTGAGACATCAGCTCAGCAAGATCATTGGCAACGGCGCGCTTCGCCTGCTGGCGATGATCATCCCGGATGATCGGCTTGCTCGACCGCCCATAGCCGCGCAGGTCCGGGCAGACCACAGTGAATCCGGCGGTAATCAGCTGCGGTGCCACTCGATGCCAAGTTGCCGAGGTCCTGGGATGGCCGTGGATCAGGAGTACTGGCGGCCCGTCGCCACCGAACCGTACCCGCAGCTGCACATCCCCGAGATCGACCAGTTCGTCGATAAATCCTTCGAACATGGTCACCTCCCGTCAACACTCCATGGGCTTCCTGGGGGCGAACGTGCATTCGATTGTATCTAAGTCTGTAGCGCTGGGAACTAGAGAAAGATCACTTAGTTTGTGCTGAAGCTCCTCCCTATACCCGGACACGGTATAGAGCCGAAGGCAGGGCGTCCAGACCGCGATGTCGTGGCCCGGCCCAGATCTGATCATGAAGAGTGCAGTGATAGAAACGGGAACATGGACTATCGCACTCTCGGGCGCAGCGGCTGCGCCGTTTCTTCGCTCTGCTTAGGAACAATGACCTTCGGTGCCGAGACGGACGAGGCTGGCTCGCATCAGCAGCTCGATCGCTTCATCGAGGCGGGGGGCACTCTGGTGGACACGGCAGATGTGTACGCCGGCGGCCAGTCGGAACAGATCATCGGTCGCTGGTTCGCCAGCCGACCCGCTGACGTCACCGAACGCGTGGTTCTCGCTACCAAAGGGCGGTTCGCGATGGGTCGTGAGCCTAATGCCCTCGGACTGTCAACCCGGCATCTGACGCGCGCGCTTGACGCATCGTTGTCGCGACTCGGGCTGGACTCGATCGATCTCTACCAGGTGCACGCATTCGACCCGTGGACGCCGCTGGACGAGACTTTGCGTACGCTCGACGGCTTCATCCGAGCAGGCAAGATCAGCTCCTACGGTCTGTCCAACTTCACGGGCTGGCAACTGACGAAGGTGGTCCACCTCGCACATGCGCTCGGCGTTGCAGGTCCGGCGACGTTGCAGCCGCAATACAGCCTGATCGTCCGGGAGATCGAGTGGGAGATCGTGCCCGCTGTGCTCGATGCAGGCATGGGAATGCTGCCTTGGAGCCCGTTGGGCGGCGGCTGGCTATCTGGCAAGTACAAGCGTGACGAGCGCCCGACCGGGAGCACCCGGCTCGGAGAGGATCCTGGCCGGGGCATGGAGGCGTACGACCGACGAGGTACGGACCGCACGTGGAACGTCATCGATGCCGTACAGAAGGTGGCTGAGGATCGGGGCGTCTCGATGGCTGAGGTGGCTCTGGCGTGGGTCACAGACCGACCGGGAGTCACCTCTACGATCTTGGGCGCACGTACCACGGACCAGCTGGAAACCAACCTGCGCGCAGCTGACCTGCACCTCAGTGCCGAGGAGACCGCGGCGCTGGACCAGGCGAGCGACTTGCATGCCACCGACTATCCCTACGGTGAACTGGGAGTTGGCCAGCGCAGCCGCAACCTCGCTGGCGACTGACCCAGGGTGAGGTTACGCCCGCCTCAGAGAGGCACCGTAGATCAATCCCGCGAGGACGTCGACAGCGGGCGACAGCAGTGTCATCAACGCCAACGGTGCTCTCTTCACCGCTCGATGGACCCGGCTGAAGCAGCTAGCCGCTCATCCGTGACCGTTGCACCAGGCGCGGATCACCGCCTGCAGCTCGTCCCGTGTGGCCTCGACTTCGTTGACGTCAGCGAAGCGCATCACCCGGACCAGGCGTCCGTCCCCGACGAGGTGCGGAAAGTCGCCTTCGATCTCCGAGCCGCGGTGAAACAGCAGACTCACGAACTTGGCCGAAGGATTGAAGCTCACAATGTTGCCTTTGAAAGCGAACGTCGGCGTCTTCCACTTGATCGTCTCAGTCACCCGGGCGTCAGCCTCCAAGATCAGCTTGCGGGCGAGCTGCATGGCGTCGGTCAGTGGGTCTTGACGTTCGGCAAACCAGCGTCAACTTCATTCGTCATAAGAGTCCCTCACGAAGGCAAAGTAACCCACGTAACCGGTCCGTCCCTCAAGGTGATCATCAACGACGAGCTGAATCGATCTAGAACGGCCGAATTGGACTACCTTCGCCAGAGTGCGCGTCCGTTGAATGGTGAGAGCACGGCCGGTTGGCGTTTGCGCCTGCTCGGGACATCATTCTGCAACAAGTTGCACACAGACACCCCCGATGTGGCCGAATGTTTCGCATTCGACGACTTTTCTGCAACGAGTCTGCAACATTGCCCTTGGTATGGAAGGCAGAATGGGGGTATGGCTCAAAGGCAGCTGTTGCACAGGGCGACCAGCTGAAGCTAGGAGGAACATATGGAGATCATCGGTGTGATTGTCGCGGGCATCATCATTGGGCTGCTCGGCAAGTTTGTTGCTCCGAGCGCTCGGGACAACATCCCGATCTGGCTTACCATGCTGTGTGGCATCGGTGGTGTCATCATCGGCTGGTACGTCTACGTTCTATTCGGCGGTAACGGCAGCCCAGGGATCGATTGGGTCCGCTGGCTGATTGCGATCGCCGTTGCAGCGGTATTGGTGGTCCTCGCCGACCTGGTGATGGTGAGGACTCGAACAAGGCGAACTCAGGCCTAGCTTCTACCACTACTCATTTTCTGACGCCCCACTTCACCCGCTCACCTCTTGATGAGATGTGAGCGAGGAGGTGGGGCGTCGGTGCTGGTGGCCACTTCAATTGAGAGGGCGCTCGGCGATCTGCAGGTTCGATGTGGGGCCTGAGGCTACGCTCCAGATGTGGCCCTGAGCACCGTCTCGTGCGCCGTCGCAACGTCGCTCGGCCGGCTCTCGTGACGGCAGTCGTCACCTTGCTGGGTTTGTCAGCTTGATCATCGCCATAACTGGCGGGCCCCTCGGTCTCCTCAACTGTGTGGGCTAAGTCGTAGGTACGGAGGCTGATCAGATGACAGGACACGCTCCCCGGGTACTCATCTCGGGTGCCAGCGTCGCCGGCCCCATACTCGCCTACTGGCTCAACCGGTTTGGATTTCAGCCGACCGTTGTGGAGAGGACGGAAGAACTTCGTATCGGCAGTGGGGGCCATGCCGTAGACATTTTCGGTCCAGATTTGCAGATCATCGAATGGATGGGCGCCCTACCGCAGGTTGTGGATGCGGGTACGCACACCGAGATCATTTCCTTTGTCCGCGATGGACACAGACCAGTCGACGTGCCGGCGGAAGCAATGTCCGAAGGGGTATCTGATCGCCACGTCGAGATCATGCGCGGAGAGCTGGCCAAGATCATCTATGACGTGGGTCGGAACGACATTGCCTACGTGTTCGGGAACTCGATCAGATCGCTCGAAGAGACCGGGCAGGGAGTCAACGTCGCGTTCCACTACGGCTCACCGCAGACATTTGATCTTGTCATCGGAGCTGACGGCCTGCATTCGATCACCCGCCGGCTGGCATTCGGCGAGGAGCACCAGTTCCTGCACTTTCTGGGCGGTTACCTGGCAGTCTTCACGGTGCCCAACTATCTCGACCTGTATCAGCGGAGGCTGGGCTACGGGGATGTCGGTCGCACAGCCGCGATCTACCCGGTTCGCGGGACCAGCCAGGCTCGGGTGATCCTGCTGTGGCGGACGCCCACGCTGCATGATTACGATCGCCACGATGTCGCAGCGCAGCGACGACTGATCCGCGACGTGTATGGCGACATTGGCTGGGAAGTGCGACGCCTGCTAATCGAGTTGGAGAACGCAGACGACTTGTACCTTGACTCGATCAGCACGATCGTGATGGATACCTGGACTCGAAGCCGAGTCACACTCGTCGGAGATGCAGGCTACTCTCCTGGCCCGGCGGTCGGCGGAGGGACCAGCCTCGCAGTCGTGGGCGCGTACGTCCTGGCCTCCGAACTGGCCGCGTCGAGGAGTGATCACGCGCGGGGACTCGCGGCGTACGAGCAGGTCTTGCGACCCGCCGTGCACCACAGTCAGAAGATCGGCCCGGCTGTGATGAAGAGACTGATTCCACGTTCGCGCATGCAACTGTGGGCGATGGCAGAGGCTATCCGGCTGCTTCCTAGACTGCCCAGCCCGGTACGTCGACAATTGACATCCTTTGGAGGAGGTCCCGCAGCCATGCTGCACGCGGTGAAGCTGCGCGACCCGAAAGTGGTGCCAGGAGCAAACCGACAATCTTGACGGTCGACGACGATCCCCAAGTGTCCGCGGCGTTCACATGAGCGGCGCGATCGAGAACTAGCTCCGTTTCCCCAAGGGCCTGAGCGGCTCCGATCTCGCGCACCAGGCCATAGCCCAGGTCTGGTGATTGCGTCGTCCGCCATGCTTTGAGCGGTTGCCGCTGAGCTTGACATCGACCGCCATACGATCTCCGACGGGTACTGAGCGGTTTGCCGCGAGATCAACCTTGCCGAGTGGCGTCAGCGACCGAAGAGCCAGCGCTATGTGGGCAATGTGATGCGGCTAGGTGTCGGCACTGCAGTAAGGCTTGCGCAGTGCCACATGATGCCTCTGTACGTGATTGAGAGGATGCTCCGGTGACTTCCTTCAAGCGCAGAATGGTGCGTATCGGCAATCGGATGAGCGCCCGGATGTACCGAGTGTCCGACGGGCGGCTGCTCAGCACCAGGAACGCCAAGGTCTTGATGATCACGACTCCCGGCCGCCGAACGGGCGTGCTGCATTCCACGTGCGTGCGCTATCTCGGGATGCCTGAGGGTTTCCTTGTGTGGGGAACCGCCTCTGGCGCGCCAAGAGATCCGGACTGGTTCCGCAACCTGCGCAAAGCCGAGGTCGCCGACGTGCAGGTGGGAGCGCAGACAATTCGCGTCCGTCCCCGCGAGCTGCGTGCGGAGGAGCGCGACTTCGCCTGGCGAGACATCGTGTTAGCTCAGGCTCCCGGGGTGGAGAAATACGCCCACCGAGCCAGACGGACGATTCCGGTAGCCGTTCTCGAGCCAATTGAGGGTGGAGCAGACGCAGCGCACAATTGACTATGGCATAGCCATACTCAATACTCGGAGGGTGCAGACGATGTGGAACGCTGAGGCGAAAACGAGATGAGTGGGACGCGCGGCAAGATCGACTACCTCCAGCTACCGGCAATAGACATCCAGCGTTCCGCGACCTTCTACCAGTCAGTCTTCGGATGGTCGGTTGACCCAAGCAGCGGAAGCTTTGAAGCACCCGGAATGATTGGCCAGTTGACCACCGAGCTAGCGCCCGCCGCAGCAAGTGGGCCCGTCGTGTGGATCTCAGCCGACAGCCTCTACCGCATGCTCGGACGGGTCGCGGGCAACGGCGGCAGGGTGCATGGGCATCCACAACTCGACGGGGGTGAGCGCTGGCTTGTCGAGATCGACGATCCGGCTGGCAACCGAATCGGCATCGTGGTACCGGTTGGTGCGGCCCAGTCCCAGACGATGATCGCGGTACGCGATGTCGAAGCATCAAGCCGCTGGTATCAACAGCTGCTGGGTCTCCGTAGTGATCATGGAGGTCCGGAGTACGAGCGGCTGCTTGCCGGCAGCACTCTCGTTTTGCAGCTGCATCACCGCGGTGTCGAACACCACCATGGGCTCTTCGTCAATCAAGATGCCGACGTCGGCAATGGCGTGCTGCTGTGGTTCGGCGAAGTGCCCAACTTTGATGAGGTTGTCGCGACCGCCGAACAGCTCAAGGCGCCGATTGTGCGAGCACCTCACCGCAACCCGCCGGAGGGCCAGGGCAACGGCCCAGGACATCGCGAAATCTGGATCAAGGACCCAGACGGCTACACCGTCGTCGTTGCCAGCCCGGACGGTGAGGCGTACGAGCCGGAAACGACCTGATGAGAAACGGTTGGTCGGTCATGGCGGGCCGAAGAGTAGCGGGCAATGCCGGCGATGACCGCCATCGAGGATGTGCGAGAACGATTCTGAGTCCGGCTTGTCGGTAAGAAGATGTCAGGGTGAGCCAGCCCGTACGTCTTGCCCTCATGGGCTGCGGCCGAATTGCCCATGTCGCCCATCTGCCGGCGCTGGAGAAAGCCAACGGCATCCAGCTCGTACCAGTCAGCGACCCCAGCGAGGACGTTCTCCGCGCGGTCGCCCAGCGGTACAGCGTGCCTCCGAGGACGATGCTGCGCGGGTGCGTGCTGATTTGGTGCGCTGGTACGACGAAGCCTCGGTGCGATGAAATCGGCACTGAGTGTCACTTACTTGGACTCCGCGCTATCTCGAGATGCGGAGCCGAGGTAGGTGAAGCGAAGTGGGTACCTCGGTTCAGATACGTATGCCGGAGGGTATGGACTGAGTGTAAGGAGGCCGGTCCGAATGCGAATGATCAAGGAGCAGGAGAACAAGTTCGAGGTTGACCCGGATTGGGTGATGCCGCCGGTCGCTGATCTTGTGCCGGACGGCGGCCGTATGGAGCAGGAGGTGCGCAAGCTCGACAACAGCTACTTCGACACACCAGGTGCTGGTCTGCGGTTGTTTGGGATCACGTTGCGGCGTCGGGTTGGGGGGTCGGAGACGGGCTGGCAGCTCAAGGTTCCAAGTGGGACGGCACGGACGGAGCTGCAGAGCGGCTCGCGAGCGAAGTCGATGCCGCCGGCCTTGGCGAAGGGTGTACAGGGTCTGCTGGCCGGCGAGCGCCTAGACCCCGTTGCAACCATTGTCACGACGCGAACGGCGTACCAGCTCCTCAATGCCGACGGTGAGCTCGTGTTGGAGATAGCCGACGACCACGTGCAGTCCGGACCGCCGGATGGTGAGTCAATGCTGCACTCCTGGCGAGAGCTGGAAGTCGAGCTGGGGCCCGCCGGAAAGAAGAAGGATCTGAAGCGGGCAACGAAAATGCTGCTCAATGCCGGCGCCGCCTCAAGCAGCACCAGAACCAAGCTCGACCGGGCTCTCGGCCCCGCGTTGCCGGACGGGCAGCCATCCAATATCGAGTCCGGTACGGTCGGTGAGCTGGTCGCCGCATACGTTGCGGCTCAATGCGAGGTACTTGCCAGCAACGACGTGGGGATGCGCACCGGTACGCCAGCGGTGCACAAGACACGGGTGGCGGCGCGCCGGCTGCGCAGCACGATGCGGATCTTTAGCGACGTATTCGACGCTGCGCCAGCAGAAGAGCTGGACAACGAATTGAAGTGGTACGCCGACGTGCTTGGCCAGGTGCGCGACCGGGACATTCTCAGCAGCCGCTTGTCCGAGCAGATCGCCGAGCTGCCGCCGGAGCAGGTGCGGGGGCCCGTTGAAGCTGAGATCACGAAGGCTCTGGGTGCGAAACGGGAGGCCGCCGTCCGCCGCTTGGACAGTGCCATGCGTACCCGGCGCTATAAGCACTTGATGCAACTGTTGCGCGCCTGGCGGGCCGCACCGCCGCTCACGGATGCGGCCGGCGAGGACGGCGCGACAGCGATCAAGTACGTGGAGAAGGCAAAGCGAAAGGCGGAGAAGCGGCTACGGAAAGCCGAGGACATCGAAGAACTGCACCGGGCTCGGAAGGCGTTCAAGCGAGCCCGATACGCCGCTGAACTCGCCGAACCCGCCGACCGCCAGATGAAGTCCGTCGCACGGGGGGCCGAGGAGATGCAGACCCTGCTCGGTGAGCATCAGGATGCAACGGTCGCCGCCAAGTTCCTTGCCAAGATGAGTGCTGATGGAGAAATAGCGGCAGGGAGCGCGTTCACCTACGGGATCTTGATGGCCAACGAGCTGAATCGAGCGGCAAACATTCGAAGATCACTGAAGGTCAGCTAACCGGATATCTCGGCATCCGCCCGCCGCCGCGTCATTGATCATTTCGGCGACTAGGGCGGAGCCGAGCCGCAAGAGGTTTCTGTCTGTGCGGGGCGATAGAGATATCCCTATGAGTGCTGAATCTGATCTCGCCCCGGTGCTGCACATCGAGCGCGAGTTGAGACACCTGTCGGTTGAGCTCACCCAGCCGCAGCCTCGCGAGTGCCTGCACTGCTACGTCTACCGCATGCTCGAATTCGGCTGCACCGGTCTTCGTTGGGCCACGCGCTATCGCGACTTGAAGGCACCTCGAGCCACGGCACTGAGCGAACGTCTGATGTCCAAGGGAGCCGGTTGCGACTGTGAGATCTTCATGAACGGCTGGAGTCTGCAGCGCACGTACCAGGTGTGGGACCCGGAGACCGAGGAATACGACTACCCCGACGAGCTGCCCGCCTGCAAAGGCGTTCGAGCCGGTTCCATCCAGCCCTGTGGCATCTGGACGGTCAGCTACGGCATCTGGGGCTAGGCCTTCTGAGACTGCGG
>JBKOUS010000252.1:0-11241 GCA_046723505.1 Actinomycetota bacterium
GGCGTCAGCGATCTGAGTGGTGAGTCGCTCCTGCACCTGCGGCCGCTTGGCGTAGATATCAACGAGGCGGGCAAGCTTGCTGAGCCCGGTGATCCTCCCATCTCGGTTGGGGATGTAGCCGACATGGGCGACCCCGGTGAATGGCACGAGGTGGTGTTCACAGGTGCTCCAGACCTCGATGTCCTTGACCAGGACCAACTCGTCGTGGCCGAGGTCGAAGACAGTGGCCAGCACCTTCTCCGGATCCTCCCGCAGGCCGCCGTACATTTCGGCATACGCCCGGGCGACGCGCTCCGGTGTTTCACGCAGACCGTCGCGATCCGGATCCTCACCGATTCCGATCAGGATTTCGCGTACCGCAGCGACGACGCGGTCATAATCGAATTCTCCGACCCGCTCAGGGAAATGAATCGCGTCAATCCCCGTCATGCTGCCAATGCCGTCACGACTACTGTCGGCGGCCTCGTCGGACTCGGTCACCGAAAGTCCGGCCCTCTTTGCGGCTGTGGATCGGAGTCACCGGTGGCTGGCAGCTGCGACGGTACCGGCGGATGCCCGGGAGGCTGCGGCATGCCGCCAGCCGGGACCTCGTGACCAGGGCTTGGCATCGGACCGCTGCCAGACTGACCGTTTCCCCCTTGCTGACCATTGATCGACGGCGGTGGCGGTGTCACTGGTGGAATGGACGATGGGATGCGCTCATCCGACCCCGTCCACGCGGGCCGCTTCGGCCAAAGCCGTAGTGGCTGGAAAACCGCAGCCACTTCCTCCCGATCCAGCGTCTCCCTCTCAAACAATGCGCGCACCAGGTCATCGAGAACATCCCTATTCTCATTGAGGATGTCAAAAGCCTCTTGATGGGCGTTGCTGATCAGCCTGGAGACCTCCTCATCGACGATCGCAGCGACTTCCTCTGAGTAGTCGCGGCCATGACCGATGTCGCGGCCCAGGAAGGGTTCCGCGTCCCCAGATCCAAGCTTGATCGCGCCCAGCCGCTCGGTCATGCCGTACTGAGTGACCATGGCACGTGCCAGGGCTGTTGCCTTCTCGATGTCGTTGCTGGCTCCGGTAGTCGGATCGTGGAAGACCAGCTCCTCGGCCGCCCGGCCCCCCATCATGTACGCAAGCTGGTCGAGCAGCTCGGCGCGGGTGTTGGCGTACTTGTCCTGCTCCGGCAACACCATGGTGTAGCCGAGTGCCCGGCCGCGCGGCAGGATGGTGACCTTCTGCACCGGATCGGTGCCGGGCAGCGCTGCGGCGACCAGCGCATGGCCGCCCTCGTGATAGGCCGTTACCAGCTTTTCCTTGTCGTTCATCAGCCGGCTGCGCTTCTGCGGTCCGGCGACGACACGATCGATCGCCTCGTCAAGGTACTCGTTGTTGATCAACCGTGCGTTCTGTCGCGCGGTGAGCAGCGCGGCCTCGTTCAACACATTCGCCAGATCGGCGCCGGTGAACCCAGGCGTACGGCGCGCTACGCCTTCCAGATCGACGTCGGGGGCCATCGGCTTGCCCTCTGCGTGCACCTTCAGAATGTTGAAACGGCCCCTCAGGTCGGGCGCTTCGACGGAGATCTGGCGGTCAAACCGCCCGGGCCGCAGCAGCGCGGGATCGAGGACGTCTGGCCGGTTGGTGGCGGCGATCAAGATGACGCCGCCGCGTACGTCGAAGCCATCCATCTCGACGAGCAGCTGATTGAGGGTTTGCTCGCGTTCGTCGTGGCCCCCGCCCATGCCGGCACCACGGTGCCTGCCGACGGCATCGATTTCATCGATGAAGACGATTGCGGGCGCGTTCTCCTTCGCCTGTTCGAACAGATCGCGGACCCTGGAGGCCCCGACCCCGACGAACATCTCGACGAAGTCGGAACCGGAGATGGAGTAGAACGGCACCCCGGCCTCGCCGGCGACCGCCCGAGCCAGCAGCGTCTTGCCCGTGCCGGGCGGGCCGTACAGCAAAACCCCCTTGGGGATCTTGGCACCGACAGCCTGGAACTTCGCCGGCTCAGCGAGAAACTCCTTGATCTCCTCTAGCTCCTCGATTGCCTCCTCACACCCGGCGACGTCGCGGAAAGTGGTCTTCGGCGTGTCCTTGTTGGCGATCTTGGCCTTCGACTTGCCGAACTGCATTACCCGGCTGCCGCCGCCCTGGACGGAGTTCAGCAGGAAGAAGAACAGCACTCCGATGATGATGAACGGGATCAGGGTGCCTAACAGGGAGCTGAAGAAGCCAGGGGTTGCGTTCTCGCCCTTCCACTGATCGAGGGTCTTCTCGGCCACCCTTTGGTCGAGACGGGTGATCAGCTGATCACTCTGATTGCCAACCCAGGTTGCCTTGTAGCCGGTCTTGTTCGCGTCCTTCAGGGTGACGCGGATTTCTTGTTCTTTATCGATCAAGATGACCTCGCTCAACGGCTCGTTGCCGTTGATGATCGAGACCACCTGAGAGGTCGGCGCTTCCTTATATCCGCTGGTCACCCGCTGGCTGAAGTCGATCAGCAGCCCGATCGCGATCACAGCAATGACGATCCACGCCAGGGGTGAACGGAATATCCGTCGTAGGTTCATGACCTGCCTAGTGAGGTTTGGGGATCTGAGAGATCCTCCTGCCTAGGCTATCGTCCGCGTCCAAGCTGACGGGCTGCGTCTCGGGGGGTCTGACTGTCCTTGAGATCTGCTCCAGAGCACCTAGCGACGAAGACCGGGGACGCGGGGCCGGGCGAAGAGTACGAGGCGGGTTCAGCTGTAAACGTCGGGTGATAGAGCACCGACCGAGGTCAGGTTGCGATAAAGCCCGTCATAATCCAGGCCGTAACCGACGACGAACTCATTGGGGATGTCGAATCCGATGTAAGCAATCTCGACCGGATTCCGCGCTGCCTCCGGCTTCCGGAATACCGTCAGCACGTTCAAGCTGGCGGGTCCCCGGGAGCGCAGGTTGCTGACCAGGTACGACAAGGTCAGCCCGGTGTCGATGATGTCCTCGACCAGCAGCACGTCCAGCCCGGTCACGTCGGTGCTGAGGTCCTTGAGGATCCGTACCACGCCGGAGGACTTGCTGCCTGAGCCATAAGAAGAGACCGCCATCCAGTCCATGCGGCAGTGAATGGTGAGCGCCCGGGAAAGGTCGGCCATCACCATGACCGCTCCATTCAACACGCCGACGAGGAGCAGGTCCTTGCCCTCATAGTCGCGATCGATCTCCGCCGCGAGCTCGCTGATCCGGCTGGCGAGTTCCTCTTTGGTAACGAGGACATGCGTCAAATCACCATTGAGCTGGGTGGCGTCCACGAGCCTCAGCCTGCCACAGGATCAGTGCTCGCGCGGACCGGGCAGCCGCGTTGCTTCCGGCCAATTCAGCCGACTGAGAGCCGTCCCGCGTTACGCGTGACAGTTGCCCCGGGCACCTCAATGGACTTCTGGCCATGCCAGTCGATCACCAGTGATTCCACAGCGCTGATATGCCGCAGTGAGATATCCCCGATGCCGTGCGCCAGCAACCACAATCGGAGGATCCGGCGGCGCAAAGCGGGCGGTTGAGATTTCAGGGCGGCACAATCCAAGGTGTCCGTGCCGCGGAGGCCCTCCGCTGTGCGGTACGCGTCGGCGGCGAGCCGATCCAACAGCTCCGTGTCATCGCGGAGCAACTCCGCCGTCCGTGCCAAGGCTTCGGCAACGCCAGGACCGAGTTCGGTTTCCAGGGTCGGCAGCACGGTCTCGCGTACCCGGACTCTGGTAAACCGACGATCCGTGTTGTGTGGGTCCTGCCAAGGTTCGAGCCCGAGCTCGACGCACGCGTGCTCGGTGGTTTCCCGGCGGAGGTTGAGGAATGGCCGCAGCAGATGGCCGGCCCGAGGCGCCATCCCCGCCAGGGATCTGCTGCCGGAGCCACGGGCCAGGCCAAGCAAGACCGTCTCCGCCTGATCGTCGAGGGTGTGACCGAGCAACACAGTGGCGGAACGCGCTCGGGCTTCTGCGTCGAGTGCCCGGTATCGGGCCTGGCGGGCCGCTGCTTCAGGCCCCACAGTCGCTGAATGGTCAACCTGAACCGTGGTGACAAGCACGTCGTTGTAGCCAATCCGGTCGAGTTGCTGCTGGACGCCGGCGGCAACCTGGGCTGATCCGTCCTGCAGCTGGTGATCAATCACAACGGCGGCGTAATCGAGATAGCGGCGAACGGCCACGTAACGAGTGGCAAAGGCGAGCGCGAGCGAGTCAGCGCCGCCCGAGCAGGCGACGAGGAGATGCTTGTCCTGGCTATTCAGCGTTCCGTCAACTGCTTGCACGACCGCCAGGCCGGCCGGGCCGAGCTCGCGATAACCCACCGATGTTTTCAGCCTTAGCCGGCGGTCAGCTCAGGGTGCATGCGCGTCAGCCAGAGCCTCGGGTTGGTGATCTCTGCCGCGCTGGGCAGGGTGTCCGGTGAGGTCCAGACCTTGTTCAGGCCCGCCATGCCGACTTCAGCCATCACCGCGCGGCAGAAATTGGCGCCATCGCGATATTGACGCATCTTGGCGTCCAATCCGAGCAGCTTACGGATGATCTTGTCGAAGCCCTGGCCCTGCCGGCGTACCGTGAACTTGGCCCGGATGGTTTCCACGGTCGGAATGACTTCTGGTCCGACGCCGTCCATGACAACGTCCGCGTGACCCTCGAGCAGCGACATCACGGCGGTGACTCGATCGACCGTTTCCCGCTGTGCGGGTGTTTGGACCAAGTCGATGATCGACACCTCTTGATTCTGAGTGACTGCTTCGATGACCCGCCTGAGCGCATCCCGCAGCATCTGGGCCACGACCGTCGGGTCGAGCTCGGCCGAGTCGACGATTTTGGCGATCTGGGCATTCAGATAACTACGTAGCCACGGGACTGACGCGAACTGCACTCGGTGAGTCTCCTCGTGCAGGCACACCCAGAGCCGGAAGTCGACGGGCTCGACATCGAGCTCGCGCTCGATGGAGACGATGTTCGGTGCGACCAGTAGCAGCCGACCGCCGGGTGCGTTGGAATCGGCTCCCGGGAAGAAGGGGTCGAACTGACCGAGGACCTTGGAGGACAGATAGCTCAGCAGCGCGCCCACTTCGACGCCGGTGATCCGAGGGCCAACGCTGGCAACCGTGGGACTTGACTGCTTCATCCGCTCGATCACCTTGGCGTTGAGCGGTAGCAGGATTTGGCGGAAGCCGTCCAGGTTGGCCTGAATCCATCGCGGCCGATCGACGACCAGCACCGGAGCCGTACCGCTGTCAGCCTCCATTCCCGTTACCTCGCGGACGTATGCCTCCGCTCGGTTGGCCAAGCTGCGCAGCTCGGCGACAACGGCCGCTGCACCTTCGCGAGAGATCTCCGGCCCCGGCTTGACCAGCTTGGTAGCCGTATTCAGCGCCACGGTCCAGTCGACCATCGAGGTTGTCATGCGGGCGAGTCTATGTGCGGGCTCAGCGCAGACACGGTCTAACGACACCCGCAGGTGCTGATAGCCGTAGTCACGCGATCCAGCCAAACCCGGGCGTTGTACTCATTCTTAGGCTTGTTGATCAAGAACGCGTACACCAGCAGCGAGCCGTCGCTAGTCCGTACCAAACCCACCTGAGTGCGCACCTTGTTGAGTGTGCCGGTCTTGCCGCGTACGACTCCCCGTCCGGCCAGGCTCTGATCGTCGAAGTATCGAACCCGCAGGCTGCCCTCGACCCCGGCCACAGGTAGGCCCGTGATGACTGCTCGTAGCTCGGGATGCTGCTCGCCAGCGGCGAGCCGCAGCATCTTGACCATTGCGCTGGCTGGCACCTGAGTCTGGCGGGACAGACCGCTGCCGTCGTTGATCATCATGCCGGGCTCCCAGATGCCGAGCTCGGTGAGCTTTGACTGTACGACCCTGGTCGCCTCCACGATCGAGCCTGCCTTCCCTGCGCCGATGGCCGCATGCCGGAAGAGCACCTCTGCGGCATCGTTATCGCTGATCATGAGCACGTTCTCAACAATCCGCTCCAGGCGCATCGAGGAAACCCTGGCAATAGCCGGCGCCGATTTCGGCGCCCGCGTCGGCCGGGTGGTGGTGACCTTGATCCCCTGCGTGGACAGCGCCGCGGCGAAGGCAGTGGCCGCTTCCTTGGCCGGGTCGTTGTAACGCGGGCTCGGAGTGGCGGCGCCCACCCGACCCTCGTCAACCACGAGCGCGGAAGTCGGTGAGACTGCGTTGCGGTAGAAGCTGGGCCAGCGCGGGTTCCAGGCCGGGCCGCTAAACAGGGCGGTGTCGTAGCCAAGGCTCACCTTCTTGATCTTGTCGTGCTTGAGCCGGCTTGCCGTGGCACGAGCTAGTCCGCTGATGGTGGCTCGCCTGGGATAGTCAGCGCTGGCTTTCCTGGCCAGGTAGGGATCCCCGCCCCCAACAAGAATGATCTGATCCGGCTGAGGGCTGACCACCGTCGTCTCGAAGGTGTGTTCAGGTCCCAAGATCGACAGTGCAGCTGTCGCGGTGAGCAGCTTCATAGTCGAGGCAGGGATGTGAGGACGCGTGGCGTCGTGCGCGTACAGCACCTCCCCGGTACCAACCTCCACAACCGAGCCGGAGTAGGAGCCGGTCGCACCGTTGACTTTGATCGCCC
The DNA here is from genome assembly GCA_046723505.1 of Actinomycetota bacterium. Lineage (GTDB taxonomy): Bacteria > Actinomycetota > Actinomycetes > Propionibacteriales > Propionibacteriaceae > Microlunatus. Next base: position 6,605 of record JBKOUS010000252.1, read on the forward strand.
GGATCTTGTTGGTGACTGCGACATTGTTCGGAACGACTCGCGGCGAAACTGCGGCGAGTACCGGACCGGGCAGGTCAAGCCGTTGAGGCGTCGGCGTCGGCTCGGCCGACCTGGCGCTGGCGGCCGCTTGGGTGCTCAGAGCGCTCGGAGTGCCGGCTGCAGAGGCGGACCCCGACTTGCCTCCCTGTTCCCCAATGGCGTATCGGTTCTCCCTGGGTAGCGCCACGATGGCTACCGCGACCACACTGATCACAACCGCGATCGCGGCAACGACGGCCAGAACGACCATGCCAATCCGCTTGGGGTCCAAGGGTTACGCCCACCTCCTTCACGCTAGGCTCAAGCCGCCGGACAGTTACTGATCTGCACTCTCGCAGAAGTCAGTGCTCATCCTAAGGAGGTCACGTGACCGCACCCAATGTCGAGCGAGGTCTGAAGCCGATGAGCGGACTGACTTTCGATGTCACCGTTGAGATCCCCAAAGGTCAAAAGAACAAGTACGAAGTCGATCGTGACACCGGCCGCATCCGCTTGGACCGGACGTTGTTCACATCAACCCAGTATCCGGCCGACTACGGCTTCATTGAGGGAACTCTTGGTCAGGATGGCGATCCTCTCGATGCGCTGGTGATGATCACTGAGCCAACATTTCCAGGCTGCCTGGTCCAGTGCCGGGCAATAGCGATGTTTCGGATGAAGGATGAGGCGGGCGGAGACGACAAGGTGCTGTGCGTGCCGGCGTCCGACCATCGACGCGACCATATACGCGATCTCTCTGACGTCCGCGAGTATGTGCTCCTTGAGATCGAGCATTTCTTCTCTGTTTACAAAGACCTCGAGCCCGGCAAGTCTGTGGAGGGTGCCACCTGGGTCGGCGTGGAGGAGGCCGAGCAGGAGGTCCATGCGAGCTTCGCGCGGGCCAAAGAGCATGGCTATAGCGGTCATCGGCACTGAGTCCTTTGGCTCCGTAAGCCTCGTTCCCTCGGAAAGTGGTCAAAGACGACAACAATTGGGCCGGAAAGCATGTCGTCCGTGACCTCTTTGGTGAGGTTCAGACCTGACCGCCCGTCACGACTGAGAGCAAGTGGCTGATCATCTGATCTTGCTGGCGCCATCGGCCAATCGCGTCTATGCATCCGAGGCCAACCGGTTGGTAGCGGCTGAACTCAAGATCATGCTCGGCACTCATGATCATCCGGTGATCCAGCCGGTGACCGTCGCCGGGATCGGCTACCTGGCAGTGGCGACGGAAAGCCTGGACGACCAGATCAGATGGGCGCTCGGCCGGCTCTCTGGCTTCTACGCCGCCTTCCAACGAACCCAAGATCTGCTGCGTCCGATCGAAGTGGGAACACAAGATCTCTTCGACGACGACTTCGTCACGATCCCTAAGTATCCGGGGAAGACCAACGAGCAATTCACCCGGCTGTTGATCAACGTCACATTGGCCTCGATGAGGCGCCCGACCAGCGGGCAAATTGCGATCTTGGACCCACTGTGCGGTCGTGGCACCACGCTGAGCACCGCGATGATGCTGGGCTGCAACGCGGCCGGTGTGGAAGCGGAGTCGAAAGCCGTTGAGGCGTACGCGGCGTACCTGCGGACGTACTGGCGTCGCAAACGGCTGAAACACTCTCTGGACATCAGCCCGGTGCGGCGGGAGGGCAAGTTCATTGGCAAACGTCTCGACGCCGAGGTCATTTCAGCCGGTCAGGAGCGGGCAGTTGGGCTGACCGTCTTCTCCGGCGACACCCGGCAGTCGGCGGCGCTGTTCGGCAAGCGCAAGTTCGATGCGGTACTGGCCGACGCCCCGTACGGTGTGGTGCACGGCAGCCACACTGACGTACGGGGTGCCAGTGGAAAGTGGGACCGTTCCGCCGCCGGCCTGATCAGCGAAGCCCTTCCGGTCTGGGCCGGGCAGCTGAAGACCGGCGGCGCTGTTGGTTTGTCCTGGAACGCGATCGGTCTGAGCCGAGAACGGCTACTCGAACTCCTTGCCGGGGCGGGGCTGGAACCGTTGGACTTCGGTCCTTACCGGGAGTTCGAACACCGGGTCGACTCCTCGATCCGTCGCGACATCGTGGTTGCCGTCAAACCCTGAGCCGTTCGATGCTCGTTTCAGCGACGCCGCAAGTACACGGCGTACGCGGTGATCCAGCCGAATGCCAGCGCTACCGCAACGAAGAGGCGGACGCTGGCTCCTGGTCCGACCGGCACGCTGAGCACGAAGCAGGCCACCGCCAGGATTCGAGTGAGTACAGCCGCCCGCCCCATTCCCTTGGCGGAAAACCGGCGAGCGATCACGAAGCAGGCCGCTATCACCGATAGGAACGCAATCGGCGGGGCGAATGCATGAATCGTGCCGTGCACGCTCAACTGCTCGGGATAACCCTCTGGCGCGCCTGGGGGAAAGCCGAGAGCCGGATCGGCCTTGAAGATGCCGCCGATGACCAGACCCGCGCCGTAGAGAGCGATCAGCCGAGGTGCCCAGGTGCTGCCAGGCCCGTCGGGCAGTCGACGAGCCACACCAACTGCGAAGATCAGGCTGAGCACGCCCGCGAGGATAAAGTTGATCACCTGAATCCAGCCGTGCTCGCCAAGCGCCAGCATGCTGAGGGGATGGCGGCGTAGATCAAAGCCGTCGCGCGTCAGCACTTGGACGGCGACGGTGCACACGAAGAGTGGACCAGCGATGACCCCCGCGCCCAGCAGCGTTCGGGTCACATCAGTCGTCTTGCTTGCGGTTGTGATCGTGGTCATGATCAACACGTCCTTTCGATAGGTGCCTTTGCTAGTGCGTCGACCGCGGCGAGGTGTTCTCGACATGGGTCTGAAAGAGTTCTGGGAAAGTGTCTTGGCCATGTCGAAATCGCAAAGGGCGGCGCGACGCCAGAGTGAAGGCCGATCACTGGGAGCGGTCGAGAGAGTGTGAGGGGATAGCTATGCGCTTCATGACGATGGTGAAATTCGACGAATCGTTGCCGATGGGACCGCCAGGGCCAGCGCTCTTCGAGGCGATGGGTGAATTCGCGGCCGAGGGTGCTCGCAACGGCACGCTGGTTGATCAGGGTGGCCTGCTGCCAAGCGCTGCCGGCGCGATCGTTTCGCTCGTCGACGGCTCGATCAAGGCTGTCGACGGGCCATTCACCGAAGCCAAGGAACTGGTCGGTGGGTACGCAGTGCTGGAGGTACGAAGCAAGGCGGAGGCCGTCGAGCTCGCGAAGCGACTGATGCAGATTCATAAAGATCACTGGCCGGGGTGGGAAGGCAGCTGCGAGGTTCGTCAGCTGGGCGATTCATGATCTGATCGAATACGTGACCGATCCGACCGCCCGGGAAGCTATCAAGGCGGTCTGGCGCCTCGAGTCAACGAGGCTGATCGCCGGGCTGGTCCGGATCGTACGAGACGTCGAGCTGGCCGAGGATCTCGCGCAGGACGCGCTCGTCGCGGCATTGGCGCAGTGGCCCGAAACCGGCGTCCCTGACAACCCGGGCGCTTGGCTGATGACCATCGCCAAGCGCCGCGGAGTTGATCAGTTTCGGCGGCGGGACCGGCAAGATCAGATCTATGCCGCGCTCGCGCATGTGCAGGGAAATGTCGTGTCTGACGAGGAGCTTTTGGCAGCAGTCGACCATGTCGACGATGACGTGCTGCGGCTGATGTTCGTCTGCTGCCACCCGGTGCTGACACCCGAGGCGCAGTGCACGTTGACACTGAAGCTGGTTGGCGGATTGTCCACACGCGAGATCGCGCGCGCGTATCTGACGACGGAGGCCACGGTCGCCCAGCGGATCGTACGGGCCAAGCGGACGCTCAGCGAGGCCGGAGCGGCGCTGGAGGAACCGAGTGAGGCCGAACGTGCTCAGCGGTTGACCACAGTGCTGGGTGTGATCTACCTGCTCTTCAACGAGGGGTACTCAGCCACTGCCGGGAGTGAGTGGGTGCGGCCCACGATGTGTGACGAGGCGCTCCGGCTTGGGCGGATCCTCGCTGCATTGGCTCCGCTGCAGAGCGAGGTGCACGGCCTGACCGCTCTTATGGAGCTGCAGTCGTCTCGCCTGGCGGCTCGCGTCGCTGAGGATAGGTCACCGATCTTGCTGCTGGATCAGGATCGTTCGCAATGGGATCCGGTGCACATCATGCGCGGCCTCAGCGCGCTGGACCGGGCAGAAGGGCTGGCGAGCGAGCTTGGCCCGTACGCACTTCAGGCTGCGATCGCCGCATGCCATGCTCGAGCTGAGACAGCCGAGGTCACAGATTGGGTGCGAATTGCCGACCTGTACGAGCGGTTGGCTCGAGTCACAGGCTCGCCGGTGGTCGAGGTGAACCGGGCGGTGGCGCTCGGTATGGCGTACGGGCCAGAGGCCGGGCTGGCCTTGCTCGACCAGCTAGAAGGACTGCCGACACTGAGGGGCTATCACCTGCTGCCGAGCGTGCGCGGTGATCTGCTGGACAAGTTGGGACGGCGGGACGAGGCGAGGGCCGAGTTTGCCCGAGCAGCGACGCTGACCCAGAACGAGCGCGAGCGTGCGTTGCTGCTGAACCGTGCAAGCGGGAGATCGGCCGGGCAGGCGGCACCTTAGGCTGCAGGGATGGACCAGCGACGCACCCTGCTCGTACTGCGCCACGCGAAAAC
>JBKOUS010000053.1:0-9767 GCA_046723505.1 Actinomycetota bacterium
TTTTGGTCACCTCGACGAACGCACTGATCGGCCAAATGGCCAGGCATCGCTCCTGGAATCGGGTGATCACCAGGCCGTCAGCTAGCTCGTCGCGGTACTTCGCCGGAAGGATCAGACGGCCTTTGTCGTCGAGCTTCGGAGTGTGGGTGCCAAGGAACATGGGCCACCCTCCTCACCCCACTCATCAGCCGCTGCTCTCCACTTTGCCCCACTCTACCCCATTTTCCCCCACATGGCACCCCATGTCGGCTTGTCCTTTCAGCTTCGGCGTGTTGCCCTTTTCTTGGTAGCGGGGGACAACACGTAGGGTTTGGACATGTCCCTGGGCTATGAGAAGGCAGCCGCGATCGGGCGGAGTCCCGACGGGGCCTACTCTCTCGGCGACGTTGTTCAGGTAATGGGCAAGGTGCGGCACGCAATGGAGAGCGTGATCGAAGGAAAGCGGAGTTCGGTCGACCTCGCACTCGTTGTGCTGCTGGCCGAAGGTCATCTGCTTGTCGAGGATGTGCCAGGGGTAGGCAAGACCATGCTCGCCAAGGCATTGGGCCGCTCAATTGCCTGCTCCGTCCGCCGAGTTCAGTTCACACCGGACCTGTTGCCATCAGATATCACCGGCGTCTCGGTGTTCAATCAGGAAACGCGCGATTTCGAATTCAAGCCCGGCGGCATCTTCGCCAACATCGTGGTCGGTGACGAGATCAACCGTGCCTCACCGAAGACACAGTCGGCACTCCTGGAGTCGATGGAAGAACGTCAAGTCAGCGTCGACGGCACAACCTATCGACTCGAGTCGCCCTTCATGGTGGTCGCCACCCAGAATCCGATCGAGATGGAAGGCACCTATCCGCTGCCGGAGGCACAGCGGGACCGGTTCATGGCGCGGATCCAGATGGGCTACCCCACTCCGAACTCAGAGCTCGACATGCTCGAATCTCACGGCTCCTCTGATCCGCTTGCCGCGCTGCAGCCGGTAACCGATGGCTCCACCATCCGTGGGCTGATTGAGGCGGTCAAGAAGGTGTACGTCAGCCCGGCCGTCAAGCACTACATCGTTCAGATAGTCAACGCCACGCGGAACTCGCGCGACCTTCGGCTCGGGGCTTCACCTCGCGCGACACTCCAGCTGCTACGTGCAAGCCGTGCATTCGCGGCGATGTCGGGCCGGGACTACGTGACTCCAGACGATGTTGGGGCCCTTGGAGTCTCCGTCCTGGCGCATCGGGTGTTGCCCTCCACGGACGCGCAGCTTGCCCGCCGCACGGTGACCGACGTCATCGCCCAAGCCATTCAATCCGTACACATTCCCGACCGGAGATAGCATGTCGCGTCCGTGGCGGCTGCTCACCCCCCGAGGACGGTTCTTCGTACTGATCGGCCTCATCATTGTGCTGCTCGCGATGGCGGCCAGCCAACGTGACGTCATGCGACTCGGTCTACTCCTCGTGGCGCTCCCCGTCATCGCCGCCATCTTCGTCTCACGGGCCCGGCTGCGGTTGTCATGCGAACGATCCGTCGAACCTGCCCAGGTGCCGCTTGGCTCACCTATGAAGGGCCAGATCATTTTGGGCCAAGACGGCATACTGCCGGCCGGGATCTTGCTTCTCGAGGACTCGGTACCGCGCGAGCTCGGCAACCGGCCACGATTCCTGGTGGACCGAGTGGATCAGAGATGGCGTCGGGTGGTGGAGTATCCATTGCTTGGGCGGGTACGAGGCCGCTTTTCCACTGGCCCGCTGACTGTACGGACCGTTGATCCATTCGGGCTGGTGCAGCTTGATCGGCAGTTCGTCGCCACCACTGAGGTGATGGTGACACCGCGGGTCGTGCCGCTGCCGACGATCAAGACTATTGGCGGCGGGGGCAGCACCGGCGAGGCTCGACCACACCGGGTTGGCGTGGTCGGTCAGGATGACGCACTAGTGCGGGAGTACCGGCAGGGTGACGACGTGCGGCGGATTCACTGGCGCTCGACCGCCCGGTGGGGAGACCTCATGGTGCGCCGCGAAGAGCAGGCCTGGGACCCCAGCGCCAGCATCGTTCTGGATTCACGATCAAGTGCACACGCAGGTCGTGGCATGCAGAACTCACTCGAGTGGGCAATCTCAGCGGCCGCGTCGATCGGTGTTCACTTCTTGGACGACGGCTTCGGCATCGAGATCTACGAGGCCGACGGCCCGCTGAACATCAGCGGGACGATGGGCCAGCACAGCTCGGCATCTCAGGAACTTGTCATCAGTCGGCTGACCGACCTCAGGGCACGTCCGACGACCACGATCCACCACGCCGTTGAGTCCGCAACAGTTGACCGGCCCGGCCAGCTTGCTGTCGCGATCATGGGCCGGATGAACGCACAGGATGCGAATTCGCTGCTCCGGGTGCGACGCAATCGGGCTCACGGCCTGGCGATGCTGCTGGATATCGACACCTTTGCCGACGAACCAGCCAGTGAGCGGCAGCGGGCACAGCACGTGCTGGCAGGCCAAATCCTGCGGGACAACCAATGGCGGGTCATTGATGTACCACGCGGCATGGGCGTGGCTGACGCATGGTCTGCCCTCGAACAGCTCAACACGGCGGCCTGAATATGCGTGCCTCCGACCGCAGCGCCATCGCCGTGACCATATCGGTGATGCTGGCATGTTTGACCGTGACCCCGCTCACCCAGGATCCCGGCTTTGTCGGCCTGAGCTGGCTGTTGATCATCGCCATCGGTGCCGCCAGCTTGGGACTTAGACGCATACGGTTGAGCAACGGCGTGGTGCTCGGCGCCCAGGTCGCGATCTTGTTGTTCTATTCTCTGAGCCTCAGTCTCACCTTCATCTCCCCGACAAGTGAGTTCGGGACGCCTTGGTTCGAGCACTACACCTCGCTCTGGGGGGCGGGCATCGAGCACATGCGCACTCAATCTTCCCCCATGGAGCCCAACGACGGTGTGAAGCTGATCTTCGTGACGGTGATCGGGATGATCATGATCATGACCGATCTGTTGGTCTCCGGCGTCGGGCGACCGGCGTGGGCCATCGCACCGCCCGCCACGCTGTTTCTGGTGCCGGCACTCGGTTTGAGCGCCGATACTGGCGTGATCAGCTTTTGCTACATCGCCGTGGGTTATCTGGCAATTCTGATAGCGGAGGGCCTGAACACGACGGCACGATGGACTCGGGGACTCTCGCGCGACTCAGCAGAGGGCTTCGGCACAGCCATGCCGGTGGTGTGGCGCGCCGCCGGCTATCTTGGCGTCCCTGCGATGATTGCGACCATCGTGCTTGGGTTTGCCTTACCCACGCTGTCCGTGCCCGGTCTGGGCTTCGGCAACGGGCCTGGTGGCCGCGGTCCGCTGCAACTGACGGATCCGACCTTGGATCTGCGTCGCAACCTCAACCAGCCAGAAGATCGCGACGTGATCGAGTATCAGACCACCGGTGCGGGCGGGGTCTACCTGCGCTTGGCCTCGCTTCCCCAGCTGAATGCGGACGGCTGGAGCAATGTGGAAATACAGCTGAACAGCGGGCGGTCCCTACCAACCATTCCGGGTCGGAGCGGCGAGACCGGCGTCCGGCGGAGCACAACGATCAAAGTGTTGGACTTCTCCTCCCAGTACCTGCCACTCCCCTACGCGCCGCGAACCTTCGACGCGCGAGGGGACTGGCGCTTCGACTCCAACTCCTTGGTCGTGGTGGGCAGCCGGGCTCAAGATCTCCGCCGATTGAGCTACACCGTCGAGAGCGTCGATGTCGATCCGAACAGCAAAGCTCTCAACAGTGCTGTCGCTGGAACTCCGGCGGACGCTGCGGTGACCGCAGTCATCCCGTCCGATCTGCCAGACTCCTTGGTCCAGCTGGCCAAACGCATCACTGCCGACGCCAAGACGCCCGCGGCGAAAGCGGCCGCAATCCAGGCCTACCTGCGCAGCAACCAGTTCACCTACAGCACCGAGCCACTTCCGGGTAGCGGCTATGAGGCGCTACGGAATTTCCTGCTTCTGGATCGTCGAGGCTATTGCGAGCAGTTCGCGTCCGCGATGGCGATGATGGCGCGCGTGGTCGACATTCCCTCTCGGGTGTCAGTCGGCTTCTTGCCCGGCGAACGGGACGAAGATGGGTGGTGGAAGGTGTCGATTCGCGACATGCACGCCTGGCCGGAGCTGTATTTCGCGAATTATGGATGGGTCCGCTTCGAGCCCACGCCGGCCAGTGTGACGGGGGCCCCGCCATCGTGGACCGTGCAGGACTCCGACTCATCGGAAAGCGACCCGTCAGCAAATCCGTCTTCGGAGCCGACGGCCAACGAGGTATCACCAGGTACTGCGCCTTCAGTCGGGCCAAGCGAGCAACCAAACGTTCCCGGACAGGGCGCGGGTGCGGGCGGGAGAGGCACCCTGATCGGAACCAGCATTGCTCTCATCCTGCTGGCCATCCTGGCGGCCCCGGCGACCATTCGCGTACGGCGACGCAGCGGCCGACTTAAGGGGAGCGGCCCAGCTGAGGAGCAAGTGGAGGCCGCTTGGGCCGAAATCAGGGACACCGTGCTGGACTACGGCGGGTCCTGGCCTGAGGGGTCGCCGCGTGCAATCGGCGATGAGATGGCGAACCGGCTTGATGACGAAGAGTCCGACTCGATGAGCCGGGTTGCCACACTGGTGGAACGCTCCCGCTACGCGCGCAGCTTTGACCAAGGGGACGCTATGAGCGAGCTGCCGGCAATGACATCAGAGATTCGGCGTGGGGTGGCCGCTCCGGCCGATTTGCCCCGCCGGCTCATGGCGCTGCTGCTTCCGCGGTCGCTGTTCCGGCGCACGCCTCACGAGCCGTCCTAATCGGCACGGCTGAGCGTCGCTCGCGCGAGCAGTGCCCAAGAAGCTGGATAACTACCGCTTTTGTCGATCTTGAAAAGACGGGGTCACAAACCTTCTTCGTCGCGCCGACGACGCCAGCGCTCTTCCATCTTGTCCATGAAGCCCTGCCCGTCATGGGTGCGGGTTCCTTGAGAGGTCTTTGCTCGATCCCGGCTGTTACCGGCATCGGCGTTGCCGCCGACGTGTTGCCAGGAGTAGATGGCGGTCACCGCCGCCGCGACCATGATCACGAAGCCAAGCACGCTCAGGAAAGGATTGATCGAGATGCCTGCAATGAGGAGTCCGAGGCCTGCAAAGAATCCCACGCCCGCAAGTGCCGCGCGACGCCGATGAACCCGCCGTACGTTGGTCCCCCGCAACGCGTTGACCAACTTAGGATCTTCGGCCGCGAGCGCGGCTTCCATCTGCTCGAGAAGCCGCTGCTCCTCATCTGAGAGGGCCACTAGCCACCTCCCAAGGGTCTCGTCGTACGCGTGCCGTCATGATACGCCTCTCACACGGAATGAGGAGATTCGATCTCTTTCGGATACGAATACCCACTGACGTGTGACTTGTGCACCACGCCTCGTCCTTGGCTGGGCGATGTGGCTCTAGTTTAGGTTGCAGCAGTGGGTATGGGAAACCCAGTCCGCCAAGTACCCGAACGGGTCATATCGTGACTACAACCGGCGGGTCAACACAGCTCTCTGAACCGCATCCGACCCGAATTTTCCGACCGCCGCATCGACAGCAAGATCAGCTTCTCGCCAGCCGCGCTCCGGGTCGGTCAGTTGTGGTTGCCGGTAGACACGGTGCCGATCCACGAGCTGCTCAACCCGAACCCCGACACGCCGGATTCGTGCCCGCTCTACGCCCAGCCGCTCGTAAAGCTCCAGCGCCTGCGCGTAGATCTCGACGGTGACGTCTGTAGGTACCGGAAGGGTGGCGGAGCGAGTCAGTTCGGTGAAGTCAGCGAACCGCACCGAAATGGTGATCGTGCGGCCCACCATTTGCTGTTTCCGCATCCGGCGAGCCGTGCGGTCCGCCATCCGGAGTAGTTCGCGGCGCACAGTGTCAGGATCGTCGGTATCTCGTCTGAATGTCTCTTGCGAGCCGACGCTGTGTTCAGGCTCCTGTGGAGTAACGCGGCGGCGATCCCTCCCCCACGCCAGCTCGCTAAGCATGCCGCCTGCGTGCGGTCCGAAAATCGGACGCAGGCTGCCTCTTGGCGTGTGGGCCAGGTCACCGACGGTGTAGATACCAAGTCGATGCAGCTTCTGTGCGGTCGCGTTACCCACTCCCCACATGGCCTCAACCGGTAACGGGTGGAGGAAAGCTGGGACGCGGTCCGGCGTGACCTCAATGAGGCCGTCCGGCTTTGCAGCCCTGGAGGCGACCTTGGCGACGAACTTGGTTGGCCCGATACCGACTGAACAGGTGATCTGCTGTTCGTCAGCCACGACCGCGCGCACGTACTCTCCGATCTGCACCGGACTGCCGAACATCCGCACGGCACCGGTCAAGTCCAAGAAGGCCTCGTCGATCGACGCCGACTCAACAACAGAGGCGACCGAACGGAAGACGGCGACGATCGCCTTGGACACTGCGCTATAGCTGTCGAAGTCCGGAACCAGGAAGGTGGCGTGCGGCGCCAGACGCCTCGCCTCGGTCGACGGCATTCCGGACCGTACGCCACGCGCTCTCGCCTCGTACGTTGCAGATAACACGACCCCCCGGGGGGAGCCACCCACAATGACTGCTGTCCCCCGCAGCTCCGGGCGGCGCCGCAGCTCCACCGAGGCGTAAAAGGCATCCATGTCGACGTGCATCACGATGCGGGACGACATAATGGCTCCTATCGAACGTGTGTTCGATATAACACTAGCCGTTCTGCGCTCAATTAGCTCGACGCCACGTCGATTGGGCGCTCGCGCACTGCGCTGAATCCGATTGCGCGCTCGACCAGACGCAAGAAGGCTCTGGCATCGCTGACGAGGTCATCCGCCTCGCGCGCACTGACGATCGAGGTCGTGCCTGCGCGGATGGCATCCCGCTTGGTCTCGGTGGCTGCGAAGAACGCCGCCCACTCGGCAAGTTCGGGGGCGACTTCAGCCAACATATGCCAGGCATTGCGGGGACGGCCGTCCAGCCGGCCCATACGGGGCGGTGCTCGATGTGTCAACACGATTGCCACCACGCGCAGCGCCGCAAGGTGGGCGGCCAGGTACCGGTCGCTCGGACGTCGCGCTAGCTCCGCTTCGGCAAGGGAGCTGCGAGCCCGCCGCAGGTCGTCGTTGCAGCCCATCATCAGGTCCTCTGGTCGATTCGGATCGGACAGCTCGACCCCCAGTTGGCAGCCTCGATGCAGATGGGGGTCGAGATCCACCTGCATCAAGGCAAGCCCGGAGTGCGTGCCGCGAACACGCACCGCGTCGGCCAGGCGCTCCCTTGGTGGCTGATCACCCAAAAGCCGATTTTTAGAACGCCTGTTCGAACATGGACTAACTTACACCTCGGGACCGACAGTTCGTCAAGCGAATGTACGCCGCGGGACGCGCAAACCATCGACGACTCTTCGATGGGTTTTGCAGATGCGGCTCCTGCGTGACTGGGCCGGGGTGATGCCGCCCGCAGTGCAGCCCTATGATCCCGCCCATGACCGACAACTCGGACAAGACTGCGCTGGTCACCGGAGCGTCGTCTGGCATCGGTGAGGCGACCGCGCTGCAACTTGCGGAGCTCGGCTATACCGTCTATGCCGGCGCCCGGCGGGTCGATCAAATGTCGGAGCTGGCCGGTCGCGGTATTCGCACCAGACCGGTCGACGTCACCGATGATGCGTCCATGGTGGCGCTGGTTGAGACAATCATCGCCGACACAGGTCGCATCGATGTGCTGGTGAACAACGCCGGCTACGGAATGTACGGCGCTTTGGAGGACGTACCCATCGAGGAAGCACGGCGTCAGTTCGAGGTGAACGTTTTCGGGCTAGCGCGGCTAATCCAGCTCGTGCTGCCCCAGATGCGAGCCCAACGCGACGGTTACATCGTGAATATCTCCTCAATGGGCGGCAAGATCTGGGAGCCGCTCGGCAGCTGGTACCACGCCAGTAAGTTCGCCGTCGAGGGGCTGAGTGACAGCCTGCGTGTCGAAGTGGCGGAATTCGGCATCAAGATCGTGATCATCGAGCCGGGCACCATTCGGAGCGAGTGGTCCGGAATTGCGGCCGACAAGCTGGAAGCAACCTCAGCGAACACTCCGTACGCCCGGCAAGCCAAGCTTGTCGGAGCAGGGCTCCGCTCGGCGGACCGCTTGCCGATTGCGGCCGGGCCGGAGGTTGTCGCCGAGATCATCGCTAAAGCGGTACAGAGTCCCAGACCGCGTACCCGATACCCCGCTGGGGGCGGAGCGCGAGCCATCTTATTGGCTGAGCGGATCCTGCCTGACCGAGGCTTCGACCGGTTCATCCAGTTGGGCTACCGGTTCGCCTCGCGGTGAGTTGGCTTGGGCGTCGGCCAGCGGCGTTGCTGCGCACAACACCACAAAAGGACTGCACATTTGCCGACGCTGGCGCGAATTCGGGGCCTCGTGCGGAAAACGGCAGAGCCAGCGCGACTCTGACGAGATCTTGACCTATGTCGGCCAACCCATGCTGAAGACCTCGAAAGTGGTCGCCATCGGGACTCCCAATCGGGTTCCTGCCTGGCGCGCGCCGCTCTCCAAGAATTCCTCGGGATCGAAGAACTCCCATCCCAGCCCATCGATATAAGCCTTGTGCGCGGCCAGCGACGCCACCCCGCGTTGGAAGGTCTCGGTGGTCTCCACTCCATGCCGTCCGTCCGGAGAAGAGGCAGCCCACACCTCCCTCACGCCGCCCCAGCGCTGCAGCCCATCGTCGATTTGCTCGCGGAAGACCCAACGGTTTCCCGCGTCCCGTACGGCATCCAAGGTCGCTCGCCCAGTGGCGATGTGGTCCGCCTGATTCAGGTTTTGACCACCCCAGGTATCGCGAAAGTTGTTGGTGACCACGATCTCCGGTCGATGCCGGCGTACGCTCGCACAGATCGCTCGACGCAGCGGTACTCCATACTCCAGCACTCCATCGACCAGGCCGAGGAACTCCACAGTCTCGACGCCGACAATCCGCGCCGACTCGACCTGCTCGGCCTCGCGGACCCTCCGAGCCTCGGCCGGTTCCATTCCGTCAATTCCGGCCTCGCCGCTGGTCACCATGGCGTACACCACTGTCTTTCCCTGATCTGTCCAGCGAGCTACGGCCGCTGCGGCGCCGAACTCAAGATCATCTGGATGCGCCACCACACAAAGCGCAGTGGTCCACGACTCGTCCACGGGCTCGAGATCTGGCATGGGCTCAGCGTAAGACCACTCGCGGTTCAGTAGGCCACCTTTACGCTCCTCCCATGGAACTCGTGCCGTTTGCGACCAGCTGATGACCGATTCCGTGGTTGTGATAGGCGGCGGGTTGGCTGGCTTGGCTGCCGCGGCACGGCTCGCCAAGGCGGGTCATCGGGTTGAGCTCTACGAGCGTTCCAACACGCTGGGCGGTACCTGGGCGCCGTATCGGCTCCCGAGTGGTCTCATGGTGGACGATGTGCCGTCGATCATCGGCTTCCCAGCGCCTTGGCGTGATCTCTTCCGCAGGAGTGGCCGCCCGCTGGAGGCCGAGTTGGCCCGGATGGGCTACGCCCTGGGGCCGGCTCGGCCGGCAACAATGATCTTCGCTGACGGTGCCGAGCTGACACTGCCGACCGATCGTGGCGGTCAGTACGCCAGCCTGGCGGCGGCGTACGGCAGCTCTGTGGCAGCGCGTTGGGGAGCGTTGCTCGATCGGCTCGACGTGGTGTGGCAAACGCTGCGTGGGCTGGGGATGGAGGCCGAGCTACGCAGCCCGCGTCAGCTGGATCGGAGCGTC
>JBKOUS010000167.1:0-58929 GCA_046723505.1 Actinomycetota bacterium
CGCGTGCAGCCAGCTGCGTGTCGATCCAGTTTGGATCCTCGCCCGGCCGCGGCAGTGAGATCTCGAACTCATGCGGCCCGCGGTGACCGTAGCGTCGATTGAAGGTGTCGCCGTCGATCTCACCAGCGGCGAGCTGCTCGAGGCCGTCCAGTAGCCCGAGACTCGCCAGCTGCCCCGCCTGGGCGCCCAGCCCAGCGGTCAAAGCGTTCGCAGCGGCGTCGCCTACCAGGCCCTGCAGCCGCCTCCGGGTCGTAATGAACGAGGCTCCACTGGATCGGGTCGCAGCGGACAGCATCCAGCTCACTCGATTGAACTCGGGATCGAGTGCATCAGTCCAGAGGTCTGCAAGCTCGACCCGCGTGGCTACCGCCGCAATGTCAGCGCGTCGGCGATCACAAAGCGTCGGATGCTCGGCGAGATAGGCATCCAGCACCTTGACGTCGCGGCGGGCTTCTCCGAGCACGTGTAGGCCCATCGGCAACACCGCGCGGAGGATGTCTCGCTTCCGTGCCTTCACTGGCGGGATTTCAAGATCAGCGGGGAGCCTCCCGAAAACTTCCTCCGTCAGGCTTCGGTAGCGCTTCTCGCTGACCCCCACCGCTGCGGACAGCGTCATCATCACGCTGAGGTTGAGATAGATGCGCCCGCCGATTCGGCCATAGCCAACGTACGGCGGGATGGACGCGGTTGCCATCGCGTCGGTCAGAAAGACCTGCACCATCGACCAGGTCGCCGGTGTCATCACATCCGGAATGGCCTCGCCGACGTTGGTATTGGTCCACAAGAAGTCGCCGGAGCGGCTGTCGTTCCAGGGATCAGGGTGGATCGCACTGGTGATCGGCCTGGCCTGCAGCAGGAAAAGTTGATCACCCCTGCGGCACCACTCGATGTCCGCGGGAGCTTTGCAGAGATCCTCGACCATGATCGCAAGCTCAACCAGTTGCAGCGCTTGCGATTCGCTCAATGCGGGCGCGTTCTGCCGCTCTCTTGGCACCGGCTCCACAGCCGTACCGCCGTCACTGATTTGGGTCATAACCGCTTTCGTATTGATCACGGTGCGCATGATCCGGCGTGACGCGCGCTCGACAGTGATCGTGTCGGGAGTTACCTGCCCGCCAACAACCGCCTCGCCAAGGCCCCAGGCAACATTGATCTCGATCAAGGTGTCGTCGCCGGTCACCGGATCGGCGGTGAACGCGATCCCCGACGCCTCCGCGTCAATGAGTTCCTGCACCACGACTGCAAGGCTGATCTTGTCGGGCATGATCTGGTGTTGCGCCCGGTAGCTGATGGCTCGAGCAGTCCACAGCGACGCCCAGCAGCGGCGTACGGCCTTCAGAAGCTGATCATTCCCAGACACGTTGAGAAATGTCTCCTGCTGTCCAGCGAAGGAGGCGTCCGGTAGATCCTCGGCTGTCGCAGAGGAGCGCACTGCCACCGGCGGCGAACCGAGTTGCTGGTAGGCCTGCACGATGTCCATCGCTATCGCGGGCGGGATCTCGTGGCTGGTGATCAGCACTGCGATGGCCCCCGCTACCTGGTCGGTTGCCGTGCTTGCCGGATCGATGACGGTTGCTAGCTGCGCCTCAATCGGGTCACCGAGATGGTAATCGGCGATGAAGTCATCGTAGGCAGCCGTGGTGATGTGGAATCCGTGCGGCACTGGCAATCCGGCCGCGGCGAGCCGGGCAAGCAACTGACCCTTGCCGCCAATCTCGGAGAGGCCGAAGCCCTCGTCGGCGAGAGAGCGAATGTATGTCACGGTCATGAGTGTTGTGGCAAGTGCGTGACAACTATCCGAGGCTGACCCACTCCCCGCTGGCCGCCGACCGGAGCATCGCGTCGCAGATTTCTGCAGCCCGTGCTCCGTCCGCAAAAGTGGGCAATCCGTCGGGGACCTGCCCACCACCGTCGTGGGCCTCAGCTGCGGTATAAGAGTCGGCGACATAGTTCTCAAAGCATTCTGCGTACCCCTGGGGGTGACCCGCAGGCAGCGTGGACAGGCGGCGCTGCTCGGCCGAGCCGTGGTTGGGGTCGCGTACCAGCACCCGCGCTCCCCACTCCTCGCCGATCCACAGCTGCTCGGGCAATTCTTGATCAAAGGCTGCGCTCTTGTGCATGCCGTCCACCTCGATCCACAGGCGGTTCTTGCGACCGGCGCTCAGCTGGCTGATCACCGCAGAACCGGCGATGTCGTTCGCCGTGCGGAACATGATCAAGGCGGTGTCCTCGGTCTGCACATCCACCAATGGGGCGTCGCTCTCGACCGCACTCATGGTGGCGGCGGTCGAAGCCGGACGCTGCTTGATCGTGATGGACGTGGTTGCGACGAGCCGGGCGATCCGGTCACCGGTCACCCATTCCACAAGATCGCACCAGTGCGAGCCGATGTCACCAAAAGCTCGCGATGGTCCGCCTGTCTTGGGATCGACGCGCCAGCTGGTGGCCTTGGGATTGAGCAGCCAGTCCTGCAGATAGCTGCCATGCATCAGGTTGATCGCCCCGAACTCTTCAGACTGCACCCGAGCCCGCATCTCCCGCGCCATCGGGTGGAACCGGTAGGCGAACGGGATGGTATTGACCATGCCTGTGTCCTCGGCAACCTTCGCCGCGTGCTGGGCGTCCTCGAGGCTGATTCCCAAGGGCTTCTCGCAGAGCACGTGCTTGCCGGCCTCCATCAGGGCCACCGCGTAGGCCACGTGGGAGGCGTTCGGCGTACAGATGTGCACGATCTCCGCCTTGCTCTCGGCGACGTCGTCGATGCTTCCGTACGCCTGCTCGACTCCCCAGGCTCGGGCAACTTCGCGGGAGCGCTCGGGGCTGGACGCCATCACCCCGAGGACCTGGGCTCCGGCGAGTAGTGCCGCCCGCCGATGCACCTCGCCGATCATCCCCGCACCCAGAATCGCCACCTGTTTCGCCGCCATGCCGCACAGACTATGCGGGCGCAGCCCGTCGAAGCCCTCGGGTGGCGGGCAGACCACAGCCACTGGCCTGCTCATTAGGCAGAATGACCGTGTGACTGCAGCTCGCATCCTTGTGGTGGAGGACAGCAGCGCCATTCGGACACCCGTCGTCACGGCTTTGTCCGCTCACGGGTTCACGCTGGCGTCGGCGGCTGACGGCAGCGATCTTGAGAAACTACTGCTGTCCTTCGCACCCGATCTGGTGATCTTGGATGTGATGCTGCCGGGCCGCGACGGCTTCGAGCTGCTTCAGGTGGTACGCCGGACCAGCACCGCAGCGGTGTTGATGTTGACGGCTCGGGACAGCCTCGCCGATCGGCTGCAGGGCCTAACCGGAGGCGCCGACGACTACTTGATCAAGCCTTTCGCTATGGCGGAGTTGGTGGCACGGATCCACGCGGTGCTGCGGCGCAGCCGGCCTGGCGGAAGCTCAATCTCCATCGGTGATCTCGTGATCAACGACGACGCGACGCTGGTGCAACGCGGGGGAGACTCACTCGACCTGACCGACACCGAGCGGCGACTGCTGGGATACCTCGCCGCGCATCATGACAAAGTGGTGAGCAAGACCCAAATCTTGACCGCGGTCTGGGGCTATGACGGCTTTGACGAGAACGTAGTCGAGGTGCATGTCTCCTCGCTGCGTCGCAAGCTCGAGGCTGGTGGGCGCTCGCGCCTCGTCCATACTGTTCGGGGCCGCGGCTACTTACTCGGACTGACAGCGTGACTCAAACGAGTCCCCCGACCCCCGCAACGAAAAACCGGCTGAACACCGTCTCGCTCAGGTTCCGTGTCACCGCCGCCGTGCTGGTCGTCCTTGCGGTGATGTTGACCTTGCTCAGCATCGCGATCAACGCGATCTTCATCGCTCAGTCCAATCGGAACCTCGATGCCCTGCTCACCGGTCAGGCGCAGCTCGCGCGGCAACTGGCTCGCTCTGGCGCCGGGCCGCAACAGATCGTCAACCGAGTGCAGGCCGGCGGCGTCCAGGCCTACCTAGTGCTCCCGAACGGCACCGAGTTCGGCACACCGATCACCAGCGGCACCGCCAAGACAACGACGATCACGCTCAACGCCCCTACGCGAGTGGATGGCGCGAACCTCACCCTCGCCGTCGACACCGCGCTCGTCTCTGACGCACGGCGTACGCTCCGCCGGGTGCTGATGATCACTGCAGTGATCGCCTTGGTCGTCAGCGCTGCGCTGGTCGCGGCGGCTGTTCGCTTCGCGTTGCGGCCACTCGACTCGATGGCCGCGCTCGCCAAGACTGTCAGCCAGGGCAACCGTGGCTATCGGCTTTTGCCGACCCGCACTGACACCGAATTGGGCCAGACGGCACAGGCGTTCGACGAGATGCTGGACGAGCTCGAGGGTGCGGAGACTCGCGCTCAGCAGGCGGAGGAACGGACCCGGGCCTTTCTTGCGGACGCAGCGCATGAGCTGCGGACTCCAATTGCTGGGGTGCAAGCCGCAGCCGAGACGCTGCTGCACCACGACGATCGGCTTGATCATGATGAGCGCCAGCATCTGCAAGCATTGCTGGTACGGGAGGCGGAGCGCGCCGGCGCCCTCATCTCGGATCTGCTCACCGCGGCGCGGCTGGATGCCGGGGTCGACCTTGATCTTGCTCCGGTGTCGCTGCGGAGCCTGGCCCATAGCGAGATTGATCGGGTACGACTGCTCCATCCCGAGACGGCTGTGACGATCAGCGGACCAGAGGTGATCGCCCGTGCCGACGCCGCCAAGGTCAGCAGCATCCTGCGCAACGTGATCGATAACGCGGTGCGCGCGGCTGGTCGCGACGGTCAGGTGCACCTGGTCGTACGCGAGCATGATCAATTCGCGATCGCTGAGATCTGGGACTCCGGGCCCGGAGTGCCGCCGTCGCAGCGAGAACGGATCTTCGAGCGTCTGGTACGACTTGATCATGGTCGGGCAGGAGATGCCGGCGGCTCCGGCCTCGGGTTGGCGATCGCGCGCGGTTTTGCCCGGGCGCAGGGCGGAGATCTCACTTGTGAGGAGCCACACGGAATAGGCGCAATGTTCCGGCTCGTGCTGCCGCTGGAACCGCGACAGACGTGAGTCCGCTGGGCAGCTCACTCCGCATCACCTAGTTGGACTGTGCCCTCTCGGCAAACGCTGCACAGTCCAGGCAAATGCTGCGGAGTGAGATCAGGAGCGGGGAACCTTGAGGCGGATGTCGCCGAGACCTCGAGCGATGAGGAGCGTGCCGCCGGATGGGGCCTCCCAGTCAGAGGCCGCTTCGTTCCACAGCCGGAAGGCGCGCGGATCGCAAGCGACTGTGACCGTACGCTCCTCGCCGGGCACCACTTCGTCGGCGACGGCATAACCCACGAGCCGTACCGGGGCGGGTCCCTCGGGCTGCCAATAGACCTGAACCACCTCGAGCGACGGGCGCTCGGCGGTGTTGGCGAGGACCACGGTGACAGACTCTCCGTCACCGTCGCGCAGCTGCTCGGCGGAGCGATAGTCCCAAACCCCCCAGCCGAGCCCGGCACCAAACCAGAAGGCCGGCTCGACCCGAGATCCGTACCAACCGCGATACCCCACGTGCGTGCCCTCGGCATAGTCCAGAGCGCCGTCCTGCGGCGTGACGTTCCAGGCCGGGCCGTCGCCGTCTGCTACCGGGAAGGTGGTCACCAGGCGGCCGGTCGGCTCGGACTTGCCCAGCAACACGTCAGCGACCGCGTCACCACCTTCCTGCCCAGGTAGGCCAATCCACAGCACGGCATCCACCTGGTGCAGCCACGGCATCAGCACGGGAGTCGCCGAGTTGATCACCACCACGGTACGTCGAGCGGCGGCCGCGATTGCCCGCACAAGATCATCTTGGCGTCCGGGCAGCGCCAACGTGGTCTTGTCAAGGGCCTCTGTCTCCTGCTCCGCGGTCAGGCCGACGACCACAACCGCCGGCTCGGCATCCCGAGCTGCCTGCGCCGCTTCTGTGATCAACTGCTCATCCGGGTGAGCCACCGGCTGGACTACCAGCCCGGCCAGGGAGATCCGTTCGGAGATCAGCAGCCGGGCCACCAGGATTCGGCCTGGCGCCGCCTCGACCACCTGAGTCCAGCTGGGCGGCGCCATGAAGCCCACTTCCCGGGACTCGCCAGGCAGCAGGGCGGTAGCAAACGCATATGTCTCGTCGCCGTAGCTCAGCGTCCACTCACCGATCCCGCGTACGCCGACGAGCAGTGGAGTACCGGGAGGCGCAACCAGCTCTGCGGAAAGCTCGAGGACGCTCGCTCCCTCGTGCGGTCCACCCGTCATGCCGAGCAGGAACTCGGCGACTTCGCTGCTTGTGGATGCCAGCTCGGCACCCGAGCCATCGAAGCTGGTGATCCGCATTCCTGGCCGGCCGGTCTGCGGATCGATGATCAACTCTGGGGAGGCAGCGGTCGGATTGTGGCGTACTGCGACGCCGTCCAGTACCTGAATTCGGCTTGCGCCGAGCGCTTCAGTCAGCCCGTCTGCGATCGAAATCTGATGTGGCGGACGCACTGCAGCCGAACCCCCGCCCTGGAGCGTCGTCTCCAAAGCGTGTCGCCCGATCAGCACCAAAGGCGAGTCATCGGTGATCAGGGAGTCCTGTAGCGGAAGTATGTCCTGGCCTTTGAGCAACACCATCCCGGCCGTTGCCAGGTTTCGCAAACTCAGCCGCATCGGAGCTGACCCGGGCTCGACCAGCGGGCCGAGTTCGGCTGTCCGCTCGGCAGGGATGCCCTGCAGCGCGCCGACTCGTCCTGCCAGTCGCAGCAGTCGTGCCAGGTGATCATCGATCGTTGCTTCTGCCACAGCACCGGAACGCACGGCTGCCGTGAGCTGATCACCCCAAGGCCCAGCTGGGCCGGGCATCACCAGATCCAGGCCACCGTTCGCAGCCGGCGCAGCAGTCTTGGTGGCGCCCCAGTCCGACATCAACAGGCCGTCCCAACCCCATTCGGACTTGAGGACGCCGTCGTTCAGCTCGTCCTGCTCGGTTGCAGCGACCCCGTTGACGTCGTTGTAGGCGGCCATGATCGTCCAGGGATGCGCGTCGGCCACGCAGATCTCGAATGGCAGCAGGTAGAGCTCCCGGAGCGCCGCCTCGGAAACCCGCACGTTCACGGTGCGCCGCTGGGTTTCCGACTCATTGGCGACATAGTGCTTGACGCAGGCGCCAATGCCATAGCGCTGGACGCCCCGGACATAGGCAGCGGCCAACCGACCACTCAGCAGCGGATCTTCGGCATATGCCTCAAACAGCCGGCCACCCAGCGCCGAGCGGTGCAGATTGACCGTTGGGCCGAGGACCACATCGACGTTCTGGGCGCGGCCTTCGCCAGCAAGCATCTCGCCGACCCTCTCGGCGGCCGCCTCATCCCATGCCTGCGCGAGCAGCGTCGCGTTGGGAAACAACGCAACCTTCTTGCCGCCAACGAACTCACTACCGCGGACCCCCGTCGGGCCATCGCTGAAGATCATGGGACGCAACCCGATGACTTCGTTCCCATGCAGCGAAAACGCCGCGGCGCCGGTGAGCAACCGCACCTTGTCTTCAAGATCGAGTTCGCGTACCGCTCGGGCGATCACATCCTCGATGGCACTGGTGGAGGCTTCGTTCGCCTTCCTCATGCGGCTCCCCCTTCGTCTCGCGGTCCATCGCCGAAACCTACGTTTACGTTCCTATCGGTCGTTCTGTATACGTTGCAGCATGTGTAGAGCGCCAGCAAGCTGTGCCGCATGATGATCAAGGAAGTTCCGGTGAGCCTCGCTGAAATCCCGGCCTGAGCCGAATTCGGTCCGTGTCGAGCCGCTCGATGTCGCCCCATCGAACCAGGAACGAGCCGCGATGCCGCCAGTGCACCAAAGCCGCGATCGGCCACGGCGACCGTACTCCGGAACGCTCGAAGCCGAGAGAAGATGACCGGGCATGTGGGCTGACGATGATCCCGTAGAGCCGGGCCGGCTGCCGTACCGATCCAGACTCGAGGATGAACCGCACGTCACTCACAAACCCCAGAAAGTCTGGGCCGAACACCCGCGAGCCGAGCAGATCGGTGATGATCAAGATCCACCTCGCTCGTCGTTATGAGGATGGTCGTTCCTGTTCCGTTCTGGAATGTGTCGCCCTCCCGGAATACGTCCGATGATGTGATCTCGGACCCAGCGCTCGGTCCATGCCGCATCCATGGTTTCCTGGCGGACGGCCAATTCGATCACAACACCCACGTCTGCCACAGCAGCCCACGGCGTACGCTCCATCCGCGAGTCGGGTGGACGTCCGCCAAAGATCCGGGTGGCAAGGACAGGACCGCTGAGCAGTGCGGTAATCACCGGAGGCGGAGTGTCGATCGGAATCTCCTCGCCAACGGGGACCTCGGAGAGCTCGAGATCGTCCACCACTGCCATCGGAACACCGTCGACATCGAGCACCTGACGGTCGAGGAGGTGCAGCTGAGCGTCCAGCCAGCGGGCAGCTTCATTCTCTGTTTCCGGGGTCACTGTCCGACCCCAGTCATGATCAAGAGCGGAATTGCCGCGAGCGCCGCAGCAAGAATGATCACCAGGTAGATCAGAGCTACGCCATTCAGCGTCTGTCCGTTGGCGTGCTCACCCATGTACTCAGGATCGTTGGCCACGATCAGGATAGGAAGGTAGGTAAGCGGCAGCGCTACGGCGGAGAAGACCACCGAGATTTCGGTTACCTGGATCGGGTCCACTCCGGTCATCAAAGTGCCAATGCCGACGATCAAGCAGATGATCATTAGCAGATGGAAGCGCGCCGCCTGCGCTGGCGGCCGGAACTTGCCCCAGGGCCAGCCGAGGAATTGTGCGATCGTGTAGCCAGCGGACAATGTGGTCTCCAGCGCCGCTCCTGCCGTTGCCGCCACGGTCCCGAGAATGATCAGCGCGAGTAGGACCTTGCCGCCCGCCAAGGCCACGGGCAGCATCACCTGGGACAACGCCGTCACCGAGATGAGCTGCGGCAGGAGCACGACGGCAGCGCAGCCGGCGATTGCCAGGGAGAGCAGGCCACCGAGGGGAAATCCCACCAGCACGTTAGCTCGTGACCGCGTGAGGTCTTTGACCGTCCAGCCCTCCTCCACGGCGCCCGAGGAGAAGAAGAAGACCTCATAAGGCGTCATTGCCGCACCAAACAGCGCAACGGCGTAGAACCAGTAGGTCGAGACTTTCTCAGTAGCCGTCGCTGTGCCTTGAAGGGCCTGCCGTCCTAGCGCGCCCCAATCGGGGTGAAGCAGGAAGAGTGCCACCGCGAAGCCAATCAGGCAGAGCCCGACGAGGCCCGCAACATTTTCCATGACAGAGAACTTGACCCGCCAGACGACAAGCCAGACCGCCAGCGCCGCGAAAGGTACCCACAGCAGATAGGAAACGCTGCTGACCAGCTGAAGAGCTAAGGCCACTCCGCCGATCTCAGCGGTCAGGGTCATCAAATTGATCATGAAAGAGGCACCCAGGTTCAGCACCGCGACCCGCGGCCCGAGCCGTTCCCGAATCAGCTCGAAGGTCGCCCTGCCGCTTACGGCCGCCACACGCCCCGACATCTGCGCAAAGATGCAGATACCGATCACGCCGACTACGACGACCCAACCGAGGGAGAGCCCGAACCGTGAGCCAACGACTGCGTTCGTCACCATGTCTCCGATGTCGAGGAAGCCGCCAATCGCGGTCAGGATCCCCAGAGCGACGCCGAGGACTTTCTTCATCGGCTGCCTCTGAGCTCGGCGAGCACGCTATCTACTTGGCCCGCAGCCGATTCCAATTCCGCTGTGCTCTCGACGGCACCATGCATCTGTAGCTCATCGCGACTGGTCAGCACCGCGGCGACACCAGCGTGTACCGCAGCCAACGCAGCATCCCGATCCGACTGGGTCTGCTCACTGTCGATCTTGATAGGCACCAACGCCCGCTCGGCGTCCACGATCTGCTCCGTCATGTCTCCGAGCACGGTCTCGGTTACGGCACGGGTGCTTCGCTCCTGGTCGTACAGCTCGATCGCCAAAATGCTGCTTGCGATCGCGCTGTGGGCGTCGCCCAAGGCTTTGATCAAATCCTCCGTGGCTGCTGCCTGCTGGCTACTACAGCCGCAGAGGATGCTCAAGCAGATGATCAGGCCGAATGCTCGCCTCAACACCCAGACCGATCCCCCTCCCCAGCGTCCAACCCTGCCTTGAACCGTCCGCAAGATAGCCGTCCAGGCCGCGGCGGAGTATCAGCTAATCAGCGATTGCGCAGCATTGACACCAGTTCCGACTTGTTCTTGCCGGAGTAACCCGACATACCCAGCTCTTTGGCCCGTTTGCGCAAGTCTTCGACCTTCCAGTCGTCGTACGAGCCCGACTTGCCGCCCTTCTTGCCAACCGAGGAGCGGCCCTGCGCGGCCGATGCGTCGGCGATGCGAGCCGCCTTCTCCTTTGACCCGCCTTCATCGCGAATTGCCTCGTAAACCTTGTCGTCCTTGACACTTGGGCCTGGCTTCTTCTTGCCTGGCATGATCGTCTCCTTTCAGCTGATCTTGGCCGGATCGCGCCGGCTGGACCGAAGAACTGCTGGCAAAACCGCAAGGATGATCACCACAAGCAACGTAACTCCGGCGAGAATGAGCGCGGCATTACGACCAACCACCAGATCGAAGATCAACAGCACTGTCCCGATCAACATCACCGCGACCCCTACCAGCGTGATCCGCATGATGATGTGTGCTGTCTCCACGATGATCATCTTTGCGCCCTTGCGGAACAAGCTACGGTGCAGGCTCACTGGCGCCAATCCAAACGCGGTGGTCAGCACAGCAGCGATGACGAGGACTAGATAGACCCGAACCTGAAAGGTAGTCAATTCGGTGAACCTGGCCTGAAATGCGATCGTGAGCAAAAACCCCGTGAAGATCTGGGTGCCGGTCTGGGTAACTCGCAGCTCCTGCAGGATCTCGTTCCAGTTCCGATCCATCCGTTCGTTCACAGATTCGTGTCGGCCGTCCGTCAGGTCGATGTCCTCGGTGACATCTGTGCCCTGGTTGTCGGTCATCTCAGTTCATCACCCCTGCTTACAAGTGTTAAAACCCCGACTTCGTCATACCCAAACATGGCTCGTGCTGCCCGTCAGCTGTGGAGGTTAGTGATCCTCTTGATCAGATCATGCAACGCATCGTCGAACTCGTCCTCGAATGCATCCTGTGATAGCTGAGCGGACAACGCGGTCAGCCTCGGATACGCGGACAGGTCCGCGGCGTCTGCGACTGCAATGTCGCCCTCGACCCCTGGTTCTGCTTCGCCAGCCAGTGTGGCGGTCTCGAGCAGTAGGTGACCGAGCAAAAATGTGGCAAAGGCACGATAGACCAGCACGCTCTGCTGAGCCGAGAAGCCAAACCCGGCCAGAGCCTCAAGGAAGCTTTCGACCCACCGGAGGCTGCGCAATGGTGGCCGGAGCCACGGCGCGGCAGGGGGCCGGCCCGCCACCATCGGAAAGATTCGTGGGTGCGCGGTCGCCACGGTTCGCACACCATGCGCCGTCTGCTGCAGATACTCCTGCCAGGATGCGGTCAGTTCGCCTGTCATCGTCGTGTCATACAGCTCGTTCATCACATACTCGACGACCCCATCGAGCAACTGCTCTCGGCCAGGCACATAGCGGTACAGGGCCATCGCCTCTACGTTCAGCTCCGCACCGAGCCGTCTCATGGTCAGCCGGTCCTGGCCACTCTGGTCAATGAAGCGCACAGCCTCCGCGATGATCAGTTCGCGACCCAAATTGCCTCTACCGGAGGGCGGCGTCGCGGCAGTAGGCGTCCTCATGGGAGAACGGTGACGGCTGTTCGCACCGCCCCCGTCTGGCATGGTCACTCCTTCTCAGCCGAGCGCCAACTAACGGGCAAGGACTTGCGGCCATGGGGTCGCTGACCGCGCGAACTCGCCCTCATGTCATGCTGAGCCTTGGCCCATCTGTCCTCGTCAGACCGGTGGGCCGCAACATTTGTCACTGGGGCACCGTAGGCCTCAGGAGTTACTAACAATGTGCTCGATGATCGCAGTTGTAGAGACGGACGGCGTACGCGGTAGGTATACCACCTGACAGATGTCGTTGAGATAGTCGAACTTGCCGGACCAGTCCTCGCCCATCACCAATATGTCGGCCCGGTGCTCGAGCACATAGTCCCGCTTCTGCTCAAGGCTCTCCTCGATGAACACCTCGTCGACCGCCTTGGCATTGGCGACGATCTCGAGACGTTCCTCCTGACTGAAAACCGGATTGCGACCCTTTTTGGCCAAGTTGAGCTTGTCTGAGGACACCCCTACCACGAGTCGATCACCAAGGGCGGCAGACCGGTTCAGCGCTCGTACGTGTCCGACGTGGAAAACATCGAATGTGCCGAACGTGATCACGGTCTTGCCCGCCACGTCAAACTCCTCCTCGGCGCCCGGTCTCTTCCGGCCAACCCTACGGTCTCAGCTGTCAATCACTGGAGACGGAATCGACAAGTCACTCTGCGGACCTCGGAGGCCATCGAAGGGTTCATATGCAGGTCATCCGGCAGGGCGGGTAAAGACAGCTCGCCAGTGGTGCATTCCGGGCGGCTCGCGGACCAATTCCAGGCTCACCACCACCAGGCCCTCGACTGCGAAGGAGTCGATGTCAGCGCGGCTGAGCGGCCACGGCGGCCCATCGACCGGTGCGTCACCATCCCGTGCAACGGCCAGCACCAGCAACTTGCCTCCTGATGCCACGAAGCGGCCGACGTGGAGGGCGACGGTGGGGCGCAGCCGTACCGGCAAGGACTGCGTGGTATAGGTCTCCACCACAAGATCGAAATGCTGACGCCACTCGGTTGGCGGATTCAATAGGTCGGCAACCCGGAAATCCGCCGGAGTGGATGGAAAGCGACGCCGAGCCGACTCGACTGCAGATCTTGAGATGTCGAAGGCGATGACGCGATACCCGTGGGCCGCCAGGAATGCCGCATCGTCGCCGAGTCCGGAACCGACGACCAGAGTGCGGCATGCCGAGTTAGTCGGTTGCTGCTCGATCCACTCGACCAGCAGCGGGTGCGGTGCTCGCCGATCCCAGGGGATGATGGCTTGCCCCTGAGCAGCCTCGGCGTAGAGCCGCTCGAACCAGCCGGTGGGGTCGCGGTCCCAAGCAGCCTCCCCCGAGAGTCGACGCGCGTTCTCGTCCGGATCCTGTGCCGTCATGCCCCTATCCTGACTGACGAGGGCTGTGGCTGTGTGCCCCGGGAGCTCGAGATTCACCGACGCTCCGAACTGTCCTACTAACTCAGATCACGCAACACCAGCGTGAGTTGATCGAGTCCGTGATGGAGCTGCGCCTCGCTGATCACCAGCGGCGGGGCCAGGCGAATCGTGGAGCCGTGAGTGTCTTTGGCCAGCACATGGCGCCGGGCCAGCGCCTCGCAGACGTCACGACCGGTGCCGAGACGAGGCTCAATGTCGACGCCGGCCCACAAGCCGCGCGAGCGGAACCCGACCACCCCACGACCAACCATGCCATCCAGCCGATCTCGGAGCTGAAGGCCCAACCTGGCTGCGCGCTGCTGGTAGTCGCCGGTCTCCAGCAGACGCACCACGGCCCGGCCGATGGCGCAGGCCAGCGCATTGCCTCCGAACGTGCTGCCGTGCTGACCAGGCTTCAGAACGCCGAGTACATCATGATCAGCAACGACCGCGGACAGCGGCACGATGCCACCGCCGAGCGCCTTGCCGAGCAGGTAGACATCAGCCGTGACGTTCTCATGCTCCAAGGCGAGTGTGCGGCCGGTACGTCCCAGTCCCGACTGGATCTCATCGGCAATGAACAGCACCCGATGCTGGCTGGTCAACTCCCGTATCCCGGCCATATAGCCAGCTGGCGGAATTCGTACGCCCGACTCCCCCTGGATCGGCTCCAGCAAGACTGCGACAACATCATCAGTGATCGCGTCGCGGAGCGCTTCAAGATCACCGTACGGGACCGAGACGAAACCTGGAGTGTACGGTCCGTAGTGATCGTGCGCGAGCGGATCATCGGAGAAACCGATGATCGTTGTGGTCCGGCCATGGAAGTTGCCGGTCGCAACGATGATCACAGCCTGACCATCCGGCACGCCCTTGACCTCGTAACCCCACTTCCGTGCGACCTTGATCGCGGACTCTACGGCCTCGGCGCCACTGTTCATCGGGAGCACCATCTCCTTACCGATCAGTCTCGCTAGTCCTTCCGCAAAGGGAGCCAGCTGATCGTGATGGAACGCTCGGGAGGTCAGCGTGAGTCGCTGGAGCTGCTCCTTGGCGGCGGCGACCAGTACCGGGTGGCAATGCCCGAAGTTCGCGGCTGAATAGGCGGCTAGGAAGTCCAGGTACTGCTCACCGTCGCTGTCAGTAAGCACTGCACCGGACCCGCTGGCTACCACAACATCGATTGGGTGGTAGTTGTGAGCGACGTGTTCGTCCTCGATCTGCAGCAGCTGACCGGCGTGCGTGAGGGTATGGTCCGTTGTGATCACGATGGGGTCCTGCCGAGGAGTTGGGATGGGACTAGTTGAGTAGGGGGCGCTGGCCTGATCTCTTGGGTGCAACACTTCACGCTGCCGCCACCCTTGATCAGCTCGCTGAGGTCCACCGAGATCGGCCAGTAGCCGGCGGCGGCCAGCAATTCGCGCAACCGACGGGCGCCCGTGGGGATGAAGACGTGCAGCCCATCGCTCACCGCGTTGAGCCCAAAGGCGTACGCGTCAAACTCGGTCGCAATGAGAGCGTCTGGGAACCGTTGGCCGAGCAACCCTCGGCTCCGCTGACTGAATGCGTCCGGGTAGTAGGCAATGTGATCACGCTGGTCGTCCAGGACGGTGAGAGCAAGATCAAGGTGGAAGAGCCGCGGGTCGACCAGCTCGAGGCTGAGCACTTCACGACCAGTCAACGTGGCGATCTCACGATGAGCCGGCAGCGTTGTCCGGAAGCCATAGCCAGCCAGGATTTTCCCCGACAGCACGGCAAAATCGCCCTCGGCCTCGTTGATCGCAATCGCCGGCTGCACGTCTCCGCCGTACAGGGTGCCGTTGCGCTGATGCCATGCCGCGTGGACCGCGACTTCCCCTCCACGCTCTGGATTGGCGAATCTGGCCGACAGCGTGTGGCCATCGATCACGGTAGCGCCGTTCCCGGCATAGACCATGTCGGGCAGGTTTGGTTGTGGCTCCAAGAGGTCTACTCGATGGCCTGTCGAGCGGTAGGCGTCAACCAACCCTGACCATTGCCGGACGGCCAAGGCACGGTCCACCTGTCGGCTCGGATCCATCCACGGGTTGATCGAATAAGTCACGTCGAAGTAAGTCGGCGGGCACATCAGATAGTGCCGAAGCTTCGCACGCCGAACGGGGTGTCCGACGCCACTCAGCACTGTGATTGTCACCCTTGAAGGGTAGGGTCCTAGCGGACGCAAGTCAGATAGTGTGATCAATCAAATCGAGGAGACTGTATTGCGTCTTGACGAAATCGATCACAAGATCCTTGCGCGATTGACCGACTACGGTCGTGAGAGCTTTGCCATGCTCGGGCATCACGTCGGGCTGTCAACCGCGGCCACCAAACGGCGAGTTGATCGGCTCCGACAGAGCGGTGTGATCCGGCGTTTCACGGCCGAGATCGAGCCGGCGGCACTGGGCTGGACGATCGAGGCTTTTGTCGAGGTCTACTGCGAAGGTCGGGTGCCGCCGGAACGGATGCGGGAGATGGTAAGGGCCATTCCAGAGGTCGCTGAGGCGTACACGGTTACTGGTGAGGCAGACGGAATCCTCCGCGTCCGCGCTGCCGACGCGGGCCACTTTGAGAAGGTGCTCGGCATCATCCGCAACTATCCCGGCGTCTCGCGTACCAGGTCATCGCTGGTTCTTTCCCGACTCTGACGGCAAGCGCCGAGAATCTCTAACGTTCCCAGTTGACATCCCACGCTGCGTGGGATCTTGACGCTGTGCATGGCGTGCATCCCGGGCACAGCGTGCGCATCACGCGCTGCGTGGGATGTTTACACCAGCGCGCCGATCTTCGCCTGGCCGGAACGAGTCCCGTCGTGCTGCCTCATGCGTTAGGTTCTCCAGAGTGAGGCGGCAGCAGTGACCGAAACCAGTCCCCCGCCGGTGCGCAGGATCCGCATCACCGACTTCTATGCCGCCAAGCGTCAACACGAGCGCTGGGCCATGCTGACCAGCTACGACCAGTACACCGCTGAGTTGTTCGAGGAGGCCGGTGTCTGGGCATTGCTCGTCGGAGACTCCGCAGCCAACAATGTCTACGGGTACGAGACCACGCTGCCGGTGACCGTTGCGGAGCTGCTGCCATTGGTGCGTGCGGTGGTGAAGTCCACCAAGCGTGCCTTTGTCGTTGCCGACCTACCCTTCGGCTCGTATGAGGATGGACCGTCGCAGGCCTTGGAGACCTCAATCCGTTTCATGAAGGAATGCGGCTGCCACGCTGTGAAGTTCGAGGGTGGGGTACGCGTTGCTGATCAAATCCGCAAGGTCACTGACGCTGGCATCCCAGTCATGGGGCACATCGGCTTCACCCCGCAGAGCGAACACCGGCTCGGCGGCTACCGGGTACAAGGCAGGGGCGATGATGCGGGACGACTGCTGACCGACGCGCACGCCGTGGCGGAGGCGGGTGCCTTCGCCGTGGTGTTGGAGATGGTGCCGGGTGACCTGGCGCGTCAGGTGACCGCTGAGGTCGATATTCCTACTGTTGGCATCGGTGCCGGCCCGGACTGTGACGCACAAGTCCTCGTGTGGCAGGACATGGCCGGGCTGCGGCGCGGCAGATTGCAGCGCTTTGTCAAGCAGTACGCCAACCTGGCCAAGATCATCGGCGACGCAGCCGCAGCGTACGTTGAGGATGTCAGGACTGGCGCCTTCCCGAGCGAGCAGCACACATTCGCATCGACGATTCCTACTCCAGAGGTCAAGTCATGAAGATCGCTCATAGTGTTGCCGAGTACGCCGCACTTCGTAGCGCACGCGAAGGGCCTGTTACCCCGCGCATTGCCTATGTGGCCACGATGGGCGCCCTGCACGAGGGACATCGTTCCCTCATCAAGTTGGCCAAGACACTCGGTGATGTAGTTGTGGTCAGCATCTTCGTCAACCCGCTGCAGTTCGGTCCTGGCGAGGACTACGCGCGATACCCGCGGCCGCTGGAGGACGATCTCCAGGTTTGCGAGGCCGATGGGGTCGACATCGTCTTCGTGCCGAGCGTCAGCGACCTGTACCCAGCGGGGCGGCAGATCACCGTGCACGCCGGCGCCCTGGGTTCGGTTCTCGAGGGACACTCCCGTCCTGGTCACTTCAACGGAGTACTCACTGTGGTCCTGAAGTTGTTCAACATCATCCGGCCGCAGGTCGCGATCTTTGGCGAAAAGGACGCGCAACAACTCGCCTGCATCCGGCGGATGGTGATCGACTTGAACCTCGCAATTGAGATCGTCGGCGCACCAATTGTCCGGGAGCCCGATGGGCTTGCATTGTCCAGCCGCAACATCTTTCTCACCGCAAGTGAGCGTGCTGTGGCACGAAGCCTGTCGGCAGCGCTGGAGAAGGCAGCAACCCAAGGCTCGGTCCCGTCTGCCCGAGCGGCGGCATACGAGGTATTGGATCGGGCCGAGGCAGAACCGTGCTTTGAACTCGACTACGCCACAATAGTCAATCCGTCCACCTTCGCTGAGGTGCCAGATGATCATGTTGGGCTTGCCACCTTCGCCGTTGCGGCTCGGGTCGGTGGAACGCGGTTGATCGACAACACGACAATCAACTTCGCACCCGCACCGTGGGGCTGATCAGTTAGCGCGGCCCCGTGGATCTAGAGACTGCAGCCAACGAGCTCTACGCCCTCTCACCCGATGACTTCATCGAGCGGCGGCACCAGCTCGTTGCCGAGGCCCGTCAGGCGCGAGACCGCCAGCTCGCCACCGAGATCGGCCGACTCCGGCGACCCACCCGCAGTGCCTGGCTGATCAACCTGCTCGCACGGCGGGAACCGGAGGCGGTGAGCGCACTTCTCGAACTTGGGGGCGCCCTTCAAGATGCCCAGCAGCGGATGGCGGGAGACGAGCTGCGCCAGCTCTCCGCGGAGCGTCGAAAGACGGTTGATGCACTGGCACGCCGTGCGGTGGAGCTGGGCAGTGAGCATGGCTACAGCGTGCCCGAGGGAGCGAAACAAGAAGTTGGCCAAACATTGCAGACTGCGCTCGGCGACCCGGAGATCGCTGACCTACTGCGGGCGGGTCGGCTGATCCAGGCCGTCACCTACGGCGGCTTCGGACCTACGGATTTAGCGTCCGCTCTTGGAGCGTCGCTCCCGGCGAAGGCACCAAGCCAGCCGGCTATGCCGGCGCCGACAGAACCGGCACCCGCGCTTGATCCGAAGCAGCGTCGCGAAGCCGAAAAGGCGGCGAAGGAGGCCCGGGAGCGGGCCGCCGCCTCGCATGAGGCCGCGGAGTCGGCAGAGGCGGAGGCGGAGGCAGCTACCCAGCGCGCAGATGAGCTGGCCGACCAGGTCGAATCGTTGCGCAGCCAGCTGCGCCAGACCGAGGTTGCCGAGCGAGAAGCGCGGGAGGCGGCGCGAGCCGCAAGGAAGCACTATCAGGAACTGCGCCAAGCCGCTGCTTCGGCCGAGCAGGCGGCAACCGCTGCAGACCAGGCTCTCGCTGAGTGAGGGTTATCCAACTGCCTGGAGATGGACCAGTAGAGCTGAGCCGCGACGCGCGGGGGGCAGCGGGATACCGGCCGCGCCGAGAGCCTGGCCGGTAAGCACCGGAGCACCTGACGCCCACGCCGGTGTGACGGTCTGAGCCTCGCCAGGGCGGGCAATAACCTCGATCCGGTAGAAAGTCGCCGGGTCGAGCCCATCGATGCGTACCCGTCGGCTTGCCAGCGCCCGCTCCAGCCAAACCAGAGCAAACAAAGCCTCGTCGCGATCGCCGGCCACCACGCCGTGGGCCACAAAACCTCGATCACTCTCGTCTGACCGCACCGTCGTGCCGGAGTGCAGCAACGATCGGAACCTCTTGTACAGCGAAAGCCATCGGTGGATGGAGCGCAAATTCCCCGGAGCCTGCTTTCTGAGATCGATCCCCAGACCTAGTCGCGCGAAGAATGCAGAGATCGCCCGATACGCCGACGAGGTTGCGTCGTCAGGCTCGTCGAGTGCCGGCTGCCAAACCAGTCCCGGAGGTAGCAGCTGCACAAGGCCGGCAAAGTCGGCGTGCCGTACGGTCGAGTCCGCCGACAGATAAGCTCCAACCGCCCTAGTCGTCATCGCCAAGTCAAGATTGGTTGTCTGGATCGTGAGGTGCGGGTAGCGCTCATCCAACGCATCGAGCAGGCGGTATGCCGCAAGCGTGCTGCTGTGCTGAGTTGCGGTAGCACCGGGCCGGTGCGCACCTTGGGGAAGCGACCAGCTCAGCAATGACACATGGTGTCGGTCGAGCAGCTTGGTAAGCCTCTCCCACACGTGGACCATCGCAGGCCGCGCCGATAGATCCAACACCTGCCGGGTCACCCCATCGCGCTCGACAGTCAGCAGCCAGTCCGGATGGTCGCGGACAATGGCCGGGTCCGCCTCGACCAGCTCAAGTTCGATCGCCAGCCCGACCTCAAGATCCAAGCTTCGGATACGCGTGAGCAACCCATCGAGATCGGCCGACGATCCCGTCTCGGTCAGGCCGGCGCTGTCCGCGTACGGGTCAAGGCCGGCGCGCGAGCACCACCCGAGGTCCAGCAGGAACGTCTCGACACCGACGGCCGCGGCGTACTCGGCGAGGGCGAGCATCGCCTGCCGGTCGTGGTCAGCGAACACTGGTGCGGCGGCGTTGAAGATCACCCGCTTGTCATGTCGCGCCTCTGACCGAACGTGTCGGTGCAGGCGGGCCGCCGCCGCATCCAGCCCGTCACCCCAGGACCACACGACCCATGGGGAGTGGTACGCCTCCCCGATACCGAGCACGATTTCACCCGGCTGCAAAAGCTCTCCACCACCGAGATAGGTCCTGCCATAGACCGTTCGCTCAGCCCGGTGCTGGACTGCGCCACTGAAGGCCACATGCGTCTGCCACACTTGACCGCTGCGAAAGCCCGTTCCGGCCACCGCCAAAGCTACGTAAGCTGGTCGGTCGTCGAACCCCATATGATCGACAGACCAGGCCCCAGATCGCAGCGGAACTGTCGACAGCGCCGGTCCGTCGAACTCGACGCGATGGGTAGCCAGGTCGCTGACTGGCAGGAAGAGCTCCAAACCCTCCAGCCGGTAGTCTGCGACATTCTTGTTTGTGACACCAGCACGAGACCGGACCAGCCCGTTGCCAGTGAGCTGCAGGGCGAGGTCCAAGGTTAGGCGGTTGACCGGATCCTCCGCTTCGACGATCACGGTATCGGCGCCGACCTCGGTCAGACCTGGCTGTACCGGGGTCTCGCTGATGAGCTGAGAACGGCTAACGGTAAAGGACGCTGCGGATATGTGGCCGTCATGAGATCCGGCCAAGGCTGCGCGCGAGCTCCAGGCCGCGGAGGCTTCTGGTATCAGCGACGACATCATGGACGGCAGCGGGTCGAGACCACTCGGGCCGAATGCAGCAAGCAGTGCTGCGGCCGACAAACCGTCAAGATCGCCAAGATCAGCACCCCAGTGCAAGATCACCGGCAAGCCGGTTGGCTTGAGCTGCACCAGTAGACTGACGCCCTGGGCTCGCATGTGGATGAGTGAGGCCGCGGCGTCGTGCTCAACCGAGAACACGGTTGCAGCTTCCCCTATGGACATGGGATCTCCCCCAAGAACAAGATCTCTACGCTGAGCGCTAAAGCTTATCGGAACGCCGGGAAAGCCCGTGACTCGAGGCCGCCATCACGCGATCAGCACCATCGTAGATGGCGAGCTGATCATCCCCGCGAGACGCCAGACCGCGTGTCGGCCGCTTTTCACACGCTCCTCACGGCTGTCGCGACAGGCTTGATCTGACGGGCTCAATATCCCGAGTCCGATTAGGGTATTGCGATTGTGATGGCAACCGGCAGGCCATGCCCAGGCGAGAGGAGCCACGCTGTGAACGAGCGTTCGGGGCGTCGCTGCGCGGTGGTTTACAACCCGATCAAGGTGTCCGATGATCTCCGTGACGCGGTCGCTCGGCGGGCAGGAGAAACGGGCTGGAGCGACCCAGTCTGGCTGGCGACCCCTGCAGACAATCCCGGCCAGGCCATCACGGCCGACGTGGTTTCCGCGAACCCAGACCGTGTCATCGCCGTCGGCGGCGATGGAACGGTACGGATCGTTGCGGACAGACTGGCGCAATCGGGGATCCAGATGGCAGTGGTGCCGGTCGGCACCGGAAACCTGCTAGCACGCAACCTGGAGATTCCGCTGTCTGAGCTCGACGCGCTGGAGGTCGCGTTCGGCGAGCACACCCTTGACATTGATTTGATCAAGCTCACCGTTGACGGTGTGCCGGGCGAGCACTTCGCGGTCATTGCGGGCTTGGGAGTTGATGCGATGATCATGGACGAGACCAGCCCGGAACTCAAGGATGCCATCGGTGCCGGAGCGTACTTCATCGCGGCCGCGAAGGCGCTCGGGCGCACCCCGATCGACATGCGGATCACCCTTGATGATCATCGTCCGCGTCGACGGCACGCGATGATCTGTGCGATTGGCAATGTCGGCAAGCTCGCCGGGAATCTTACGTTGATCCCAGGTGCGCGGCCTGACGACGGCCGGCTCGATGTGTATGTGGCGTCGCCGCATCGGCTCTCCCATTGGCTACGCACGTTTCTCCGATTGGTCACCAGGCGCCCGCATGCCGATGATCGCGTCGACCAATGGCGGGCCACTCAGGTCGAAGTGCGTCTGCGTCACCCAGACCCTTATCAGCTCGATGGTGACGTCATGGGCGATTGCCGCGTCCTGCGCGCCGAGGTCCGCCCAAGTGCCCTGACAGTCTGCGTCCCCGGCTGAGCTTGCAGCCGAGGACGCAAATTTTTTGCTGTGCTCGCGCGGCGTCCCGGTGAACTGGTGCTGTCGTCACCCTTCGCGAAACGAAAAACGTGTTCCGCTCATCGCTCCTCCGATCACCAGCGGGCGCCTACCTACGCTCGCAGAGTCGAGGGCAAGTCAGACGAATGGCGGAGAACCGTCGAAGCGATTCTCTTGCACGTGCTTGGTCCGACTGCGCTGCGCTTGCATTATCAGCGCCAAGATCAGCGCTAATGCCCCAGCCACGATGAAGATGATGCCGAGCGTGTCGTCTGACACAAACGGCATGTCGACGTTGAGTGCAAAGAGCAGGATCGCTCCAATCACGATCAAGGCAATGCCAACTCCGATACCCATGTGTTCCTCCTCATTGTTCCTCCCGAGTAAGCCAGATCAGCTGGCCTTTTTGGCTGACTTCGCTGTTGTCGCCTTCTTCGCCGCTCCCTTCTTGGCCGGAGCTTTCCTAGCTGCTGCCTTCTTGGCTGCGGGCTTCTTGGCGGTCGGCTGCTTCGCCGACGGCTGGGGTCCCGCCGTCTTCCTGGCCGCGCGGTTCTGCTCAACGCTGCGGCGCAGTGCCTCCATCAGATCGACCACCTCGCCACGATCCGCCTTCTCTTCACCCTTCTCACCGAACGTGGCAGCGGTGTCCAAGGCGTCGCCCTGCTCGAGCTTGGCGGCGATCAGTTGCCGTAACTGATCTTGGTACTCGTCGCTGAACTTGTCGGGCGCGAAGTCCGCGGACATGTTGTCGATCAACGACGATGCCATCTTCAGCTCCTGAGGCGACACCTTGACGTCGTCCCTCACGTTCGGGAAATCAGCCTCGCGCACCTCGTCGTCCCATAGCAGCGACTGGAGCATCAACACCTTGCCACGGGATCTCAGTGCTCCCAGCCGGGTCTTCTGGCGCAGCGAGAACTGCACGATCGCCGTACGATCGGTCTCCTCCAGGGCTCGCCGGAGCAGTGCGTATGCCTTGGTAGCAGGCTTCTCCGGCTCCACGAAGTAGCTCCGGTCGAACCTGATCTCATCGATCTGCTCGGACGGCACGAACTCGACGACCTCGATCTCGTGGCTGCGCTCCTCCGGCAGCGACTTGAGGTCCTCATCGGTGAGCACGACGGTGGTCTTGCCTTCCGCGTACGCCTTGTCGATATTGGCGTACTCGACCACCTTGCCGCAGACCTCACACCGCCGTTGGTAACGAATTCGGCCGCCGTCAGCGTCGTGCACCTGATGCAGGCTGATGTCGTGGTCTTCGGTCGCTGGATAAAGCTTGATCGGAACATTCACCAGACCGAAGGTGATGGCTCCCTTCCAGAGCGCTCTCATATCCCGCCTACTACCCACTCAGACGCCTCAGAATCCGAGCAACCAGGGTTTGGCGCTTAGATTTGACCGGCCGATACTGGCTCCATGGGCAGGGCATCGCACGACCAGGTAGTGACAGTCGAGGGTCGGACGATCAAGCTCAGCAACCTTGACAAGGTGCTCTATCCACAGACCCAGACCACCAAAGCTGATGTCTTGTCCTACTACGCGCAAGTTGGTCCGACCATGCTGCCCCACCTCCGTGATCGTCCGGCGACCCGCAAGCGCTGGCCTGACGGCGTCAGCGAGGTAAAAGGAAAACGGCCGACCGTCTTCTTCAACAAAGATCTCGGCGCCGGGACGCCGGACTGGGTGCCGCGCCGCACTATCTCTCACAAAGATCACGACAATGACTATCCAGTCATCAATGATCTTGCCACGCTGACCTGGCTGGCCCAGCTTGCCGGCCTGGAGATTCACGTTCCGCAGTGGCGATTCGGCCCCGATGGAAGCCCTCAAAATCCCGATCGTCTGGTTCTCGATCTTGATCCTGGGCCAGGTGTGAGCCTGGCTGAGTGTGCATCGATTGCGATGCTGGTGCGAGACATCCTGCGCGACATCGGACACGACCCGGTTCCAGTTACCAGCGGAAGCAAGGGCATCCATCTGTACGCGCCGCTGGATGGCTCGCAATCCCCAGAGCAGGCTACAGAAGTGGCGCGCGAGCTCGCGCTGGCACTCGAATCTGATCATCCTGACCGGGTGATCAGCAGCATGAAGCGCTCGCAGCGCGACGGGAAGGTGTTCATCGACTGGAGCCAGAACAACGGCGCCAAGACCACAGTCTCGCCCTACTCGCTGCGCGGACGCGACCTGCCGATGGTCGCCGCGCCGCGGACCTGGGATGAGCTCGCGGATTCCGAGCTGCGGCAGCTGGAGTACCAGGAGGTGATCACGAGACTGGCCACGCTCGGTGACCCACTCGCCGCCTTGGCTCCCAGCGCCGACCGGGATCGGCTTGCCAGGTATCGCAGCATGCGTGACCCGGCCAAGACGCCAGAGCCGGTCCCTGCCGCGGGATCAGACCAGCAGCAGGACGGCTTCCGATTCGTGATCCAAGAACACCATGCGCGCCGCTTGCACTACGACGTGCGGCTGGAACGCGACGGTGTGCTGGCCAGCTGGGCGGTACCCAAAGCGCCGCCAACTGATCCGACGATCAACCACCTCGCGGTGCGAACCGAAGATCATCCCCTGGAGTACCTGACCTTCCACGGCGCCATTCCCAAAGGCGAGTACGGCGCCGGAAACATGCGGATCTGGGACACCGGAACCTACCGCCTCCACAAGTGGCGCGAGGGCAAGGAGGTGGTCATTACTCTGTTTGGCCAGCCCGACGGCGGGCTTGGCGGTGTCCGTAAGTTCGCTTTGATCCACACCGGTAGCGGCGATTCTCAACCGGAGAAGAACTGGCTGATGCACCTCATGGAGACCGACCCGGAAGACCGGGAAGGCCCTGGCGGAGGCTCCGCCCACACAATCACCGATGCAGGAGGCCCCGACGACCGCACCTTATCCGCCAGCGACCTGCCAGCCGGGTCCGCGCAAGAGGTCGACTTTCCGGACCATGTGGATCCCATGCTCGCCACCCCGGTCGAGGCCGCCCGCTTCGGCGATGAGGCTGGCTGGGCGTTCGAGATGAAGTGGGACGGCGTACGCACCATCGCCTACTTGGCCGGTGAACGAGTGAAACTGCTCAGTCGCAAGGGTAGGGACGATACTGAGGCCTATTTCGAAGTAGCCCGCGAGCTGACCAAGATCAGAGTCGAGACAGCGATCTTGGACGGCGAGGTCGTGGTCACCGACGCTGCCGGACGGCCCAGCTTCGGCCTGCTGCAGCATCGAATCAACCTCACCAAGCCGGCGGATATCGAGCGGGCTGCGAAGGCTTACCCGGCACAGCTGATGCTCTTCGACATTCTTGAGCTGAACGGCCAGTCATTGATCAAGAAAACCTACCAGGAACGCCGGGCGATTTTGGAGAATCTGATACGACCGGAGCCGGGATCCCTGATCCAGGTACCGCCGATTTTCGAAGGCGATCTGCAGGCAGCAATGCAGACGAGCGATCAACTTCAACTCGAAGGAGTCGTCGCCAAACGCCGCAATTCGATCTATCAACCGGG
Source organism: Actinomycetota bacterium (assembly GCA_046723505.1). Lineage (GTDB taxonomy): Bacteria > Actinomycetota > Actinomycetes > Propionibacteriales > Propionibacteriaceae > Microlunatus. Next base: position 25,483 of record JBKOUS010000167.1, read on the forward strand.
GCGACGCACTCATACCTGGCTGAAGATCAAACTGCATCGAATGCAGGAAGTCGTGATCGGTGGCTGGCGAGAAGGCCAGGGCCGCCGTGGTGGCGGAGTCGGGTCGCTGCTGATGGGGATACCGGCTGAGGCTGGCTTGCACTACGTCGGCCGCGTGGGATCGGGGTTCAACGACCGTCAGCTCGATGACATCCAGGCAATGCTGGAGAAGCTGAGCCGGAAGACTTCGCCGTTCGTCGACGTTCCGCGCGAGGATGCGCGCGATGCGCATTGGGTTAGACCGTCTTTGGTCGGCGAGGTCTCATACGGCGAGCTCACCGAGCCCGGCCGACTGCGGCACCCTGTCTGGCGCGGACTGCGCCCCGACAAGTCGCCCGATGAGGTGGTTTGGGAGCATCCAGTTGTCGGCCAAAGCTGAAACTGCTCGTCAATCCTCGACGATGGCGGCCAGCTTCAGGCCGCGGTGCGCGGCGAGCCGCTCTGCTTCGAACTCCAGCCGCTTGCGGTTCGGCTTCGAGAGCGTGTTCCAAAGGTCGAGGCGTAGTGTGAATTGTTTGCCTGCCGTCTTGGGCCGCCAAGTGCCCATGATCTCGGTGCCGGAGAGCACCGCGCCGGGCCGCCCAAGAATCGGCCAGAGTGCCTTGTGCTTGCTTGTATCGGGCGCGATCAGGTCGCGGTCCTTGCCCTGGAGAAAGAGGTCGAAGCCACCCAGCAGTCGCAGCAGTTCCCGATCCTGCTCCATGCCCCCCACCTCACCCAGAATCCAACCTTCCCGGCCATCGACGGTGACTTCGACCGCGTCTGCTGGCCAGTGCGCCTTGATCTCGGCGACCGGCGAGTCAAGGAACGCAGCAACATCGTTCGGTATAGCCGGGCCGAGAAACCTCAGGTAATTGCGGATCGGTTGCAGCGACTCGGGTGCCGCCATTGGATCCGGCGCAGGTCCGGGCGTTCGTTCTGGCCATCCTGGAATCCGCCGCAGCACAGGCGGTGAGGTACCCGGTTCGAGCTCGAGTCCCGCGTAAAGAGCGCCGATGCGGAAGGGAACCTCCCACGAGTGCGTCGTTTTGCAAGCCCCGCAGTACCGCAGATAGGGAGGATCGAGACGAGCGGTTAGCTCGGTCGAGACGTCGCCCTTGACCAGCGGCCTAGTCACGACGTGGTGCATCTGCGTGGCAACTTCAGCGAGGCCTGCGAGGGTGGAAATGCCGGCCTCCTTGAGCGACTTGTCAGCACCAATCACACGCTTGGCGGCATCCCGGTCTGATAGGGGCGAAGTGGCAACCAGAACCTGCGGCAGATCGGTGCGCCGGTAGTAATGTGGCGCAGCCCGCAGCGTCCACGCCAACGCCACGTCTGGGCTCGCTTCCAGCTCGGCGGCGTCGCGGACGGGCACACCGCGGTTGGCCAGCGCCCAGCTCGCGCCTTCCCGGCCGGTGTCTTGAACGCCGAAGTCGAAGAGTGCTGCATCAGTGATGGCTCGCTCGGCTTCCACCCGATCGAGCTGCTGGACATGGATGCGATGCTCCAGCACCTCTGACCGTTTCATCGTCCTCCATTCCGACGAAAAGGAACTTCGGGAACCGGAAATCCCCTGCCCCTAGAACCACACGCCAGCCGACGCCGTCCAGTGGTGGCCACGCGTGGAGCCAGACCTGCCGCTTGGGCTGAGGTTTCGGGCAAGAAAGTATTGCCCAGTCGTTGAACATCCGGCCCCTAATTGAGGCCTTCAATAAGTGTGAAGACTTCTCATCTCGATATCCAGGCGGTGCTCGCCGAAGAGGGCGTCATCGCGCTGCGCGAGCACCCCGGACCTCGTTGGGCGCGTCAAACTGCCCGCCGAGCTCGTCATGAGTCGAGCCGGCCTCCGATACACGTCTCCGGCACTGACCGCACTGGATCTATGCCCGAACGTCTTGGACGAGCGGTCCTCTATCGCGCAGAGGCGCTTGACTGATCCGCCGCGAGAGCCGTTGCCATGCTCGGGGCGAGCGGCAGCCGCGGGATAACGGTTGCCTGTACGGCGTGATAGAGATCGGGCTTGCCTGGCCAGACGGTGTCGATGGTGTGGTTGCTGGCGTCGAGCTGGTGATGCCATGACCCGTACGTCCGATCGAACAAGTAGCGCTCGGCGTACGCCCACCAGGTGGCGGCCAGGCCGGAATAATGATCATCGCCGGTTCGGGCTCGCATCGCCGCGGCCGCGGCGATGGCTTCCGCAAGCACCCAGTGCAGCCGGTCGCGGACTACTGGAGTGCCGTCCCAATCGGTCGTGTAGACGAAGCCGTCTGCGCCGTCCACCGCCCAGCCGTCGGTCACGGCACGCTCAAACAGCGCCTTGGCAGCAGCCAGCAGCCAACCCGGCGGGTCGGCCAGCGATGCCTCCAGATGGAGCAGCAATCGCGACCATTCCAGGCCGTGCCCGACCGTGGCGCCATACGGTTGAAACTGATCGTCCGGGCGATCCCGGTTGTGTTCCAGCTGCGGCTCCCAAGCGGAATTGAAGTGTTCGGGTATCCGCCAGGAATTCGGCTCGGCGAACTCCAGCGCCACGCGGCGAGCGACTCCGAGGGCACGCTCGCGCAGCATGTCATCACCAGTCACATCTGCACCAGCCAGCAGGGCTTCGACCCCATGCATGTTGGCGTTGACACCCCGGTAGTCGCTGAGCTGAGTGAAGCTGCGGTTCCAGGAGTCGACGAACATTCCAGCCTCGGCATCGAAGAACCGCTGGTCCCAAACGTCGAAAGCCTCGTTGAGCAGCTCGCGAGCCCCCGGCAATCCGGCCACTGAGGCGGACGACGCGGCCAGCACTACGAAGGCGTGCGTGTAGCACGCCTTTTCGTCCGGGCTCTCCTCGGCGGTATCGACGCTGGTCACCCAGCCGCCACTACTGCTGTCGCGCAGCCGGCCGGCCAGCCCAGCAAGCGCGTGCGCGGCCAGATCAAGATCACCAGCCCGGCCAAGTAGATGACCCAGGACGTACACGTGAACCATCCGCGCCGTGATCCAGGTATAGACCGGCCGAGACATGTCAGGTTGGCCAGTGGCATCGAGCCACGCAGCACCACCCAAGGGATGGGGAAAATGGCGGCCAAAGTTCAGCAGCCGCTGGCACTCCGCCTCAAGATCCGCCATTGGTATGCCGGCTTCGGAGGTCATGAGCCGTCCGTCGACAGCAAGATCAAGACGATGTTCACGTGCTCACGGTAGCGGCGGCACCTGTCGCTGCGACAGGTTCGGAGCGGACGACACCACGGGAAACGCTGATGACAACATGACCCGTATGACCCGAACCACAGCAGCTGATCCCGAAGCAGAAATCGCCAATCGGCTTGCACAGCTCAGCCTCGAGCAGAAGGTCCGCTTGATGACCGGTGCCGACATATGGGCATTGCATCCGATTCCTGAGATCGGTCTGCGCCGGCTCGTCACATCCGACGGCCCAGCCGGAGTCCGTGGCGAGACCTGGGACGAGCGCAGTCCGTCTGCCAACGTGCCCTCACCGACTTCCCTGGCGGCGAGCTGGGATCCGGTTGCTGTGGAGCGCCTCGGGCGGCTGCTCGCTAGTGAGGCTCGCCGCAAAGGCGTGGACGTTTTGCTGGCTCCGACCGTCAACCTGCACCGAACTCCGTACGGCGGTCGGCATTTCGAGTGCTTCAGTGAGGATCCGGAGCTTACGGCCGTGATCGGTACGGCGTACGTCGCGGGTTTGCAGGCCGAGGGGGTTGCTGCCACGGTCAAGCACGACTCCGAGACGGACCGTTTCAACGTGAATGCGCTGGTCGAGGAGCGGGTGCTGCGGGAGCTGTACCTCACCCCGTTCGAGCGGATCGTTGCCGCAGGCGCCTGGGCGGTCATGGCGGCGTACAACAAGGTCAACGGGACCACCATGACTGAAAACCCCTTGCAGCGTGACGTGCTGAAGGGGGAGTGGGGCTTCGACGGCGTGATCGTGTCTGACTGGTACGCCACCCGCTCGGTCGCTGCAGCGGGAGAGGATCTGCTGGATCTGGCGATGCCCGGACCCTCGAGTCCGTGGACCGAAGAACTGCTCGAGGCAGTCCGGTCCGGCCAGATATCCGAAGCAACGATCGACGGGCATGTGCTCCGCATCCTGCGGCTCGCCGCCCGGGTTGGGGCGCTCGATGGGCTCGAGGCGGCGACGCCGCTGGCTCGGAACTGGCCTGACGGCGAGCTGAGGACTGAGCTGCGTAAGACCTCCGCGGCCGGCATGGTACTGGTCAAGAACGACGGCACACTTCCTTTGCAGTCGAGCGCCCTGAGGCAAGTGGCCGTGATCGGGCCCAATGCCGCGATCGCCAGAACGCTGGGTGGTGGCAGTGCCACCGTCTTTCCGTCTTATGTGTCCTCCCCGCTGGAGGCGCTGCGGGCAGCGCTGGGCGATGGGGTCGAGATCGTGCACGCGACCGGTGTCCGCAGCAGTGAGCGCACCGAGGTCGCACTGAAGGAGCTGCTCCAGCTTCCGGACGGCAGCGGGCCGGGTGTGGAGGTGATCTTCTTCGATGCCAACCGCGAGGTGGGTCGGCAGCAGCGGCAGGCGGCCAACTTGATGTGGTGGGGACCGGTACAGGAGGGTCTGACGGCAGACGATGTTGATCATTTGCAGCTGGCTACCCGGTTGCGCGTGCCCCAGTCAGGTCGTTACAACGTTGGTACGTCCGGCACAGGCCAGTTCCGGCTGGTGGTCGACGGTGACGTGGTATTCGATGAGACGGTCGATCTGCCACCTGACGCCGATGTGGTCGAGGCACTCTCGAAGCCACCACAGCGGCTCGCGGTCGTCGAGCTGGAGGCCGGTCGCGATATGCCCGTCGAGCTTATTTATCGACCGCCCGGCGGTACCGCGCTGGGTGGTGCCGAGGTGACCATGCTGATAATCCAGCTCAATGTCGCGCCCGTCTTTGACCAGCAGGCCGAATTTGATCGCGCCGTGGCCTTTGCCGCCGATTCGGATGTGGCTGTTGTCGTGGTCGGCACCAATGAGGAAGTGGAGAGCGAGGGCTTGGACCGGACCAACCTCGCGCTGCCGGGTCGCCAAGACGAGCTGGTGCGTGCCGTCGCGGCAGCGAACCCGCGAACGGTAGTCGTGCTCAACTCCGGTGCACCTGTGCTGCTGCCGTGGGTGGACGAGGTGGTTGCTGTGCTGGTGTCGTGGTTCCCGGGGCAGGAGTTCGGGAATGCGCTGGGCGACGTGCTGACTGGCGCTGTCGAGCCTGGTGGGCGATTGCCGGTGAGCTGGCCGGCCTCGGCGGAGGGCCTGCCTTCGGTGGAGCCAGTGAACGTTGAGCTGCCGTACGACGAGGGCCTCTTGATCGGCTACCGCTGGTATCTCGCCACTGGCCGCGCGCCCCTCTTTCCGTTCGGGCATGGGTTGGGCTACACAACCTGGGCGTACGAAGGAATCGCGGTGAATGGCGACACGGTGACGGTCAGCGCACGCAACACCGGCAATCGTCCGGGGCGCGAGGTCGTCCAGCTTTACGCCAGCCGGCCCGACAGCGCAGTCGAGCGGGCGCCGCGCTGGCTCGTCGGCTCAGCGGTCGTTGAAGCAGCAGCCGGAGAGATGGCCGAGGCGGCCATCACCCTCGCCGATCACAACTTCCGGCATTGGGACAGCTCAGCTCGTGCCTGGACTGTCGAGCCCGGGACGTACCAGCTGCACGCTGGCCGCTCGGTTGTCGACCTGTCACTCACTGGCGAGATCTCCCGCGGCTAACCCTCTCTCTCGACCCAGACAGGAGTCCATACGCCCCGCGACGCGTTCAGAAGGAGCGTGGGCACGATGTCGTCCGGAGCCCAGTCAGTGAACAGGAGCGCGGAGCATGACCTCGTCGGTGTTGGTCTGACGGATTTCCAACTCAGCTATCTCGGAGACACGCAATGACGTAGTGCCGCTCGGCCGCATCAGTTTGTTGGGCGTCGCAGGCCATTCCTTGATCTCCGAGGCGTTTCCCGACCGGTCAACCACGAAGATCGAATAGGTTTCGTGTCCCGCACCCGGCGTCGGTTCGTTGACCTCGCCGTACTGGCATTCCACCTTGATTTCTGTGCCATTTTGGCTGGGAATGACGTCAGCGACTGCGATCATCGCCGAGGGCACGACTTGCGAGAAAGCAACGCGCTGCGGGCTGTCCGGCCGCAGCGGAAGCAGCCCGGCTCCGACTGCCAGGCCACCGATCACCAGCAGTACCGCAGCCGCGATCCCCGCAACGGCGGCCACCATGCGGCGCCGTCGCGTCCGCACTTTCTTGATCATCTTTGGCAGCAGCGATGGCGGCAGTCCCTGCTCGATCACCTCAGCCTGCACACCGCTCAGCGCGGGTGCTTCGGCCGATCCGGCCACGGTCTCGTCCGCCATGGTCAACATCGCTGCATCATCCGGCGAGAGCTGGGCAAGCAGACCCGGGAGGGCTGCCAGTTCGGAGACGGCCGCCTGGCAGGATGGACAGCTTGCGAGGTGCTCCTCGAACTCCCGTCGCTCGGCAGGAGACAGCGCACCCAGCACGTAGGCGGCATCCCACTGCGCAAACTTGTCGGGGATTACGTTCACGGCCGAGTCACTCCTTTCTCCTGTAGAGCCAATCTGAGCGTTCGGAGTCCGTAATGCAGCCGTGACTTCACGGTGCCTTCTGGGATGCGGAGCCGGGCGGAGATGTCGGCCACCGACCTGCCCTCGTAGTAGGCGGCGTTGATCACTGAGCGATGCTCCAGTGACAAGCTGCCAAGTGCTTCGGCGATCAGCCATCGGTCGAGTACCACGCTGGTCGCGTCGCCGGCGCTTTCCTCGGGCGGATCCTCCATCCGTTGCTCGTGCCGCGACGCCGCACTTCGCCAGCGGTCGATAATCAGGTTCCGAGACGCCGTGAAGAGCCAGGCGCGAGCCGCAGCCTCATCGCGTTGCCCGAGGCTGGGATCCTTCCACGCTTTGAGCAGCACCTCCTGGACAATGTCTTCGGATAGCTGGCGATCGTGCGTCAGCCGCATAGCGAACCGCCACAGCTCGCTGGCGTGTCGGTCGTGCAGCTCTTGCAACGCTGCCTCACGCTGTCCGCCGACCACCCAGCCTCCTTCCAACCCCAGGCCCGCTGTCGTCTGCGGGCTCACCGCCGTTGTCATGTGTTTGCCTGCCCTCATCCTTCACCGATGAGAACGACGGCGACACAGTCTCAGTTCAAGGTTGCCCGGTTGCAGAGATCGTGACCACGGTCGGGCTGATCTCGTTGATCTTCACTCCGAGAATTCCGGTTTTGTGACCCTGCCTCAGCTCAGGAGATCGCGCGGGAGCACGTCAGTCGACCCCGCCTCGTACGCTGGGCCGGTCGGCAGCATGCGGATGGGCCACCACCAGATGATCACCGGGACATAACACCAACAGCGACTTACCCTCATGCGGTGCGACGGAGATCGCGAAAGTGTGCAGGTCGTCGACCTCGCCAACCTCCTCATCGGTGAACATGTCGACCAACACACTGCCTGGCACCAGGGCCTCGGAGCTGACGCTTCCCGAAATGGCATGGGCAGAGAAGTTCAACACCGTAACCTGCTCCGCATCGGTTAGCTGGTGCACCATGACCAGCATCGCCTTGTTGGAGACGTGCGGCACATCGAGCTGAATGCTGGCCGCGATCCCGTAGCGCTTCCGAACAGCCAGAATCTCGGCGAGTCGGCGGACAAACGAGGCGCTGTCCTGCAACTGTGCGGGCAGGGAGCCGTACAGGCTGACGCCGCGGGGCATCTTGGACAGCGATTCGTGTGCATGAGGCCGGTAGTCCATGAGGTCGTACGCCGCGCGGTGGATCCAGCGGGTATCGCCATCGCCGAGGAGCCGGCTGACCTGCTTACGGTCCAGGGTGAGCATCCCGCAAAGATCCCAACCAGACAAGGCGAATACTCCTGGCTGCAGTGCGTTGAACATCGCCAGCAGCAGGTGCGCCTGCTTGATCTGCTCCACCTGTTCCGCGGTGAGCTTGGCGATACTCCTGAAGCCCAACGAGGCTGCGATGATCGTTGCAGTGGTCGACGCGATGCCGTTCTGCGTAAAGGTCGCGTTGTACGGCGCAGCGTCTCCGGTCAGATGATCAAGAAGGTCCTGCCGGATAGTGACGGCCAGCTCGTGGCCGGTGAGCTCATGGCCGCGGAACCTGAACAGATCTCGGGCATGCAGCGTCTCGAAGTGCACCAGCTCGTAGGTCATCTCGTCGTGGTTTTGCAGCGCGTGGACCAGCGAGGCCGGCTCCACGCCGTGCTGCCTCGACAGATTGAGAGTGAGGCGGACGAACTCGGTGTCCCCGGTCGCTAGCGCGTGGTGATAGGCCGGGCGGTTGACGAAGTCGTAAGAAAGATCGGCGCCTCGTTCCGCGGAGCTCTTGATGTCGTCGATGGTGAGATTGAGCTCCTGAAAGGTGAAGCCACCGACCTTGCGGACCATGCTGGCAATCAGCTGATTAGCAGCCTCCGACAGAGGATGACCTTCTGACCAGGCAGGTGAGTCCTCCGCACTCTTTTCCACCCCAAGAAAGCCGTTGGCATCCAGCCGCAGGGCGCCGCTACCAAGATCACCTAGTGAGTGCAGCGCATCTCCGATCACCAGTCGCATGCCGGCGAAGCTCGGGTCGAGCCAGTTGATCGAGGGCTGGCCCGCCTTGAAGTAGTGCAGATAGACCCAACGGCGCTCCACACCGTCTGGCCCCAGCACCGGCGCGGTGGCACTCCAGTTGGTGTCCTTGACACCAGGCTCGTAGAAGATCACTCGCTGCATGCGCCCGATGATGTAGCCGTGCTTGGCCAGTTGATCTTCTGCCTCGATGTCGAGGTTGATCGAATCGCCAGTGGTCACGATGGGCAACAAGTGCCAGTCCTTGGGTTCGATCTCGACCATGTGGTAGACGCCTGGGTAATCGCCAACCTTCATCTCGGCCAGCCGGAAATCCGAGCCCTTGCCGGTGTGGCCTGGCACGATGTCGTCGATCACCATCCCGAGATGGCCAGCGGCCACCTCACACATGGACCGGAATTCCTCCTCGGTTCCGAACGCCTCGTCGATCGCGTTACTGATCCGATCGAAGTGCCCATCCACGCTCGGTGTCTGATCCCAGCCCACCAGACCACCGGCCTTCTTGACAGGACCGGTATGGAGGCCGTCAATGCCGATCTCCTCGAAGGCAGCCCACAGATCATCGTCGCCGAGGCTTCCCAGGAAGGACGTTCCGGGCTTGGTGATCATGGAAATCGGATATGCGGTGAACCACACTGATGACTTTTGGATCGCTGCGCGGGGATCCGGGTTGGCATACGGGTTTTGCCACATACTGCCCTGGCCGGAGAACAAGGTGGCGAACCTCTTTGCATCCTCGAGCATCGACCGCTCGATAAGCCAGCCGACGTACGCGGAGTTGTCGCCCCTGGGTCTGCCGGTGCGCTCGGCCCGCGGTCCAATTGTGAAAAGATCCCGCAGCCGGCCTTTCGGTCGCAGCCGCCTGGGCCGCGCTGGGTAGCGCTGTTCGTCGTAGGAGATCTCGCTTGGTTCGTGCGCCTCAGGTGCCGGCTGCTCAGCGTCAGTCTCGCTCATGGCCCCCTCAGGTCGCGCCCGTCCGCTGGGAATTGCGGACGCTGCTCACGTTAGTGCACACGCCGCAGCTGCGTAGTGTCACCGCGTCAGAACTGCGCGTGCCAGCTCGGGCTGCCCAGCTTGCCCTCGACCTGCTTGTCAAGATCAATTCCGAGCTGCCGAGCGAGTATCGCGGCCGCGATCACCACATCGGCGAGCTGCGCGCCGACATCTTCCGGGGTACTGAAGCCGAGGCCTTGACTCATCGCTCGTCGCAGGCCCTTGACACTCTCGCCCGAACACTCGACCAGGCGCAATGCCGTATCGGTCAAGCTGTCCTCGCCATCACGTTCTCGCAGCCCATCCGCGAGCGCCATGATCCGTGGGTCGGTGGCGACCATCGCCAAGTCGGGATCGGGGTCACCGGCCAGGATGAGGAAGCGGTACCCGATGATCTCTGCCCTGAACCCGCGCTCTCCGGGTCGCCGCTCACGCAACTCGCTGTACACCACACCGACCGCACGGTGCAACAGAAACAGGCCGCTCAACTCATGCGGAGGCACATGGATCTGAAACTCGATACCGAGCCCACGCGGGACGATATAAGGATCGCTCGGTGGCACCAGCTCGATCCGCGAGCGCGCCAGCGAGAGGCACGCGCGGGGCTGCTCCTGGTCGCGAAAGGACTGATACTCGACCTTCCAGCCAGCTTCGCTGAAGATCGACGCGGCGGCGTATGGATCCTCGGTTGCAAGCAGGGGGGCAAGCATTCCTGAACTCCAAACACAAGCGATCGCGCCTGCTTCTCACTCTTCCACAAAACATCCGATCTGGTGTGCGACGCGGCGGAGGAGTCCTTGACAAAATCGGCAGCGGTACGGGCAGCGTCGAGCACAGCGCCACCGCAGTCACAGCGATCACATCAGTCTCTGAAGACGCGGCGTCCTAGACTCGGAGCGATCATGCCGAGGCATCAGACGCGGACCGGCCACGCAACCACGACCCGGGGACTGGCCTCCCTATGGGCGGCACTGCTGATAATGATCATGGTAGCGAGCTGCTCTGATACCGGGACGCCACCTCCAACCGAAACAGTCCGCGAACTGAGTTGGAGCCGCATCACGTTGCCCGAATCGGTCGTGGCGTCCTCGCTGGCCCCGACCTCCGAGGCGTTGCTGGTGGGAGGCCATGCCTCATCAGACGGGGCTCACCCGGTGCTCTTGGTCGTCGATGCATCCGGCCTCGCACACGCGGTACGGCTCCATCCGACCAGCCCGTACGCCAAGGTGGCTGACCTGGTTTCGGTAGCCGCTCGCGGTGACGATGTCGTTGCGATCGGAGCCGCACACGGCGGAGCCCACGCGAACTTCCGCTGGACTGTCTGGGCCGGCTCGACGCAGCGTCTTGATGAGTACCCACAGACGTTTGAGACGTTCGGCGGGTGGAGCGCGGGCGCGCTGCTCGACGTCGTGATCACCTCTGATGGGCCGGCCATCGCTGGCACCTGGGCCGCCAGCGCTGGTGGGCTCGATGCGGCGGTATGGCTCCCCAACGGCCGGAAGTGGCTCCGCCAGGAGTCCGCTGGCACTGCCCTCGCCAATACCAAGGAGCTTCAGGTGGCGCCCCGCAGGACAAGCGCCGCGGGCACCACCATGATCATTTCCGGATCCGTGATCACCTTCGGGGATGGGGTGGAGCAACGAGCAGCTGTGTGGACCTGGCCGAGTCGCAGCAGCGCCTGGATGTTGCAGCAGCTTCCTGACGCCGGGATTCACAGCGAGGCGCTGTCAAGCCGATGTGTGCAGACCTGCTGGGTTTCCGGCCATGCCGACGGCACGCTGGCGTTATGGAGCTTCGATACAGCTCACGTCGCGGAAACGGCAACACGCGAGGCAACCCTCCCCTCGATGCAGATTGACAGCGACGGCTCTGGGCCCCGAACCGTCATATCGGGCGACCGGCCCGGAGTCCTCTTCAGCCACGCTGGTAGCACCCGCCTCTTGGTGAGCGACGGCCACAACGGCTGGCAGATCTTCACAGCCCCAGCCGGTTCGGTACTCGACGCGACGACGGTCGGCGACCGTCTTTACGCCATCATCCGGACCGACGACGCGGTCGGGCTGTGGGCTGCCGATTTCGCGGCCACCCGGGCCCGCTGACTTGTCAGAACCCAGTTGAGCTATACCTCAACTGGGTTCTGACAAGTCGGGGTCAGCGCTGAGGGTGGCCAGCGCATGTAATGCCAGCGGATAACCGGCAACGCCGAAGCCGGCGATGATGCCGGCGGCACCCGGCGACACATACGAGTGATGGCGGAAGGACTCGCGGCTATAGACGTTCGAAATGTGCAACTCGATGACGCGAGCACCGGACCCGGCAATGGCGTCATGCAACGCCAAGCTGGTGTGCGTGTACGCCGCGGCGTTCAGTACTGCGCCGACCGCGTCACCCGCCGACTGGGCGCGCCCAGCCTCCTGAACCCAGTCGACGAGCTCACCCTCGCGGTTGGTCTGGCGGAACTCCAGATCCCAACCCAGCTCGTTCGCAACCTCGAGACAGGATTGCTCGACATCGGCCAAGGTCGCCTTGCCGTAGATCTCCGGTTCACGCAACCCAAGCAAATTGAGGTTCGGGCCGTTCAAGACGTACACGGTCGTCATGGTGGTACTCCATCATGGGGAGCACGAGGCTAAAGGCGGGTACCGACAAAGACCTCTCGCGGAAGTCGGTCTTCGCTTGTCACCTCGGCGACTGAGCGGGCTCGGAATCCGACATCAGCAAGCACCTGGAGCCAACGCGCTCGCGGAAACAGTCCGAACTCATGCGTATCGTGCGCCACCTGGACAGTGCCATCGGCCTCGCGGAGCAGGAAGGCGAACTCGCTACGGGTGCGGGTGTCGCCCGGGTCCGGGTCGATGTGCCACTCGAGGTAACGGACGCCCCGGCCGTCCGGTGCGTCGTGGCCGCCATGTTCGGTGTCCGGCTCGAAATTCTCGGCAATGTCGTCGGGCACGAAGACCGCTACGCCACCCACCCGGCAGTGCTCGTACGCGGTGCTGACGGCCCGGCGCAGGTCGGCTTCGGTTGTCATGTAATCGATGGCGTCGTGGACGAAAACGGCATCGAAGCTCCGTCCGAGGTGCAGCGTCCGCATATCACCCAAGAGGTGTTCACATTCGGGATTCAGCCGCCGAGAGACGGCCAGCATCTCCTCGGAAAGATCGACCAGCGTCATGTCGAACTCAGCCTTGAGATGGAAGGCGTTGCTACCACCCCGCTTCCGAGCTCGAGAACCGTGCGAGTCGGCGGGTTGGCCATGCGCAGTAGCGAGGCCGCGAAGGCTGCTTCCTCGGCGTACTCCTCAGGTGCAGATATCAACGGCCACCATGAGGCGAGATCACTGTAGAAGCGGTGTCTCGGGTGTGCGTCGCGATCATGGTCCTGGTCAGCGGGCTCGGTCACCTGCTCGAGCCTAATGCTGTTTGTTTTGTGATTGCTCGCGCAATCGAGCTGACAATTTCTGTCTTCTCACTCGCCTCGCAGGCAACATATGTCCTCCGATCGTAGGGCGATTTCCAGTCGCATCGCCTGCTCGCTCCCTAGTCCAGACGGGGCCGTGCGACTTTCGGACGCACGCCGTCGGATCCCCAGGCAGCACTAGCGGTCGGCGGCGCCCGGTTCATGCCAGGCGCTGTCGCGCCGCTCAGCCAGACCGCGTACGTACGCCGCTTGACCCAGGTGCTGCATGGTGTCGCCGATCACGCTGACCAACCTGACTGCCGCGGTCACCGGCGGATCCCAGCGGGTGTCGACAATTCGATCCAGCTCGGCGGCGGTGATGCCGTCCACATAGCGCAGCGTGAGGTCGTGAACCGCTTGATGGTATCCGCTGAGGAGATCGCTGCTCACTCGAACGGCTGCTACATCCTTGGGGCCTTGGCCGTATCCGGTGGCCCACTTGCTGAAGGGCAACCCGAACCTGTCGCGCCAGTCCGGCCACACCTGCTCGACGTGTGCCAGATCGGCCATGTGATCGTCCTGGACTCGGCTCAGGTGCCAGATCAGCCATGCAATTGAGTTGGCCTCGGGATCGGGACGGTAGCTGGCGACCTCGTCAGCCAGGCCGTCGGTCAGGTCAATCACAAGCTCGCGTACCCGCCCAAATGCATCCGTCAGAATCTGCTTCACGTGATCACTCATGTCACCGAACGGTAGTGGCACGCTGTTGGACTGCTATCAGGCCCTTAGTCGACGTCTTCCGCACGAAGCCATGAATGTAGGTGATCGTTGCTGAATCGACTGGTCATGGCTGCGTACGGTCTGCAAGATCAAATGACCTGGGGCACCTGAAGCGGCTGAATCGTGGACTTTGTGAACTCCGCGCGTGCGGACTTGGTGGGGAAGGTACATGAATCGGACCTGCGCATCTGCCCCCCATTGCTGCCGTGGGCTTCGACCAAGCAGTCAATCTAGCTGTCGCGTCACAGTCCTTGGTTTGGTTACCGGCGAGTAGCATACTGGATGTTACTGAGAAGTAACTTGTCCCATCGAGGTGCCGATGAGTCATTACAAGTCCAACCTTCGCGATATCGAGTTCAACCTTTTCGAGGTACTTGGTCGCGAAGAGATCCTGGGCACCGAGCCGTACGCCGACCTCGACCGCGAGACGGTCTCGGCGATCCTTGCCGGAGCCGATCACCTTGCCAAGACGAAGCTTGCCGAGTCATTCGTCGATCAGGATCTGCCTGCCTTTGATCCGAAGACGCACTCGGTGACCGTGCCGGAGTCGCTCAAGAAGTCCTTCCGCGCGTTCATGGACTCCGGAGCCTGGCAGCTCGAATTGCCCGTCGAGCTCGGTGGTCAGGTGACCCCACCGTCAGTGCTGTGGGCCATGCACGAGCTGAACATCGGCGCCAACCCAGCCGCGGCGCTCTACACAGCCGGCCCCAAGTTCGCGTACATGCTGTGGGCCGTCGGCAATGAACGGGATCGACGCATCGCCGAGATCATGATTGAGCGGCAGTGGGGTGCCACCATGGTGCTGACCGAGCCGGACGCGGGCTCTGATGTCGGCGCCGGACGGACGCGGGCAATTCCGCAGCCCGACAACACCTGGCACATCGAAGGCGTCAAACGTTTCATCACCGCGGGCGAGCACGACTTGACCGAAAACATCATTCACCTGGTGTTGGCCCGACCGCAGGGCGTCGTGGGCGTCGGCGGGCCGGGCACCAAAGGCCTTTCGCTCTTCCTGGTACCCAAGTTCCATTTTGATCTTGCAACCGGTGAGCTGACCGGCGTGCGCAACGGAGTCTTCGCCACCAATCTGGAGAAGAAAATGGGCATCAAGGCCTCCACCACTTGTGAGCTCGGCTTCGGCGTCGCCGGCGTGCCAGCCAAGGGCTGGCTGCTGGGCGAGGTGCACAACGGCATCGCGCAGATGTTCCACGTCATCGAACACGCGCGGATGCTGGTGGGCGCCAAGGCAATTGCCACCCTGTCAACCGGTTACCTCAACGCCCTGGAGTACGCCAAGACACGAGTCCAGGGACCTGATCTCACCCAGGCTGCCGACAAAACCGCGCCGCGCGTGACCATCACTCATCACCCTGATGTGCGGCGTTCGTTGCTGACGCAGAAGTCCTTCACAGAGGGATTGCGAGCGTTGCTGCTTTATGCCGCGACTATCCAGGACCGCAACGCCATCGCGCAGGCGCGCGGTACCACCGACGATGCGGCCCAGCGGCTGAACAATCTCCTGCTGCCGATTGTCAAAGGTTATGGCTCGGAGCGCTCCTGGGTGTTGCTCGGAACCGAATCGCTGCAGACATTCGGCGGCTCCGGTTTTCTTACCGACTACCCGATCGAGCAGTACGTGCGCGATGCCAAGATCGATACGCTTTACGAGGGCACGACTGCGATCCAGGGCCAGGATCTGTTCTTCCGCAAGATCGTCAAGGATCAGGGGCGAGCCCTTGGTGATCTTTCGGCGCAGATCAGCCAATGGACGGCGGCGGAAGGCGGGAATGGTCAGCTCAAAGAGGAACGCGGCCTGCTGCAGCAGGCCCTGCACGATGTCGCCGCAATCGTGGCAATCATGATCAATGATCTTCGTGCATCAGTTCCTGGCGGAGCACACGGTGATCGACGCAACGTCTACAAGGTTGGCCTGAACACCACGCGACTGCTGATGGGGCTGGGCGACGTGATCTGCGCCTGGTTGCTGCTCCGGGGCGCCGAGGTGGCACTCGAGCGGCTGAATTCCGAGCTGACACCTGAGGAGAAGTCCTTCTATGAGGGCAAGGTCGCCTCGGGTCGCTGGTTTGCGCGTACGGTGTTGCCCAAGCTGGCAGCCGAGCGAGCCATCGCCGAGACCACCGATCTCGCCGTGATGGATCTGCCAGAGGCCGCATTCTGACCTCACTTGCGCGACACGCCGCTGTCTACGTGATGGCCCGGTAGCGGTCCGCGGCACGGCGAGAGACGATTGGCGCATGACTCAATCCCCCACCTCGCAGCCGTCACGCATTGTCATTATCGGTGCCTCACTGGCCGGAGCCGGCGCCGCTATCGCGCTCCGAGATCACGGATACCAGGGCGAGCTGACGCTGATCGGTGAGGAGAGTCAACTACCGTACGAGCGACCGCCCCTGTCAAAGGCAGTGCTGCTCGGAGACGCTGACGAGCCGGACTGGGTCGCCGATGAAGCAACCTACACCGATAAGGGCATTACCCTTCGGCTTGGCACTATGGCCACTCGGATCGACCGGAATCGCAAGGTGGTGGTCGCCAGCCGCACTGAGTATCCGTATGACAAGTTGCTGGTCGCCACCGGCTCGGCGCCGCGGCGACTGGATGTCCACGGTTCGGAGTTGGACGGCCTGCTGACACTGCGAACGCTAGAAGAGTCTCTTGCGCTACGCGAGCGGTTCACCGAGGGCGCGAGGATCGTGATTGTGGGAGCCGGGTGGATCGGCTGCGAGGCCGCCGCAGCTGCGCGGAAGCACGGTGCCGAGGTGACCATGATCGAGCCGCGGTCCCAACCCTTACTTCTTGTCGTAGGTGAGCAGATCGGTGCGACGTTCGCCGCGCTCCATCGTGATCATGGTGTCGACCTGCGGCTAGGTATCGGCGTCAAGGGTTTCGCTGGTGATGGCCTGGCGTCGTCGGTGCAGGTCAAGGGCGGTCATTCCATACCGGCTGACACGGTATTGATCGGCGTCGGCGCTGCACCGAACATTGCCCTCGCCGACGCGGCCGGCCTCAAGCTGGCCGATGGCGGGATCGCAGTCGACCCCACGCTGCGCAGCTCCGATCCCGACATCTACGCCGCCGGCGATGTGGCAGCCCATGATCATCCGAAGTACCGGCACCGGGTCCGGGTGGAGCACTGGGCCAATGCCAAGGATCAGGGTTTGCATGTGGCGGGCAACCTGCTGGGCGCCGAAGCTCCCTACCAGTTGCGGCCGTTCTTCTTCTCCGACCAGTACGACCTCGGCTGCGAGTATCGCGGGTTCGCCGACCCAGCGAAGGACCGGCTCGTGGTGCGGGGAGATCTGGCGTCGCGGGAGTTCACGGCGTTCTGGCTCCGGGACGGCGCCGTGGCCGCTGCGATGAACGTGAACCAGTGGGATGACGGGGACGCCCTGCAAGAGCTCGTCGACTCCGGTCGTCAGGTCAGCGACAAAGAGCTCGTCTCCTCCTAGCCGGCGTCCGAATAGGAGACGTGAGTTTGCCGTGCAGCGTGGGATGTTGCGGACGAGTCGGCGTTAGAAGAGGAGGGCGAGAGCTGGATCGCTGAGGATTGCGGCAACATCGGCAAGGAAGGTCGAACCCTGGGCGCCGTCGGCGAGCCGGTGGTCGAAGGAGACCGACAGAGTGGTCACCCAGCGCGGCTCAATCCGCTCCTGAGATCCATCGTCAACTACCCAGGGCCGTCGAGTGATCTGACCGAAGCACAAGATGCCGGATTCCTCCGGGTTGAGAATCGGAGTGCCCGCGTCGACACCAAACACGCCGATGTTGGTGATCGTGAACGTGCCACCAGCCATGTCCGCGGGCTGAGTCTTGCCCTCGCGCGCCGCTGTTACAACCTCCTGGAGGGCAGCGGCGAGCTCGGCCAGGCTGAGCGACTCGGCGCCCTTGATGTTAGGTACCAGGAGGCCACGTGGCGTTGCGGTGGCGATCCCTAGATTGACTGCGCTCTTGAGCACGATGTGCCGGGCCGGCTCGTCCCAGAAGGAGTTGAGCTCTGGCGTACGCCGCAGCGCCAGGCATACCGCCCTGGCGACGATCATGAGCGGGGACACCCGAAGATCAGCAAACTCCCGTCGACCCTTGAGCCGCTCCACCAGCTGCATCGTCGCGGTCATGTCGCAGTCCAGCCACACCGAGACATGTGGCGCGGTGAACGCTGAGCGCACCATCGCATCCGCCGTCGATTTGCGCACGCCCTTGATCGGGATCCGCACGTCCTCCCGCGGCGCTCGAGGTTCCACTGGAGGGGTGGCGATTTCCTCGGCAGGCTCTGCGCGCTTGCTTGCTGCAGTCACATCGTCGCGGGTGATCACCCCGCCCGGCCCGCTGCCGATGAGACTTCCAAGATCAACACCCAGGTCCTTTGCCAGCTTGCGCACCGGCGGTTTGGCGAGTACCGCGCCACCAGAGGGCGTCGGGGCGGGTGCCGTCTCACCCGGCCCAGGCAACGGGGCACCGGTCGGCGCATCCTGCTCGGCCTGCAAGGGCTCCCGGCCGTCGGCGCGGCGCGATACCGGGGCACGAGTGGAGAAAGTATCGGCAACCTGGTCGTGCGCCTCTACTGGCCCATCTCCGGCACCACGCCGCGGGCGCCGTTTGGCTGTCCCGGTGCGCGGCCCGTAGCCAACCAGGTTGGGCACCTGGGCGTCCTCGCTGCCGCCATTGGCCTCTGCCGGCTGTGCCGTGTCCAGGCCATCGTCGATGGAGATGATCGGCGTACCAACATCGACGGTGTCACCTTCGTTGACCAGAAGCTCAGTTACTGTGCCGGCGTACGGCGTCGGCAGCTCGACCAGTGATTTGCTGGTCTCGACTTCGACCAGGATGTCATTGATCTTGACCTGATCACCGACCGCGACCCGCCAGGTGACAATGTCCGCCTCGACCAGACCCTCCCCGGGATCCGGCAACCGAAATGTGTGCAACGCCATGGGAGCCCTCCCGACTCAGTAGGCCAGCGAGCGATCGACCATATCGAGTACCCGATCAAGATCAGGAAGGTACTCCTCCTCGACACGGCTCGGCGGATAGGGAATGTCAAAACCGCCCACCCGCAGCACCGGTGCTTCCAGGGAGTAGAAGCACTGCTCGGTTATACGCGCGGCAAGCTCAGCACCCAAGCCGAGATTCAGTTGGGCCTCGTGCACCGTGATCACCCGACCGGTCTTCTGCACCGACTCGTACACCACCGCCATATCCAGCGGCGACAGCGTGCGGAGGTCGATCACTTCAAGATCATGGTCTTCCTCGGTGGCGGCTTCGGCCGCCTCCAGGCAGGTCTTGACCATTGGTCCGTACGCGATCAGAGTGACGTCGGTTCCTCGTCGAGCCACCCGCGCGGAGTGTAACGGCGGCGGGGTCCGTGACTCGTCTAGCTCAGCCCGTTCGTGATAACGCCGCTTGGGTTCGAAGAAGATGATCGGGTCGTCTGAGGCGATGGCCTGCTGGATCATCCAGTACGCGTCGGCCGGATTGGAGCAGGTCACCACCTTCAGCCCGGGAGTGTGACAGAAGTAGGCCTCGGGAGATTCACTGTGGTGCTCGACCGCTCCGATCCCGCCGCCGTAGGGAACGCGGATCACGATGGGCATCCGCAACAGCCCTCGTGATCGGTAATGCAGGCGCGCAGCCTGACTGACGATCTGGTCGAACGCCGGGTAGATGAACCCGTCGAACTGGATCTCGCACACTGGGCGGTAGCCGCGCAGCGCCATGCCCACGGCAGTGCCGACGATTCCGGATTCAGCCAGCGGCGAATCGATCACCCGATGCTCGCCGAAGTCCTTCTGCAAGCCTTCGGTGACTCGGAACACACCACCCAGCTTGCCGACGTCCTCGCCAGCGATCACAACCTTGGGATCGGCCTCCAACGCTCTGCGCAGGCCTGCGTTGAGCGCCTTCGCCATGGTCAACATGGTCATCAGACACCTCCCCCGTAGGCAGGCTCAACTTGTCCACGTTCGTCGCCGGGCTCAGAACCCTCAAAGGTCGCCACGTATTCGGCGTAGTTGGCCTTCTGCTCAGTCAGCAAGGGAGTTTGCTCGGCGTACACCAAATCAAAGAAATCCAGCATCTTGGGGTCGGGGAGCGCGAGGCAGCGGGCTCGGAGATCGGCTGCATAGTCAGCAGCCTCCGCCTCGACGTCGGCGAAGAAGGCTTCGTCACCGCTGCCGCTTCGCCTCAGGTAGGCCCGGACCCGCTCGATCGGATCTTTCAGCCGCCAGTGCTCAAGCTCGTCGGCGAGGCGGTATTTCGTTGGATCGTCTGAGGTGGTGTGGGCCCCCATGCGGTAGGTGTAGGCCTCGATCAAGGAGGGGCCGCTGCCCGTACGTGCTCGCTCGAGAGCTGCTGTCGTGGCTGCGTACACCGCGAGCACGTCATTGCCGTCGACGCGTACGCCGGGGAACCCGAAGCCGGAAGCCCTGCGATACAACGGAATGCGCGACTGCCGCTCAATCGGTTCCGAGATCGCCCATTGATTGTTCTGACAGAAGAAGACGATCGGTGCGTTATAAGAGCTGGCGAAGATGAAGGCCTCGTTGACATCGCCCTGGCTGGTAGCGCCGTCGCCGAAGTAGCCGACGACTGCCACGTCCCGGTCGGGGTCGCCGGTGCCGACCAGCCCGTCGCGCTCCACACCCATCGCGTAGCCGGTGGCGTGCAGCGTCTGCGCGCCGATGACGATCGTGTAGAGGTGGAAACGCGTCTGCTGCGCATCCCAGCCGCCAAGATCAACTCCGCGGAACAGAGCCAGCAGATGCACCGGGTCAACACCGAGGCACCACGCCACACCATGCTCGCGATAGGTCGGGAAAACGAAGTCCTGCTTGCCGAGCGCTCGTCCGGAGCCGACCTGCGCCGCCTCCTGGCCCAGACAGGAAGCCCACAACCCAAGTTCACCCTGGCGCTGCAGGGCGGTCGCCTCGGTGTCGATCCGGCGGGTCAACACCATGTCGCGATAGAAGCCTTTGATTTGATCATCGTCGCCGCTGAAGGAGTACTCCGGGTGTTCCAGCCGCTCCCCCTCCGGGGTGAGCAGTTGAACCAGCTCGACTTCTCCGCTCGCACCGCTGACGTCGCTCACGGGTGCATCCTCTCGTCACCAGATGCGGTGGTTCCGCATCTCATCAGTCCCGGTGCGGGATCGCCGCGCTGGGTGGTACCACCACCCTCCGGGGCGTTGGTTATGGCTCCGGCTCGCTGCGGGTAGCGAGCAGATCCTTCGGCACTGCGGGCGTCGGTGGCGCGAGCAGTGCCCAAAGCCCGACTAGCTCGGCTTCTCCTTGTGGGTGGCACCGGCCAGCCGAAACCCAAAGTACCGCCCCCGCTTCGGAC
Source organism: Actinomycetota bacterium (assembly GCA_046723505.1). GTDB lineage: Bacteria > Actinomycetota > Actinomycetes > Propionibacteriales > Propionibacteriaceae > Microlunatus. The sequence continues at coordinate 46,646 of JBKOUS010000167.1, forward strand.
ACGGGAAAACCACTTGTATGTCCTATCTCTTTGCACGCGGGTCGGCGTTGTGGTCCCTCAAACATGACGTCAGCTGGACGCTCAGGGCGCAACAGGCCGAGGCGAGATAGGACTGGCGTCACGTTTCTGCACTGCGAGCGTCGGTCGCGCGAGCAGTGCCAGACTTCTTGAGGGATTGCTGAAAGCGCAGGATGCGGATCACGGCCGCGGCTACAGCCTCGGGGCCGGCTGCCAGTGAGACCCGGACGGCGGCGCCGCCGTCTCGTTGGTCGAAGTCCATGCCAGGGGTGAGCGCCACACCATATTCATCCAACAGTGCCTCGCACCAGGACTCAGAGTCAGGATGTGGACCCAGCTGGCCACCGATTCCGGCGTACACATAGAAGGCGCCGTCGGCAGGGGCAACCCCCGTCCAACCAAGATCATCGAGCGCAGCCAACACTATCGCTCGGGCGTCGGCGAAGGCTGCAACTGCGGCATCGGCTTCCCGGTAGGACTCGTCGGTGAAAGCGGCGATCGCCGCGTGTTGGGCCGGCACCGGCGGACACAGGGTGAAATTCCCGGCCAGCGCGTCGAAGGCTGCCACCAGGTCGGCGGGGACCAGGCTCCAGCCCAGCCGCCACCCGGTCATCCCCCAGTACTTGGAGAAGGAGGAGATGACGATGGCCTCACGATCGTGCTCCCAGGCGCAGCTGGCTGCGATGGTGTGGTCGGTGATGCCGTGGTAGATCTCGTCGCTGACCAGCCGGACCTCATGATCACGACACCAGGCTGCGAGCTCGGCAAGGTGATCTGGAGCGATCATGGTCCCGGTCGGATTGGCTGGAGAGGCGACCACCAGCCCCGCTAGTGGGGCAGCCGCGTGGGCCTGCTCCAGCAGCTCCACCGACGGCTGGAAGCGTTCCGCTGGGCCACAGGCCAGCTCGACTACCTCACATCCCAGCGAGTCCAGGATGTTCCGGTATGCCGGATAGCCCGGCCGGGACATTGCCACCCGATCACCCTGATCGAAAGCCGCCAGGAAGCCGAGCAAGAAGCCACCGGATGAGCCTGTGGTCAACGCGATCTGATCTTCGTCGACATCCAGCGAATACCAGCGTCGGTAGTGCGCGGCGAGCTGGCGCCGCAAAGGCCTGATGCCGAAGGTCTCGGTGTAGCCCAGCGGCGTGTGGTCAATCATCAGCTCCGCGGCACGACGCCTAACGTCCGACGGCGCGCCCTGAGACGGCTCGCCGGCGCACAGCGAGATGACCTCCCGACCCTGGGCGCGCAGCTCGGCCACCCGGTTGAGGATGCTCATCACTGCGAATGGCGGGACCGCCGCCCGGTGCGAGGGCTTCATGCGCTCTGCAGGCGTTTGCGCGCGCGGTAGGCAGCAACGTTGGTCCTGTTGCCGCAGTTTCCGGTGTCGCAGTAGCGCTTCGAGGAATTCTTGGAGAAGTCGATCAGCACATCCTTGCAGTCATCGGCAGCACAAATGCGCAGCCGGTCGAGCGCGTCGGCCCTGATCAGATCAAGAAAGGCCATCGCAGCCTCGGCGGCGATCCGGTCGGCGAGCGGAGCATCTGGCCGCGTGACGTGTAGATGCCAGTCCCACTCGTCGTGCCGGGCGAGGTAGGGCCGCGCGTCGGCTTCGTCAAGGATCTCGTTGACCAGAGTCGCTGCCTCGTCGCGGTTCACGATCGTCCAGAACCTGCGTAGCCGCGGCCTCAGGGCACGCACCGACTCAAGCTCCTCCGGGGTCCGGCGAATGACGCCCGAGAAGGGATTGCGGGCCAGAAAGTCATCGAGGTCAGCGAGCGTGACGAGGGTGTCACCGTCCAGCCCCACAGTGTTGACCAGGGCCGCAGTTTCCGCGAGAGAAACCTCAGTGTCATGACTAAAAAGCATCTTGACTCCTGACAGCTGAAGGTCTAGTGTCATAAGTGTACTCGATTTTGACCATTACTGGTGTCCAGAGCGACTAGATGAAGAGGCGAGAGATGACTGCGATTGCTCCGGAAGCCACGCGGTCGGTCGCCGATCGGAGTTATGGCGGCGGCCTGGTTCTGGCGTTGATCTCGGCGTCATCCTTTGGGCTCTCTGGCTCTCTTGCCCGCTCGCTGCTGGATTTGGGCTGGTCGCCTGCGGACGTAGTCGCGACCCGTGTCGGAGGTGCGTTCCTGATACTTCTCATACCGACGCTGCTGCTGCTGCGGCGAATCGGTCTGCCGACCCGAAAGCAGTCGGCGCGGATGCTGGCTTACGGTGTGGTCGCGATCGCTCTGGCGCAACTTTGCTATTTCAGCGCGGTGCAATACCTCTCGGTCGGTGTCGCTCTGCTTCTGGAGTATCTGGCGCCGGTCTTGCTCATCGGTTGGCACTGGGCGCGAAAGCACCGCCGGCCCGCATGGTCGGTGCTGGTGGGTGCGGGCCTGTCGATCATAGGCCTGGCCTTCGTTCTCGACCTTCGCGACGGGCTGACGCTGAACGCGATCGGCGTCGCCTGGGGTCTGGGCGCCGCCTTGTGCCTGTGCGCGTACTTTCTCCTGAGTGAGGACGAAGGGACTGCTGCGCCGATCCACCCGCTGCTGCTGACCACGGCTGGCACTGGCATCGGAGCGGCTGTTCTTTTGGCTGCCGCTGCAGCTGGCCTCCTGCCGCTGGCAGCGTCCGGGGGCGTGGTGATCTTGGCTGACCAGGCTGTCGGCTGGTGGCTTCCCGTCTCATTATTGATCTTGGTCAGTGCGGTACTTGCGTACCCGAGCGGCATTGTTGCAGTACGCCGCCTCGGCAGCTCGCTGGCATCGTTCGTATCGTTGACCGAGGTGATCTTCGCGGTGGTCTTCGCTTTCGTGTTGCTAGGGCAGCGTCCTGGGCCTATGCAGCTCCTTGGTGGTGCGTTGATCTTGGCGGGCATTGCTCTGGTGCAACGGCCCGTGCGAAGCAAAGCTGTGACAGAGCCTGCAACTCTGACCGCGTACGCTGCGGACGACTGAGTCGATTATTCAGTCGGGCGTCAAGGCTTGCCGAAGTCGGTGACCAGCCAGACCTTGCCGTGGACCGAGTCGTTGATCACGTCGATACCGACGTCGACGTACGCCCTATTCAAGATGTTCTGGCGGTGCCCGTCGTCGGGTGGCTTTTCGTTGTACATCATTTGCTGCATGGCGAGTACGCCGCCTTTGGACCGGCTAGTGCTGTAAGCGACGTTTTCGGCGACAGCGCTCCAGCTGTATCCAGCGGCTGAGACGCGAGAACCGAGTGAGGCCTCGCCGCTCAGCTGGTGGCTCAACGTGTTGGCCTTGGCGATGGCCAGGTTGTGGCTGTGCGCCGCAGAGATGAGCTTGCTGTTCATCTTCAAGGCTCGCAATCCGTGGTTCGCGCGCTCTGCATTGAGTTCAGCCAGCACGGCGTTCGCCCACGCCGAGTTGGTGGCGTAGCCGGACGAACCTTTGGGGGTTGTCCGGGACAGTGTGGACTTGGCTGATTGGGCTGGTTGGGTGGGCCTCTTGGTCGGTGTCGGTTTGAAGCTTTCGGTCTTCGTGGTGGTTGCTTTCGACCACTTCTCCGTCGGGCTCTTTCGCGATCGGGTAGTCGGACGCCGCGTGGACAGACGATGACACATGGCCGGCTTCTCATCCCCGTGGCACTCAGGTCGCGACTGTGCGACTGCCAGATTGGACCGAGTGCCGGCGCCGTTCGGCGTTGGCCTGGAGGCTGGGGACGGAGTGGCCGGAATCGCCAAGAGCCGTTGATCCTTGCCAAGGGGAGCGCCTGGGTCGCTAATGCCCGAACCGCCGAGCAGAGCAGCAACAGCAACCGCAGCGCTGACGAGCACGGCTGCACTCGCAGAGGCGATTCGCAGTCCTGTGCTGGTCACATTGCCTTCGTCGTGCACGACGACCCCCGAGCAGGTCACGATTTGATAACGACCTGCGTAAGCCAAACATAGCTGATGCCGTCCCAGCAACCGCCGGTCGCCATGTGGACACGCCGTACACTGCGCCGGTGGGCAGGAGAACCCGTACGTCGAGCGGCGTCCTGATGGCGGGCACGTCCTCAGACGTGGGCAAGTCGCTTGTTGTCACCGGCTTGTGCCGCGCGCTGGCGCGCCGGGGCGTTGCGGTCGTGCCTTTCAAGGCGCAGAACATGTCGAACAACTCGTGTGTTTGCAGCGACGGCTCCGAGATCGGCCGCGCGCAATATTTGCAGGCGCAGGCCGCCGGGATCGCGCCCGAATCAGCGATGAACCCGGTATTACTGAAACCTGGCTCCGATCGGCGAGCGCACGTGGTGCTCCGGGGCCAGCCGTCCGGAACCTTGGAATCAGGGCAGTACGCGAACGGGCGCGGCCACCTGGCAGCCGCTGCCTTCGCGGCGTACGACGAGCTCGCAAGCCGCTTCGACGTGATCATTTGCGAGGGCGCCGGATCGCTTGCGGAGATCAACTTGCGGACCGGCGACTACGTCAACCTCGGGCTGGCACGTGCCAAGAGGCTGCCGGTGATTGTGATCGGCGACATTGATCGCGGGGGGGTTTTTGCCTCGCTTTACGGCACTGTGGAATTGCTCGACGATGATGATCGGCAGTTGATCACGGCGTTCTTGATCAATAAGTTCCGTGGCGATTTCGGGGTGCTGCAACCCGGTCTTGACGAGCTGAGCAAGCGGACCGGCGTGCCGTTCGCGGGTGTGCTGCCGTGGCTTCCGAATGTGTGGCTGGATGCCGAAGACACGCTCGAGGTGGCCGCCTGGCGGCGTCAGGGTGCAACCGACGGCGCACTCCGAGTAGCGGTCGTGCGGCTGCCACGGTTGTCAAACGGCACCGATGTGGAGGCATTGGCCGCTGAGCCGGGAGTGGAGGTGCTCGTTACGACGGACGCGCGACTGCTCACAGGGGCCGATCTCGTGATACTGCCCGGCTCCCGCTCAACGGTCAGCGATCTGGACTGGTTGCATCGAACCGGACTCTCGCAGGTGATCGAAGCTAGGGCACAACGCAGTGCGCCGGTGCTGGGCATCTGCGGCGGCTACCAGATGCTGGCTGCGGTGGTCGACGATCCGATCGAATCGGGTCGGGGGGTGGTCAAGGGGCTCGGCCTGCTGCCAACGAAGGTCAGTTTTGGGTCCGGCAAGGTGCTGGGCCGGCCAGCCGGCCTGTGGAATGGGCACCATATTGCGGCGTACGAAATCCACCATGGGGTTGCTGAAATCGAGGGTGAAGCTGAGCCGTTCCTCGACGGCTGTCGCCGCGGACAGGTGTGGGGGACGATGTGGCACGGGGCATGGGAGAACGACGGTTTTCGACGCGCCTGGCTGGCCGAGATCGCCGCGAGCGCTCGATCCTCATGGCGTCCTGATCCCACCGCGCCCGGGTTCGCTGAGCAACGCGAAACCATGATCAATACACTGGCGGATGCTGTGGAGCAGCATGCCGATCTTGGTCTGCTGCTGGCGGGTACGCGCGCGGCTGAACGGCTGTGACGATTCAGGCGCTGGTTATCGGCATTGGGACCGGAAACCCTGATCACTTGACCCGCGAGGCTGTGGCGGCTCTGAATCGAGTCGACGTGTTTCTAGCGGCTGACAAAGGTCCCGCGAAGCACGACCTGGTCAAGCTGCGCGAGGACCTCTGCCGAAGGCTGATCACCCATGATCACTACCGCTTCATCGAGGTGCCGGATCCCGACCGAGGATCCGATCGGGAGCGCGATGCTATGGAGTATCAGAGCGGAGTAGAGGTTTGGCACGACGCCCGCGCTCGGCGGTATGCCGAGATCATCGGCGCCGAGGTCAAGGACGGCGGCACCGTTGGCTTCCTCGTCTGGGGCGATCCAGCCATTTACGATTCCACGATCCGCGTCGTGGAATCGATCACAACACTTGGAGTTGATCTTGATCTGACCATCATCCCCGGCATCAGCAGTATTCAGCTCCTCGCGGCGCGGCACAAGATCATCCTCAATCGAGTCGGCCAGCCAATCCACGTGACCACCGGCCGCCGCCTGCTCGATGAGTACTCCCCCGGCCTAGGCGATGTCGTCGTGATGCTCGACGGGGATCTAGCCTGCGGAGGACTGGTCGAACGGTTCGGCGATCTGATGATCTACTGGGGGGCCCAACTCGGCTTGCCCGACGAGGTGCTCGTCTCGGGCCGTCTAAGTCAAGTCATCGACGAGATCCAAACCCGGCGCGCTGCCGTTCGGAGTGCCCGGGGCTGGGTGATGGACACCTACTTACTACGCCCATCGATCTCGTGATCAAGCAGGGGGCACCATTGATGGGTTTCAGTTCGCCCGCTCAAACCCGTCTAGGAAGTAGCGGAGCCCGGTCTCGAAGAGTTCATCGAGGTCCATGTCATAACCGCCCGGTTCGAATGAGTCCAGAACGGTGCGAAACGCGGGAACGTTCCGATCGGCCAGCAGAGCTTCCAGGGCGGGCTTTTGAACATCCATCCACTCGTCCGCGGTGACTCCCGTGTCTGCCTCGGCTGTGGCCTCCATCTCCAGGCTCGTCGCGAGACCCCGCACGAAGCTGAACAAGATCAAATTCATGGAAAACGCAGTCGCTGGTTGCAGCCCGCGAGCAAGCAAGGTGGCAAGCACGTGCTCGGTGTACGCGAGGCCGCTGGGCACGACCAACGGCCGGGTCAGCGAATATGCCGGAGCGAGCCAAAGGTGCCGGCGGAAGATGCGCCACATCTCTCTGGCCGCGTCCGCAAGTACTTCTTGCCAACCGTCGGCAGACCGCTGTAGCCGCCACTCGGCGAACGCAGCGTCGATCATCAAAGCGAGCAGATCGTCCTTGTCCTGAACGTGCCGGTACAGCGACATGGTGGCCACGCCAAGCTCGAGGGCAACCCGGCGCATTGACAACGCGCCGAGGCCCTCCTCGTCAGCCACCGCCGTCGCGGCCGTCACAATGCGTTCCTTGGTCAGCCCTGTCTCCGCGTCTCGGGCTCGGGCACTGGCTCTAGCCCGCGACGAGCTGGTTCCGGCAACCACAGTGCCTACGCCCGGACGCGTCCGGACAAGCCCCTCCTCCTTGAGAATCGCCAGCACCTTCGAGGCGGTCGCCATGGCAACCCCCCAGCGTCGCATGATCTCTCTTGTCGAGGGAACCCGGTTGCCGGCAGCAAGCTCACCGGACTGAATCTGCCCGCGAATCTGAGCGGCAATCTGGATCGACGGCATACCGGTCACCACATTCATATGCTCTCCTGCACTAGTGCACTAGTTCCCACTCAGCCTACTGGCCGAGAGCCGAACAGGTAGGTAATCGAACCTACCGCACTAGTGCATCTTTGAGATTTTGGTTCAAAATCCGGCTGGATTAATACGCAGCGTACGATGTACGCTATCTCCATGACCACTCGAGAAATCCTCATTTCCGGCGCCGGCATAGCTGGCGCGGCCGCTGCGTACTGGCTACGCGAAGCTGGCTTCATCGTCACCGTCGTCGAGCGCGCGCCGGCTCCACGCCCCGGCGGCCAGACTGTTGATCTTCGCGGTGCCGGGCGTATCGTCGTGGAACGGATGGGCCTACTAGAGCAGATCCGCGCCATGACCGTGACCCAGCGTGGCATCGCCTGGGTCGATGCATCAGGACGGCACCGCGCCGAGATGCCGGTTGACGCGTTCCAGGGGAATGGCATTGTGTCGGCCGACGAAATCCTCCGCGGCGATCTTGGGGCAATCCTTTATGAGGCGGCTTGTCCAGGCGTCAGCTATCTATTCGACGACACGATCACCACACTCGAGCAGCATGCCGATGGCGTCCTGGTCACCTTCGAGAAGGCTGATCCGCGGCGCTTCGACTTTGTCGTCGGCGCCGACGGACTGCATTCCGTGGTACGCCGGCTCGCCCTTGGGGCACAGCCAAACGCGCTGCAACCACTGGGCCTACTCAATGCCTGGTTCACCGTTCCCGCCGAGATCGACCTGGACAACTGGTATCTCATGCACAACGCACCGGGAGGTCGTGTGATCTCCATCCGCCCTGGCCGCATCCCCAGCGAACAAAAGGCGGCACTCAGCGTGCGATCGACCGAGTCGTTCGATCGAGGCGATATCGCCGCCCAGCTCGCGCTGCTGGAGCGCCACTTCGCCGACGTCGGCTGGGCGGCACCGCGGCTGCTGCGAGCCGCCCGAAACGCACCCGACTTCTACCTGGACTCAATGGCACAAGTTCGGCTGGGCCGGTGGTCACGAGGCCGGGTGGTGCTGCTCGGCGATGCCGGCTACTGCCCCACTCCGCTGACCGGCCTCGGCACAAGCCTGGCCCTGGTGGGCGCGTACATCTTGACCGGCGAGCTGGCCGCCACCGTTGGCGACACATCGGCGGTAACCGAAGAGCACGCCATCCTTAGCGCCTTCGACCGGTACGAGACTCGGATGCGCCAGTACGTTGCGCAGAGCCAAGAGCTCCCGCCGGGCGGCGTGGCTGGGTACGCCCCGGAGAGCACCCTACGCATCGCACTGGGCTGGGCCTCGATGCGGTGGTCGCAGCGCTGGCCGATGAGACCCATGATGGAGCGCATCTTCAGCAAGGCTGATGCGATTGACCTGCCCGATTACAAATCGCGAAAGAGCGCCGCTGCCATCCTCGCACGTACGAGCTGATCAATCTCGGACCGGCTGAATCCTGGTCACGGCACTCGGTGATAGCTACCCCGCCGAGCGCCGCCGAGGGCACGCGGCGATCGAAGCAAGCCTGAAGGTGTCTTAGGACCCTTTCGATAGAAATGGACACGGCCGGCGGGAGCGGCCGGCCAACGATCCCGCCGGCCATACCCTGACGAGCCACTGAGGTGGGATGCTTGATGCATACGTCGGCCCTTGGAAACTGACTGGCAGCCACATGACTACGAACGAAAGCCGCCGTACTGCGCCGGAGATGAGGCACGAACGCGACCCGCTTGGGATGATCAACGGCGAAGGCGTGATCACGGGCACCGTCGTGTCCGCTGCCGTCATCGCAGCAGCGGTCGGGCACTTGGAGGAGACGCGGCTCGTGATCGCGATTCTCGGAACCACCTTCATTTACTGGCTGGCGCACCTCCATGCTCGGACGCTGGGTGACGCCGTCAAACACCACACGCATCCCGTAGACGCGCTGAAAGAGGCGCTCGCTGAGACGTGGCCGATCCTCGCGGCAGCCCTGGTGCCTGCCGTCATCTTGATCGTCACTCAACTCGCCGGCGCAGATATCCGTACTGCGGCTTGGATTGCCGTGATCACCAGCACCGTGTTGCTGACCGTCTATAGCTTCTTTGCGGGCCGTCGCGGTGGGCTCGGCATCGGAGGCAGTCTGGTGAGCGCTTCGGTCGGCGCGATGCTTGGAATCTTGATCATCGTGCTAAAGGCGGGCCTGCACTGACGCTCTATGCATTTGATGAGAGCTGCTCAGAACGGGTAGCCGAGGCCGCTTGAGGCGACGACTCAGCCCGCCCGGACCTCGGCGAGCACACGGCGCACGGCGGCAAGGGTCCGGTCGACGTCGTGATCTGTCGTCCGCCAGTTCGAAACCGAAATTCGCAACACTGCCTGCCCATGCCAGGTCGACGGGGTCATCCATGCAGTGCCGTCCTTCAGCAGGCGTGTGGCCACCTCACGCGTTACCTCATCAGGACCGAATGAGACGCACACCTGGGTGAAAACCACATCATTGACCACACGTACCCCATCCATCTCGGACAATCCGATGGCAAACCGGCAAGCATGCGCACAGAACCGCTCAACCATCTCTGCCACCCCCCGACGGCCCAGCGAACGCAGCGCCGCCCAGACGGTGAAACCGCGAGCCCGGCGAGAAAATTCAGGCACGGTTGAGAACGGATCCGGCCGCTCATCCTGGATCAGGTACGCGGCGTGCACACCCATCGCGGCGTACAGCGCCTCGGCGTTCGCGACGATCGCGATTCCACTGTCATAAGGAACATTGAGGGTCTTGTGCGCGTCGGTGGCCCAGGAATCCGCGCGCTCCACTCCGGCGACCAGGTGCCGGTACTGCACCGAAGCGGCAACCCACAACCCGAAGGCCCCATCGACATGAACCCAGGCACGGCATTTGTGTGCAAGATCAACAGCATCCGCGATCGGGTCGAAGGCGCCGCTATGGACGTTTCCTGCTTGCAGGCACACGATCAACGGGTTGTTGCCGACCTGCGCCAACGTGTCGGTCAGCGCACCTAGCCGGATCCGACCTTGATCATCAACTGGCACGACCGTGCTGCGTTCCTCGCCCAGCCCAAGGAACCGCAGGGCGAGATCGATTGTCTCGTGACGATCCTCGCCAACGATCACCGTCACCCGAGGTGCGCCGGGCAATCCATCGCGTTCCACACTCCAGCCCGCCCGACGTAACACCTCATGACGGGCCGCGGCGAGATATGTGAAGTTGGCGATCATTGCTCCGGTGACGAAGCCGACCGCGGAGTTGGCTGGCAGGCCCAGCAGCTCGAACAGCCACTCGCTCGCCACCCATTCCGCACCCGCGGCCGCCGGCGAGGATGCCAGCATGCCGGCGTTCTGGTCCCAGGTCGATGTCAGCCAGTCCGCCGCCAACGTTGCGGGCAGCACACCGCCGATCACCCAGCCGAAGAATCGGCCCGATGGCATGGCCACCAGTCCCGGCTCCGCGCCGGCGATCAATTCCTCGACCACCTCCAGCGGCTCGGCACCCTCGTCAGGCAACGGGCGCCGTAGAGCGGCCGCTACCCCCTCAACGTCGGTACGCGCCGCGACCCGCCGGCCGGGAAGCCCGTCGAGAAAGCCGGTGGCCTCCTCAAGCACTCGCTCCAAGATCTTTCGCTCATCCGTCATCGTTCACTCCGCATTCGCCGCGCTTCCGGCCCCCCTGGCGGAAACCTGGGTTACACCACTTGAGATCAAGCTCAACTCAGGACATCCTCGAGATCTCCCTCGACATCGAGATAGACCTGCTGCAGCTGAGTGATCAAGTTCGGATCCGGCTGCTCCCACAGCCCGCGATCAACAGCCTCACTCAGCTTCTCGATGATGCCGCGCAGCGCCCAGGGGTTGGCATGTTTCATGAAGTCCTGATTTTCCTTGTCCAGCACGTAGTTCTCCGCCAATTGGGCATACATCCAGTCCGTCACCACCCCGGCGGTCGCGTCAAAGCCGAATAGGTAGTCGACTGTCGCAGCGAGCTCGAACGCACCCTTGTAGCCGTGCCGCTGCATCGCGGAGATCCAGCGCGGGTTGATCACCCGCGCGCGGAATACTCGTGCCGTCTCCTCGGTCAGCGATCGGGTCCGGACAGCGTCTGGATTGGTCGAGTCGCCCATGTACGCCTTCGGTTCGGTGCCAGTCAGTGCTCGTACGGTCGCCACCATCCCGCCGTGGTACTGGAAATAGTCATCAGAGTCGGCAATGTCATGTTCGCGGGTGTCGACATTCTTGGCTGCCACAGCGATCCGCCGGTAGTTAGTCTCCATATCCTCCCGAGCCGGCACCCCATCGAGATCGCGACCATACGCGAAGCCGCCCCAGGCCGAATACACTTCAGCAAGATCATGATCATTGCGCCAGTTCCCGGCTTCCATCAGTGGCAGCATTCCCGCCCCGTATGAGCCCGGCTTGGAACCGAAGATGCGGGTGGCGGCCCGGCGCTGGTCACCGTGTGCCGCAAGATCATCTTGGGTGTGTTGCCTGACGAAGTTCAGGTGCCTAGGCTCTTCGAGGTCTGCCACCAGCCGTACGGCGTCGTCCAACATCGCGAGGACGTGCGGGAATGCGTCACGAAAGAAGCCCGAGATGCGGACCGTTACGTCAATTCGCGGCCGGCCCAGCTCGGTGAGATCGATTGCCTCCAGCCCGACGACGCGGCGCGACGCGTCGTCCCAGACAGGCGTGACGCCGAGCAGCGCCAACACTTCGGCGATGTCGTCACCGCTGGTTCGCATCGCCGACGTGCCCCAGACTGACAGACCCACCGACTGCGGATATTCCCCCTCCTCATCCAGATGCCGGCGCAGTAGAGATTCTGCCATCGCTTGTCCGGTCTGATACGCCATGCGGGAGGGGACCGCTTTGGGATCGACGGAGTAGAAGTTGCGGCCGGTCGGCAGCACGTTGATCAGTCCGCGCAGCGGTGAGCCCGACGGACCGGCCGGCACATACCCGCCATCCATCGCATGTAAGATCGCGGTGATCTCATCGCCGGTGCGGGCGAGCCGCGGCACCACCTCCTGACATGCGAAGCGCAGTGCCGCAGCGACAGCCTCCTGCTGGGCTCCAAGGATGCTGTCCACGATCCTCGGGACGGCGTCGACGGACCAG
>JBKOUS010000014.1:0-13329 GCA_046723505.1 Actinomycetota bacterium
CCCATGAGCCAGACGCCGTCGAATCCAAGATCGGCTATTTGCTCCCAGTAGCGATCGGGAACCGATCCAAGATCGATAGCTGTTCCCTCATGCCTGCTGACCGCTTCAAGCCAGGGCCAGGTGTTGATCTCGTACAGAGAAGGGTTAGTGATCTTGCTCAAATCTGAAGGCATGCAGCCGCTCCCCGATTGATAGTCCTAGCCGGCTGGGCCCGCAGCGATCGTGGACACGTCAGGTGTTGTCGTCGTCTCGTCGTAGAAAATCCTCCGGTGCACGTGACGAGGTGGGTCGAGCAGCAGGTCAGCCACCAGGGCAGTCCAGCCGGTTTGGTGCATGGCTCCGATTCCTGCGCCGTTGTCTCCATGGAAGTACTCGTAGAACAAGAGGTTGTCTTTCCAGGCCGGGTCGGTCTGGAAGAGCTCGACGCTTCCGTAGACCGGCCTTCTGCCATCTGGGCCGGGAAGCCAGATGCTGACCAACCGGTCAGCCAGGTCACCGGCGATGTCGCCCAAGGCCAAATGTTGGCCTGATCCCGTCGGATATTCGATCGTGAATTCGGGCCCAAAGAAATGGTCATATTGCAAGAGCGCGCGAATGACCAGATAGTTGATCGGGAACCACACCGGTCCGCGCCAGTTGGAATTCCCGCCGTACATTGCGGTGCTGGATTCCGCGGGCTCATATTTGATGGTTGCACTCGGCATGCCGGGAACCTGATAAGGCGTGGAGTGACGTTTCGATAGAGCGCGCAAACCGTGGGGCGACAAGAACGCATTCTCGTCGAACAATGTCGCGAAGATCCGCCTAAGTTGGTCCGGTGAGACAATGGACACCAGCGCGCGGCGGCTGTTTCCGGTTCCCCGGATCCTCCAGTCCAAAATCTGCCGATTCTCCGCTTCCAGCTTGCGCGCAAACCGCTTCCGGAGGCGTTGCAACCGTTCGGTATTTCGGGTCGGCAGAGTAATGGCAGGCAGGGTGGGAATCACCCCTACCAACGTCTGCACCTTGACCGGCGCTCTGTTCCCGAACGCGTCGGTGAGCAGGTCATAGAAGAACCCGTCGTCTGGGTCGTAGCAGCCCGATTCTTCAAGTGCATCCATCACCAGAACCAGCTGCTCCAGGAACTTCACGACCATGTCTTCATAAACACTGTCACGCTGGGCGAGTATCGCTGCCATTGTCAGCATCGCGACGGAGTAGTACGCCATCCATGCCGTTCCATCGGCCTGATCAAGCCTGGCGCCGGCCGGAAGGTGCGAACGGTCGATGGGACTGATGTTGTCGAGTCCCAGGAAGCCGCCACCGAAGATGTTGTTGCCCTCCGGGTCCTGACGGTTGAGCCACCAGGTGAAATTCAGCAGTAGCTTCTGGAATACCCGCTCCAGGAATTCGAGATCGGTGGCACCGCCAATGACGAATACCCGGAGAGCCGCCAAGGCGTGGACCGGAGGATTGACGTCGTCAAAACTCCATTCGTACGCTGGCAACGCCCCATTCGGATGTAGGTACCATTCCCGCAGCAAGACCAGCAACTGATACTTCGCGAATGCGGGATCCAGGTGGGCCCAGCTGACGGCATGAAACGCAAGATCCCAAGCGGCGAACCAGGGATACTCCCAGGGATCCGGCATGGCCAGAACATCGAATGAATCGAAGTGTCGCCAACCGGAATTGCGGCCAAATCGGTGTCCGGGCGGAGGCGGAGGTTGATCTGGATCCCCTTCCAGCCATTGGGCCACCCGGTACGGGTACATCTGTTTGCTCCAGACCAGGCCCGCGCAGGCCTGGCGCAGTACGCGCATCTCTTCTGTGCCGATGTCATCGGGTGCCAGCGCCGCATAGAACTCGTCCGCTTCCCGCTTCCGATCTGCCATGACATCGTCGAAATAGCTGCCATACCACTGCCCATCCGGCGATGTTGCGGCCTGGGCGGGTCGGTGCAGCCGGTGATATCGCCAGCGCAGCCAAGCGTGGCTGGGCAGCCCATCGAGGAACCACCAGTAGTCTTTGACGTCCTCGCCGTGATTCCCCTGCTGACCGGTGAGGCCAAACATGCGTTCCTTGAGGATCGGGTCGACGCCGTTCCAGAGCGCCAAGGCCAGGCACAGCTCGTGGCCAATGTCCGACAGACCTGCCATGCCGTCCTCGTTCCACCGGTAGGCCCGGGACCGTGCATGATCATGTGGAAAGAAACTCCAGGCATCCCCGCTGTCGCTGTAGTCCTCCCGCACGGTGCCCCAGGCCCGCTCCGACAGGTAGGGACCCCACTCGTACCAAGGATTGGCTTCGGCGAGGCTGTCTTCTGCCCATTCAGTCGCCTGATTAAGCCGGTCGTGCTCAGCGGTGGTACCTGGGGATGGCGCAGTCGTCATGATCTCTCCTGATGTCGGAAAATGGCCCCAACCCCGAGAGCCAACATTCTTTCAGAGCAGGCGGTAGATCAACTACGCGGGCCAACTCAGAGATCAACTACTCCTGATTCAAGCCAGAGCGTTGTCTTCGTCGTCGTCCTCCAGCTCGTCCTGGTAGCCGGCAGCGATGTCGGTAGCATGCGAATCGATGTCATCTTCGCTGGTTTCTTCAACGACCCGGGGCGACGGCTCATCGTCTTCATAACCAGCCCGGACGTCACTGCTGACCGAGGTCTCCTCTTTGTCGAACCCGGTCTCGGGACCAAACCTTGACTCGCTCATCGAATCCTCCATTTCCTCGGGAGCTGGCAGCTGCGACGGCGTACCAGCAATCGCGGCAAAGTGGCCATAACTCCATACCCGGGTGCCAGGGATATCAACCGGAAGAGTCAGACGAGCTCTAGAGCCCCTTGGCCAGCCGCTCGAGGCCCACGATGTGCCACGTCAGCCCGCGGCGCCGGTAACTGACTGACAGCCCCTGAGCCTCGGCCGCGGCGATCATTGCGGCGGGCGGGTGGGCGAATGCACGGAAGTCGCCGCCTCGAAGTCGATGCAGGAGGTTCTCGCAGCGGAGCAGTGCCCTGGTGAATAGGTTTCTTGGTGGGTAGGAGAACACGAGGAGCCGCCTCGCGTGGCTGGCAGCAGCCGAAAGCAGCCGTTGGTAATCCGGATAGCAGCACACCACTCGGTGCAGGACGACGACATCGGCTGGCGCCACCTCCTCGGGAGAGGTCGCAATATCGACGAACCGGCGCGTCACCCGATCAGCGATCCCGGACCGCTCCAGCAGTGCCGCCGCCTCCGTCTCGTAATTCCGAGAGATCTCCAAGTTCGTTGCCTCGCGAGCGCCGCGAGACAGCAGCTCAACCTGAAGGTCACCCACTCCCCCGCCGATCTCCAGTACCGAGGCGTCCTGGATGCCGCGCTCTGTCAGGAAGGACACCATCCGGAGCTGTGTTTCGTTGAGCCCGCGCCTGCGGTAGGCGCGTGCGGTCCGCCTGGCGAATCGGTCGTCGAAGACGGTCTGGTAACCAGGCCGGTCGCAACAATCACCCATAGTGTCAGTGTGCCCTCACTCCGCCCGTGCTAGGCGGCTGTCGGCGCAGGAAGGGACGATCGGAATCATCGATGAGGCTCACACTTCGATGGGGGGGTCAACGGCGCCTACCTCGGTCCCACCTTGCGCACGACCTCCAACGCTTTCCGTAGCGACGGGTGCGGCATCATTTTCTGCAAAGGATCGGAGGGCCGATGATGGACAGCCTGATGGAGGACCTGGCGGAGAGCCAATGCCGCGAGCTGCTCAAAACGCATCACTTCGGTCGGGTGGCCTTCGTAGAAAAGGCTGGCGGGCCGCCGGTGATCATGCCCCTGAACTACTTGGTGCATGCCGAGGCTGTGGTGGTTCGGACAGACCCTCGGAGCAAGCTTGGCAACGCACTCCCGGACGCCCCGGTTTCGTTTGAGATAGATGGAATTGATCAACGGCAGAGAACCGGCTGGAGTGTGGTCGTCAGCGGCCGGGCGCAGCAGATCGTGGATCCCAGCGAGCTGGAAGAGCTCTATCAAACTCCACTTCTGCCATGGGCTCCCGGTGATCGCTCTCAGTACGTCAGGATCACGCCCGAGCTCGTCACCGGTCGCCGAATCAGCGTGGCAGACCTGCCCTCGAACTGGTGGGGCTAGGCGAGCCACGCCCGAGAGGAGGTCTGATGCGATCGCGGATTGCTCTGGTTTTAGGTATCGCACTGCTGTTACTGCCGGCGTGCTCGACGACCAGGGGATCTGGCCAGCTTGCCACCACGCAGCGGGAAGTGGCCGGCTTCACGAAGGTGGAGCTCGCGGGGCAGGGAGACCTCACTATCGAGCAAACAGGGACCGAGTCGCTGACCATCTCGGCAGAGGACAACCTCCTGCCCCTGCTGACCAGCGATGTCTCCGGCGACACACTTGTTCTCGGCACAAAACCCAACACCACAATTATCACCTCCAAACCGATCACGTACTCAGTCACCGTCAAGAACCTGAACGGCCTCATGGTGTCCGGATCCGGAACGATTAGCGCTCCAAAGCTAGCGACGACTGAACTCAATACCAAGATCAGCGGCTCAGGAGAGATTACCGTGAACGGTGCGGCCAATGATCAAAATCTGGAAATCTCCGGCTCCGGCCGATACCAGGCCGAGGGATTGACAAGCAAGACAGTCAAGGCACGTATCTCCGGAAGCGGCGACGCGAGCGTTATGGCGACTGACATGCTAGACGTGGCGATCAGCGGCAGTGGATCTGTGACCTATAGCGGGAATCCACAGGTCAAGCAGGAGATCAGCGGCTCCGGGAAGTTGATCAAGAAGTAGTCGAGTCATGCGTCCTTGGCTTGATAGGGACTTCGCTATTCCCCGCCGGGCCTTGTAAGGATTTCAGCCCGAGCCCGAAAGCGCGACGACGAGGGCCGCGGACTGTGCAACGCATGAATCCCACCGACGACATGATCACATTCCCTCGTTGCTTAGGACTGGTTCCGCGTCGGGAAGTACTTCCTCCTGCTTGCGGTACTTGCGCGACAGGTGCGTGGGCCCGGTGATGGCGATCACCAAGATCGCCACGACAGTCCAGACCAAGGCCAGTAGCCACGACTGGCGAATTGAGTCGCCCCCCGAAAACATCGGAGAGAAGAAGCTGCCCGAGACGGTGTTGTTCGCTGCATGCATCACAATGATGATCAACACGCTGCCGCGGGCATTGTTGAAGACCCAGTTGAAGACAATCGTTCCCGCGAAGATCAACACGATGTCGGAGTAGTGGACCTGACCAGCAACCATGAGAGGCAGATGCCAGGCTGCGATCAAGGCGCCGAGGATCAGGCTGGCCACGAGCGCTGATCGACGGCTTTGCAATCTTGGGAGGGCGTAGCCCCTCCAACCCGGCTCCTCCCAGGCCCCGCCGAAACCCGGAATGAGAAGGACAATTGCGAAGGTCGAGAAGAGCCCAGTCCATGCGTTGATTTCAGTCGTAGAGGGCGGTTCGGCACCGAGCAGGACGTTGAGCACAGTCACAGTGGCCGCAAGAACCGCCGGTAAGAACAACGCCACCGCGTACCATCCCGGCGCGACGCGCCAGCGAATCATTCTGCGGAAGAGGCCGCTGAGACCAGCCTTGCCCTCGGTCAGCGCGAGCACGACGATCGCGGCAAGAAAAGGCCCGAAGCTCGCAATGGGATTCGGAGATAGTCCAAATGCGTACAGGATCCAGGCCCACCACGACAATGCGTAGGCCAGTATGAAGAAAGTCGTCAGCGGATGACGTTTTACGAGAGCCAACATTCCTCCCATGTCGAGATCGGGAGCCTTCCGCGCTGCTTTGACTACAAGTCTGGCCTCGATCGCCTGGCGCCGATAGGCCCGCTCAGCCCCCTGAGACGATCACACAGCTGTTCGTCGAGCAATTCGCGATCGGCGAGCCAGCTGCGGAACTTCTCCGGGTGTTCCTACACCGTCTTTGGTAACAGCGTTGTAGATCTGCTGGCCGCCGATCTGATCGCGCGTAGCTCGGCAGCCGGAACCACACATCCTTGATCCGCAGCACAGCCGCACGCTGCTCCTCGGTGATCAAATCACACAAGGCCTGGTGCCAAGCAGTGACGTTCTCATGAAGATCACGTAGCCACAACGCTAGGTCCAGCTGCCCGATGCCGCCGCCGCGGTCAAGCTGGAATGGGATGTGATACCGCTCGTCCTTGACCAGTCCGACTGGGCTTCGACAGCCCTTTCATCCCGATAGTTGAAGCCGACTCCTGGAAGCTCCATAACACGCGAGATCAAGTGCAGCACCGACGTCAAGGCCCACCGCCGAGCGGACTCTGCGAGTCGCCGAAGATTGTCAGTCGGCACATCTAGTATGAACGTATGTTCGATTCGGGGGTGGATCTGCCGGCGGTGGGGACCGCGCGGTTGGCCGGGCTGATCGAGCAGAATCACGCCGAGCTATTGGCTCGGGAATGCCGGATGTTGCAGCTGGCCTGCGCCTGGGCTGATGCACATTATCTCGACTCGGGCAGCGATGAGTATCAGCCGTTGATCCAACGAGGCTGTGCATGGGGCGGTGAAGGGACCCCAGAGGTCTCGGAGTACTGCGCAGCGGAGCTGGGGGCCTTGCAGGGGACGGGGATGGCGGCGGCTCGAGCGTTGATCGCCGACGCGTTGGACCTGCGGTATCGGCTGCCACGGCTGTGGGATCGAGTGTTGACCGGTGGGGTGCGGGCCTGGCAAGCGCGCCAGATCGCCGAACAAACCCGATCTTTGTCGTGGGAAGCCTGCGTTGATGTCGATCATGCCCTCAGCGACTTCGTGGGGATGATGCCTTGGCCGCGGCTAGCAAAGATCTTGTCCGCGACAATACTCCAGGCCGACCCGGCACTGACTGCGGAGCGGGCCGAGCGGGCCCGCAGCACCCAAGATGTGTTCAGCTTCGACTCCGAGGACGGGTTGAAGACCATCGTGGCCAAGGCTGCGACAGGCGATGCAATCTGGTTCCTGGCGACGGTGAACAGGCTCGCTGAGATTCTGGCCGCCGACGGCGACACCGATCCGATCGGAGCCCGGCGTGCCCGCGCGGTCGGGATTCTGGCCCAGCCGGCTGAGGCACTGCGGCTACTCATTGAACATCAGCGCGACTCCACCGACCCGTCGAACGAACACGTCGAGCAGGCGAGCCGATCCGCCCAGCCGGCCGGCCTGGAGACTGCGGCCGAGCCTGAACCCGGGTGGGAGTCCGAGCCGGATCTAGAGGCCGATGATCATCGGTCGTTGTCCATGACGGTGCCGCTGGGCTTTGACGCGTCGGCGGCGAAGCCGCGAGTCGTACTCCACTTCCACCTTTCGGAGGCGGCTCTGCGTGCCGGTCACGCGGTGGTGCGTCCCGAAGCCGGTGGCCCGCTTTCCCTGGAGGAGCTGGTGAAGTTCCTAGGCCGTTCGGGGTGTCAGGTTCGAATCCAGCCGGTGCTGGATCCGACCGCGGTAGCGCCGATCGACGGTTATGAGGTGCCGCAGCGGCTCCGAGCCGCCGTCAGAGCCAAGCAGATAGCCGACGTCTTCCCCTTCGGGACCTGTCTCAGTCCAAGGATGGATCTTGACCACACCGAGCGATATGTGCGAATAGACCACGGCGGGCCGCCGGGTCAGACCCGACTGGGCAACCTGGGCCCAATGGCCCGCCCCAGTCATCGAGCAGTCACCCACGGAGGTTGGGCCAAGCACCAGCCCGAGCCGGGCTACTTCGTGCACCGCTCACCCATCGGATATATCTACTTAGTCACCAACCAAGGCACCCTCGCCCTCGGCCGCACCGACTTCAGCGCCGCAATCTGGCACGCCTCAAAACCGAAACCGGCGGCAATCCCCGCCTAGCTGGTCACGGTTCAGGTGCAAGGGGTTCGCTCACGAGGTTGTCACGGCTGTCACGACCGACTCCTTATGCGCTTTGCCAAACGTCACGCCCGCGGGCCCCCGTGATCGAACAGTGCCATGTGCCGCCCTGGCGGAGCATCACCCGCCTGGGGTAAATCGCTCAGACCGGATTCTGGTCGACGACTCTAAACTGTGACGTCGACCTTGTGACGACTGCTGATCGCGACGAGTGCGGCCGCTATCAAGAGCAGCCCCGCCAAAACGAGCATCAGACCGGTGAACCCGATCGGGAGCTGGGCTACCAGCGGACCACACGAAGCTCCTGCGAACACATACAAGCCGTTGAGGGAGAGTGCCCCGGCCCGAGATTTGCCGCCGCGGTTGCCAACCATCGCGATCACGGAGGGCACAATCGTGGCAATACCAAGGACGAACACCACGCTGGCAATCACGAGCAGCCACAGCGCGGCAGTCGAGATGGCCTCCGCTGCGAGCCCCGCCGCTGCGAGCATGTAGCCGAACACCGCGACGCGCGTGGGCCCCTGACGACCAACCAGCCAACCGGCGAGCGGCGCTAACAACATGGCCGGAAGTCCGGCGAGGCGCACATAAAGCACGCTGGTATCAGCGAGTCCAAACTGCGTTCGCAAGATTGGACCGAGAGCGGCGTACATGGCGACGAAGCTCAATAGCACGGGAAAAGCAGCGGCGTTGATCAGCGTAAGCTCCCGCCGGACCGCCATTGCGGCGAGCTCCTTGAACTTCTCACCCAGGCTCACCGAGTCTCCGCTGCGCGGCGGCTCGAGCAAGACTGTGGCAATAGCGATCGCGGCAATCACGAAGGCCGGGGCGGCCAGTCCGAACACCCAACGCCAGCCGAGAGCATCCGCAACCGCCTGCGCATAGACCTGACCGAGAATGCCCGCCGACAGGAAGGCGGTCGACATCGCGCCGATTCCGGTGGGCCGCCACCGCGGCGGCAGTGCCTCGCCGACGTACGCCAAGGCCACGGCGGAGAAGCTCGCCGCCAGTAGACCCTGGATGCTTCGCAGCACGGCCACCATCGGCAGCGTGGAGGCTGCCGCCAAGCCTGCAGTGGCCACGGCGAGCACCGCCATCCCCGGGACCAGGATGGGCTTGCGTCCGTAGCGATCGGACAGCGGCCCAAAGATCAGAAATCCCAGCCCGTAAGCCAACGCGTATGTTGTCCCCACGGCCGCTGCCGCGGCCTGCCGGCTACCTCCGAGCGCCTCACGGATAACCGGTGCAATTGTGATGGCCAAATAAAGCTGAGCCAGTACCAACAATGCGCAGCTGACCAGAACAGCCAGCGGGGCGATGACCGGCGCTTGCTCGCTACCGGCCACCTTGCGCACATGTGGTGTCATGACCCTCCCACACGATCATCTCAGCATGACCGACAGGCCACACTGAAGGTGTGCAAGGTGAAACCAACGTCTTCGGCGGCGAACTGCAAGCCTGCAGTACAGACCCAGTGACCGGCTTCTATCGCGATGGCTGCTGCACCTGCGGGCCGGATGAGGCAGTCCATTTGGTGTGCACGGTTCTCACCGCGGAATTCCTCGAGCAGCAGCGGAGCGTCGGCAATGATTTGATCACGCCGGTGCCCGAGTACGGCTTTCCGGGTCTGCAGCCCGGTGACCGCTGGTGCGTGGTCGCGCAACGTTGGCTTCAAGCCCACGATGCCGGAGTGGCTCCGCCTGTGGTATTGGCCTCTACCAATGCCCGAGCGTTGGAGGTGGTCGACCTGGCCGTATTACAGCCATACGCCGTTGATGTCCCGGAGGACCTCAGCTCCCTGGAGTGAGCCTTGGTTCGTATCGGCAGGTGGTGATAACGCTTGGGCCGAGATCGGCCGGGCTCTCGCGAATTCGAGGGGCAGGACGGGTTCGTCGGCCCCTGCGAGATGCTTGTGATCTCCGCGACCGAATAGAAAGGGAGACCGGGGCTGGCAGGAGTGAAGGTCGACACCCGCCCCCGCCCCTCAGTCGTCCTCCGAGAGCCGCCATCCGACTTGTCAGAACTCAGTTGACCTATAGCTCAACTGGGTTCTGACAAGTTGACTCCGCCCATGCCGGCGTCTCGGGCTCGGAGGATGGCTCCGGACCGGTCGGCCACATGCAGCTTGGTGATGATGTTGGAGACGTGGTTGCGTACGGTCTTGCTGCTCACTCCTAGGCGGCGGGCAACCGCAGCGTTGTCACGGCCGGAGGCAAGCAATCCAAGCACCTCATGCTCACGCTCGGTGAGCTGCGGGAACGGCGATGATGCAGCCGTACGGCTGAAGTAGCTCAGCATTTGAGCTGCGATGCCGGCGCCGAAGAGCGCCTCGCCGCGAGCGACTGCACGGACCGCCGCGACGATCTCATCCGGCGCTGATCCCTTGAGTGTGTACCCGTACGCGCCCGCGCGCAGCGCGGCGAGCACGTTCTCATCGTCGTCGTACATGGTGAGAATGAGCGCACGCGTCGCCAATCCCGCCGCCCGGAGCCGTCCGCAAACCCACAACCCGTCGCCATCGGGCATGTTGAGGTCGAGGACGGCGACATCGGGTTGGTTTTCGATCGCAGCACGTACGGTTTCCTGCCCGGTGGTGGCGACCGACATCACGGTGATGTCGTCCTCGGCGTCAAAAACAGCACGCAGCCCGCTGATGAACACCGGATGATCATCAGCGAGGATCAGCTTGATCAACTGGCCCTCCCAGGCTCAGGGGCAATCTCGCCGCGACCACGGTTCCACCTTCCGGAGGCGACCGTACGGTCAGCGTGCCGCCCACTTCAGCGGCGCGCTCTCGCATGGATCGCAGCCCGACCCCGGGCGTACGGTCCGGCTTCAGGCCATGACCATCATCGCGCACCGACAGCTCGACGGCGTCGTCAGCGACCAAGATCGACACAGTGCAGCGCGTCCCATCGCTGTGGCGCACGGCGTTCGTCATTGCCTCGACCGCGATCCGGTAGGCGGCCGTCTCGATCGCGGCCGGCAGCGCGCCGCGCCGATTCGACCCGGTGACGTCGAGCTCCATCTCCCCCGCGAGTGCCGCGGCCCGCGACCGCACAGCTGCGAGCAGGCCAAGTTCATCGAGTGCCGGAGGCCGCAGCGCCTCGACGAGGCGCCGTACGTCGGCAAGGCTGGTTGTGACCTCGGTATCGATCTCGCCGAGCAGCCCGCGAGCCGCCGATTCCGGTGGGACCTGACGTGCCGCTAGCCCCGCCTTGAGCCGGATGGCTGCCAACGTCGGCCCCAGTCCATCGTGAAGATCACGCCGCAGCCGACGCCGCTCATCCTCCCGCAAGGCAACAACCTCCGCGCGTGACCGGAGCAGATCCTGGTGCAACCGTACGGCCTGCACTGCAGGACCGACCTCGCCGGCAAGCGAGCGAATAAGCTCCAGATCGGCCGGCTCCAGCGGGTCGTCGCGGCCACGTTCGGATACCCGCAGCCGGCCGACCGTCTCGCCGTGATGAGTGAGTATCTCGGAGTGGACATTTCCCACCGGCACACCGTGTTCGGCAGCCAGCCCAAACTCTCCCGTCCCGTCGGTCAGGTCGATTGCGACGTACGGCAGCCGCAGCGACTGAGCCACGGTCTCCACCACAACCGGAAGCACCTCGCCCGGCAGCATGACGCCCTGCATCCTCGTCCCGAGCCGCGCCAACACCCCGGCGGGATCGTCCCGATCGCCGTACATCAACCGGTTCACCGTGCGCTGCGCAACGTTGCGCAGCGGTGCGAGGGCAAGCGCGGCGGCCGCCGCCGCAATCGCGGCTGCGACAGTTCCGGAGAGACGAAGCCCGCTGACCAGCACCGCGACGAGCGCCGCGTACCCGGCCACGAGGATGGCGACCAAGGACCCATAGACGAGGGACCGGTTGGCAAGCCGCTCGATGTCAAACAGCCGGTGCCGGCGCAGCGCGACCGCGATGCCCAGCACGAATGGCAGCCCAGACAGGCCGATCGCGCCGGAGGGCAGCAACTGCTGGCCCGTGATGAGCTGCGGCACGTGCCACCCGGCGAGGCCGAGCACACCAGCCGCGATGCTGCCGCCCGCAAGCCACCGCAGCCGGCTACGGGTCAGCGGGTCGTGACTTCGCCGGTACGCCACAATGCCAAGCACTGCGCCTGTCACCAGCGTCGCCGCGACCACGGCGGTCTGGCCCGCATAGACGAGATCGAACCAGCGCAGGGCATTGGGGACGAACAACGCGACCGCCGCCATCCACGCCACCATCAGCGCGAGGGGGGCGGCGTACGCCATTGCGAGCATGGCTCGCCGGGGCCGGAGGGCCGGATCGTCTCGCGGTAGCAGCAGCCCGAAGGCAAGCGCCGGCCCCCAAGCAAACGAGTAGACGCCTATCACGCACAGGTTGTACAGCCAGAACGCAGGTCCACCGGTCGCCAGGGCGAGGGCGGGAATGCCTGTCACAAACGCGAGCGTGCTGCCAAGTAAGCCGGCTCCCGCGAGCAGCAGTGGGGTGGTCGACGGCTCCTCGGGTCGCCGGAGGAACAGCGCAGTCGCCAATGCGGCAAGCGCGAGGACGAAGACTAAGTTTCCCCACCCGGCCACTAGGAGCGGGTACGGGTCGGTGCGGGCGACGCGGACCGTTACCTCTGCGGTCCCGTCACGCCTGATGTCGTACGCGATCTCCTCCCCCAGCTGCGGGCGGGCAAGGCCGCCCAGCCCGTCGACGAGGCGATGTCCGGCGATCTCGATCACGACATCGCCGGTCTGGAGTCCGGGACTGTCGACAGGGCCGGGTACGTCGACGACGACGCCGTCGGTCCGATAGAACGAGACGGCCGTGCCATCAGAGGGGGCGTCGAGCCGCACCGCGACAGCGATAACACCGAGTAACACCAGTGCGACCGCGACAATTGCCGGTGCGCGGCGGGCGAGGTCCGACCGCCAGGCGCGGCGCTGGGCCGCCTTCACCGACGCCGACGCGCACACGGCCCATTCTGGTGTGCTCGGCAAGTCTGCGGACAGCAACGGCAAAACCGGGGCTCAGAATCCCGGTCGGAACGGGACATGGTCCCGTGACAGCGGGACACCTCCCCACCGAGGCTCGCGGCATGCTGACCGAAACCTATCCTGCGCGACAGCTGAGCGCCGGTCCGGTGCTATGGGCATTGACCTCCGGCATCACCGGTCTGCTGGCCAACGTGCTACTCGTGCTGTTCTTCTTGCTGGCCCAGCCCTTCGGCGTCAATGGTCCACTGGCCGAGGCAGGCCAGGACTTCATGTGGCTTGGCAGCGCCAACGACATCGTGATCGTCGTGCAGTTCCTGACGTTCATTCCGGTGGCGCTGGCCTTGCGCAAGTGGCTGCCGCCCACACGATCGATGCGGGTAGCGACGGCGGCGGCTGTCGGGGCCATGGTCGTTGTCGCCGTCCTGCAGTTGCTGCTCGTCATCGGTGTCCTGGAGTTCGACGTGCAGGTGGTGCCCGTCGCGGCGACGTTCTTGGTGGTCTATGCCTGGGTGATCGC
>JBKOUS010000140.1:0-29138 GCA_046723505.1 Actinomycetota bacterium
GCCGTTCCGGATCGACGTACCGGATGCAGACCTACGGGACTTGCGCCGACGGCTTTCGGCAGCGCGGTGGCCCACCAGGGAAACCGTCTCGGACTGGTCTCAAGGATTACCGCTCGACGTGTTGCGAGAGCTCTGTGAGCATTGGCAGACGGCGTACGACTGGCGGACGACCGAGCGGCGCCTCAATCGACTCCCTCACTACCGAACCGCCATCGACGGACTCTCGGTGCATTTCATTCACGAGCGTTCACCGGTCGCCCAAGCCATTCCGCTGATCATGACTCACGGGTGGCCCGGGTCGTTCCTCGAGTTCGAGCGAGTACTGGAGCGATTGGCTGATCCAGCCGCGTTCGGCGAGGTGGGGCGACCTGCATTCCACGTCGTAGTTCCGTCGCTGCCCGGTTACGGCTTCAGCGACCCCCCGACCAGACCTGGCTGGAACATTCACCGGATAGCTGATGCGTGGGCTGAGCTGATGGATCGATTGGGATATTCCCGGTTCATCGCGCTCGGTAGCGATTGGGGCACGAGCATCTCGACCAGCCTGGCGATGAACCATCGCCACCGCCTGATCGGTCTGCACCTGATCCCGCCACTGGTTCCCCCACCAGCCGGCGGGGAGACACTGACCGAGTATGAGCGGACGTCGATAGAGCGGCTCGAAGTGCGCAATCGAACAAGCTCGGGATACTCCCATATCCAGGCGACAGCGCCACAGACACTGGGATACTCCTTGGTCGACTCACCGGTCGGCCTGTGTGCCTGGATCCTAGAAAAGGTCTGGACCTGGTCCGACCACGGGGGAGATCTGTGGGAGGTCCTCAGCCCGAATCAGGTGCTGGACAACATCACGTTGTACTGGCTGACCCGCACGGGAGCCTCGTCAGCTCGGCTTTACTGGGAGAGCATCGCTGAAGTCAGCACCTGGTTCACCAGACCCAGTGGCGAGCCCATCACTGTACCTACTGGATGCACCGTCTTTCCGCAGGAGGTACCACGGCCCTACCGCCGATGGGCCGAACCCCGGTTTCCAGCGATCGTCCACTGGGGGGAGCCCGCGCGAGGCGGCCACTTCGGTGCCTGGGAACAACCGGACATGTTCATCTCTGAAGTTCGCGCCGCAGCAGAAGCTCTCGGAGTCGGTGGATGAGGGCCCCAGCGTGTCCCGCGGCATTCGGTGATAGGAACTGATCATGGCGGACACGATCAGTGAGTTCTTTCAGGAGCTAGCAGAACAGCGGCGCCAGCCGCTCCTCGGTAGGGTGCGAGGCACCGTTCGCTTTGATCTCGTTGAGAGCCAGGACGCTGCCGATCAGTGGCTGATTGCCATCGACCATGGTGATGTCACGGTTGCACATGCGGACGGCAGTGCGGACTGCGTGATTCGTGCAGACAAGGCGTTTTTCGAGCTGTTGATCAAGGGAGAGCAGAACGCACTGGCCGCGGTTCTCCGGGGGACCATCGTTTGCTCGGGTGACATCGAATTGTTGTTTGCGATCCAGAGGATCTTTCCAGGACCACCTGGTCTGCGGCAGACGCAAGGGGCAGCGAGGGGCTCGCAATGACCACTGATCAAGTGCGGATCCTCAAAGGAAACACCTTCGTGGTGTCCGACGATCGCGGCGACATTGAAGCCTCAGCTACCGACCCCACGGGTCTGTTCTCATTCGACACACGTTTCTTGTCGCGCTGGGTCCTCACGATCAACAACCAACGCCTGACAGCGTTGTCCACCGATGATCTTCAGTACTTCGAGGCCCGGTTCTTCCTCGTCCCGGGAACAGGAACCGTCTACGTCGACTCCAAGCAATCAGTCATTCGCCGGCGCTCGGTAGGCAACGGCTTCTCCGAGGAGCTATCCATCCTCAATCACGCAGACGAGGAGATCGACCTCACGGTCCGGATCGAGGCTGCTTGCGACTTCGCCGACCTCTTCGAAGTCAAGGACGCGCTTAAGAAGAAGGGGACGTACTCCACGAAGATCGAGGATGGGCGGCTCACCCTCAGCTATGAGCGCGAGACTTTCGCTCGAGCAACCGACATTTCCTCTTCTGAGCCGTGCCAGATAGATGAGGAGGGGCTCACGTTCCACATCCGAGTCGAACCGCACAGTAGCTGGCGAACCGACCTCGATGTCGCCATATCCGTACCAAGCTCAGGCCAGGACAAGGAAGCTTCAATATTTGCCTGGCACGCGCGACGGCCCCTCAGCGACATGGCGCAGGATCTGCAATTCTGGCTCGACGAAGCGCCCCGTCTGGAATGCGAGTGGGAGCCCCTCCGGACCAGCTACCGACGCAGCCTGGTCGACCTCGCCGCGTTGCGCTTCTCTCCGGTTACCGCAGGTGGCCGTAGCCTTCCGGCCGCGGGCCTGCCCTGGTTCATGACAATGTTCGGTCGAGACAGCATCTTCACCAGCCTGCAGGTGTTGCCATTCACCCAGGAGCTTGCGGCAACGACGCTGCGAGAGCTCGGATTGCGCCAGGGCACTCGCATCGACGACTTCCGCGACGAGGACCCGGGGCGGATTCTCCACGAGATGCGCTACGGGGAGATGACCGCCTTCGAGGAGCGCCCGCACTCGCCGTACTACGGCTGTGCCGACGCGACGGCCCTCTACGTTGTGCTCCTTGACGAGTACGAACGGTGGACCGGTGATGTCCACCTCGTCCGCGAGCTGGAATTTGAGGCCCGAGCTGCGCTGAACTGGATTGACGAGTACGCCAACCTCCAGGGCAACGGTTACGTGTCCTACCAGCGCCGTAACGAGGAGACCGGGCTCGAGAACCAATGTTGGAAAGACTCCTGGGACTCGATCGCGTACCACAACGGTCAGCTCCCCGGATTCCCACGTGCAACCTGTGAGCTACAGGGCTATGCCTACGACGCCAAAATGCGTGGCGCGCGTCTGGCGCGTCTTGCCTGGGACGACTCGGCGTTCGCCGACAGGCTAGAGCTGGAGGCAGCGGACCTGAAGCGCCGGTTCAACCGGGACTTTTGGGTGGAAGAGGGCGAGTTCTTCGCGCTCGCACTCGACGCGGACGGCAGACAGGTCGACTCACTTACCTCGAACAATGGGCACCTGCTCTGGAGCGGCATCGTCGAGGACGCGAAAGCCGAAATCGTGGTACGCCACCTGCTGGGAGAACGCCTGTTTTCCGGTTGGGGCATCCGCACAATGGCAGTGGGCGAAGGCCGCTACAACCCCATCGGCTACCACGTGGGGACGGTTTGGCCATTCGATAATTCCTTTATTGCCTGGGGTCTCCGCCGCTACGGATTCAAAGATGAGGCGGCCATCGTCGCTGCTGGGATTCTGGAGGCTGCCCAGTTCTTCGACGGGCGGCTCCCGGAAGCCTTCGGTGGGTACCCGCGGGCCATGACGAAGTACCCGGTGCAATACCCCACCGCGTGCAGCCCGCAAGCGTGGTCGACCGGAACACCATTGCTGTTGCTCCGCACGATGCTCGGTCTGGAACCAGTGGGCGACAACCTGGTCGTGGATGCCGCGCTGCCGATGAGCACTGGCCGCCTCGAACTACTTGATATCCCCGGCCGCTGGGGACGTGTTGATGCCTTCGGACGTGGTCGCGTCGACACCCGGCAGAGTGCTGGGCCCGCGTGATGACGCTGGTAGGGACTGACTGACTGATGAAGGTCGCTGTGGTGGGCGGAGGCTCCACATACACACCCGAACTGGTCGACGGGATCGCACGGCTCAAGCATCTTTTCGGTGTTGACGAGCTGGTGTTGGTCGACCCGGCAGAAAAGCGGCTTGCACTCGTCGCCGGGATCTCACAGCGCATTTTCGCCAAGTACGGCTATCCCGGGCAGATCACGTTCACGACTGATCTTGATCGGGCAGTGAGTGATGCCGCAGTGGTTCTACTGCAGCTAAGGGTTGGCGGCCAGGCGGCACGCGCGGTCGACGAAAGCCTGCCTTTGAAGTGTGGCTGCGTCGGCCAGGAAACCACGGGTGCTGGCGGGCTGGCGAAGGCACTCCGTACGGTGCCGGTGATCTTGCAGATCGCCGAGCGAGTCTCTCGGCTCGCCGCCAATGACGCCTGGATCATCGATTTCACGAATCCGGTGGGCATTGTCACGCGTGCCTTGCTCGATCATGATCATCGGGCAGTCGGGCTCTGCAATGTGGCGATCGGCAATCAACGGTCGGCTGCGAACCTGCTCGGCATCGAGCCCGCCCGGGTGACGCTGGATCATGTAGGGCTCAACCACCTGACCTGGACCCGACAGGTCCTGGTCGATGGGCAGGATCGCTTACCTGAGCTGCTTGCCACCTCAGCGGAGGAATTGGCCGGGCGGTCCGGCATTCCGGCGGAGCTGCTCCGCCGGTTGGCGGTGTGGCCGTCGTACTACCTTCGCTATTTCTATGAACATGATCAAGTTGTCGAGCAGCAGCGGGCGAAACCTTCTCGGGCCGAGGAGGTGGCTGAGATCGAGCGCCAGTTGTTAGAGATCTACGCCGACCTTGCGGTCGATGAGAAGCCTGCACTACTTCAGCAGCGCGGCGGTGCGTATTACTCCGAGGCCGCGGTTGCTCTGATGGTGTCCTTGCTGACCGATCGGGGTGATGTGCAGGTGGTCAACCTCCGCAATGACGGCACATTGCCCTTCCTTGCCGATCATGCGGTTGTCGAGGTTCCGGCACGGGTTGGCCGGCAGGGCTCCGTCCCGCTGGACGCGGCACCCGTTGATCCGCTCTTCGCCGGCCTCATTGCCCATGTCTCGGCGTACGAAGAGCTGGCACTCGACGCTGCAATCCGCGGCGGGCGGGAACGCGTCTTCCGAGCATTGCTGGCCCACCCACTCATCGGCCAGCATGACCTCGCCGACAAGCTCACCGACATGCTGATTGCCGCCAATCGGGATCACCTGCAGTGGGTGGCGTGACCGCTGCGGTTCTCGCCATCGACGGCGGCAACAGCAAGACCGACGTCTGCTTGGTCTCTGCCGAGGGCTTGCTCCTCGGATACGCGCGTGGGCCGGGCTCTAACCACCAGAACATTGGGATTGACGCCGCATTCGATGTGCTTACCAGCGTCGTGGGCGAAGCAACCGCCGAGGCTGGAATCGACGCCCGCTGGACGCTCGCTGAGCACGCCGCGGTCTACCTGGCCGGTGCCGACTTCCCAAGGGAGGTAGAGATGCTGCTCGAACGGGCTTCACGCGCCGGCTGGGCGGCGGAAGTCTCCCTGGACAATGACACCTTCGCGCTTCTCCGAGCCGGCACGAATGCAGCCAACCGCATCGCGGTGGTTTGTGGCGCAGGCATCAACTGTGTGGGCGTCTCTGCTGAAGGCGGGATAGTTCGCTTTCCATCGGTCGGTGTCGTCTCTGGTGACTGGGGCGGCGGTGGGATGCTCGGGACCGAGGCGCTTTTCCTTGCGGTGCGGGCCGAGGACGGTCGTGGTCAACCCACCGCGCTGCGCGAAGCGATCATGGAACACTTCGGCACGGCATCCGTGGTGGAGGTAACCGAGGCACTGCACTTCGGTGAGCTGCCCCCCAATCGGCTCCATGATTTGGCACCGGTGTTGCTGCGAGTGGCCGCTGGAGGCGACGGACCTGCTACGGCGGTGGTTGAGCGGCTGGCTGAGGAAGTTTCCTTGCTGGCCCGGGTCGCCCTCGACCGACTCAGGCTGCGGGATCAGCGTGCAGATGTGGTGCTGGGTGGCAGCGTCCTTGCGGCGCGACACCCTTTATTGATGGAAGGGGTGTCGCGGCGCTTGGCTGCATATGCTCCACGCGCCAACCTTCTTGTAGTGGACGACCCCCCAGTTGTCGGTGCTGCACTACTCGGGATGGACGCGTTCGGCAGCTCGCCCGACGCGGAGATTGCGGTCCGAACGGCGCTCCTCGCCCGCACTCGTACCCCTCGCACCTCTGTCAGTGCGAACTAGCTGATCATGTTGGACGAGAAACCCCCATTGCCGATGGAACTGTCCTGCGATGTGCTGGTTGTCGGAGGCGGCTGCGGCGGTGTGGCGGCGGCATTGGCGGTGAGCGATCTGGGTCGTGAGGTCGTGTTGACCGAGGCCGGGAGCCGGGTCGGTGGCCAGCTCACTAGTCAAGCCGTGCCACCAGATGAGCATCCGTGGGTGGAGACCACGGGCATTACGGCAAGATACCGGCAGCTCCGGGAAGCCGTTAGGGCGCGATACAAGCAGACCAGACGCCTAACCGAGAACGCCCGGCGAGATCTCCTGTTCAATCCCGGCGCGGCCTGGGTGACCAATCTGAGCGCCGAACCTGAAGTCTTTCGTGAGGTGCTTGAAGGCCTGTTGCGTCCGGCTCAAGCTCAAGGTCTGCTCCATTGCCTGATGCGACATCGGCCAGTCCGCGCGGACATGAAGGGCGACCAGATCTCGGCAGTGAGCTTCGAGAGCCTGCAGACCGGCGAGCAACTGACGATCATGGCCAGCTATGTTCTGGACGCCACAGAGGAAGGGGACTTGCTGCCGCTCGCGGGCGGTGAATTCGTGGTGGGTGCGGAATCCGCCACGCGGACGGGTGAGCCACACGCTCTCTCGGGGGCGGCGGATCCAACGGACCAGCAAGCGATCACCTGGTGCGCCGCGCTGGAGTGGCGACCGGGGGAAGACCACACCATCGACCAGCCGGAGTGTTATGAGTTCTGGCGAAGCTACCGCGCCGATTTCTGGCCGGGCCCTCAACTGGGCTGGACGACCCAAGAGCCGGAGACAGGCAGACCGTTGAGCCGCTCATTGTTTTCAGAATCAGGTGAGCCTGACCTGTGGACATTCCGCCGGATCCGCTACGGCGGCCACTACACCGATGATGTCTCAGATGTGACGCTCCTCAACTGGCCTCAGGTCGACTACTGGCTCACGCCGCTGATCGGAGTCCCCGAGGCGGAGCGGCGGATCTCGCTAGAGCAAGCGCGGGAGTTGTCGCTGTGCTTTGTGCGCTGGCTGCAGACCGATGCAGCGCGCCCGGACGGCGGCACGGGGTATCCCGGGCTGCGCCTGTGCCGGGAGGTCCTTGGTACCGAAGACGGTCTGGCGGCAAACGCATACGTCCGGGAGAGTCGTCGAATCGCTGCCGAGTTCACTGTGTTGGAGACCCACGTAGGAGTGGAGGCTCGGCCGGGTGCCGATCGGGCGGAAGTATTCCCGGACACCGTTGGCATCGGCTCGTACCGAATCGACCTCCATCCGAGCACGGCGGGACGCGGGTACCTCGACATCGCGACCTATCCGTTTCAGATCCCTCTGGGCGCATTAATCCCGCAAAGACTGGACAACCTGCTGGCAGCAGGAAAATGCCTGGGGGTCACCCATATCACCAATGGCTGCTATCGGCTCCATCCGGTGGAATGGAACGTCGGTGAGGCGGCTGGGGCCCTCGCCGCGTACTGCCTCAACCATCGGGTGGGCGCACGGGCCGTACGCAGCACTCCCCGCTTGCTCGCTGACTTTCAGCGCACGCTGCTCTCGATGGGAGTCCAGCTGCACTGGCCCGTCGAGATCCAACCCAAGGTCCGGTAGCATAATCCGGACTGGATGCGGCCGGCCGCAGGGCAGTCATCGGCTCGGGTGGTCGAACTGGGTTGCCGTCGTGCGGCCGCGCCGCAACCATGGGGCCGTGACGAAGCCGCAGCATCGTGCCGACAGGTTCCTCGATCCAGAATCCGACCCGCGCGAGGGAGGCACCTCGCTCGGCGATGAGCGGGCGACGTTGATCGAGTTCCTGCGTGGTCAGCGCCTCACTTTGCAGCTGAAGTGTGAGGGCCTGGACGCCGATCAGCTCGCTCGCCGTGCGGTCGAGCCGTCAACGATGTCACTGCTCGGCCTGGTGCGGCACCTGGCCGAGGTCGAACGCAAGTGGTTCCGGCAGCGGTTCGCGGGCCAGGACGTACCCAATCGTTACCAGTCAGACGCCGAGCCAGATGGTGACTTCGACGGCGCCGTGCCCGATCGGGCGGTCGTCGATGAGGCGTGGGCGGCATGGCGTGACGAGGTTGCCTTCGCCGAGCAGTTCGCCCGTGAGACCGACCTCGGGTTCATTGGACAGGACGGCGCGGGCGAACCCATTTCTCTGCGGGAGCTTCTGGTCCACATGATCGAGGAGTACGCCCGCCACAACGGCCACGCCGATCTCTTGCGCGAGCGTATTGACGGACGTGTCGGCCAGTAGCCCAGTCGCGATATCGGGGCGCGCCCCAGTAAGCCAGCGCCGCGAGCGCTCACAGCTCCAGTAGAAACCGCAGCACAAGGTTGGCCGACTCCGGTGTCTGCAGACGCGACAGGCTTCGCCCATAGCCCGAAACCGAGCAGCGGAAGGGTGCCGGCGTTGCTCGGCAGGGATTGGCATATCTCCGCGGTGCACGATGAGATCGAGCACCCAGTGTGAAAACGCGACAGCGCCGAGCAGTAGGCCGAGCCGCCGATCCCAGCGCCACCAGGCGACGGCGCCAAATGCAGCCGACAAGACGAGTGCCCCTATCAGGTGTAGTCAGCATGAATCACCACGTCGCCGTACCCACCCTGAGGCAGCGTCTCGATCGTCTCAATGCCGAGCAGGAACAAGGGTATGAACACCACATCTAGCCACTGGGTTGCTAGCATCAGGGACCACAGCGGCGCCCGACGGTCCACCGATTTCGCACCGGCGGCAAGGCCGTAATGCCCGACGATCACTTTTGTCGACGGGCTGGCCGGGATGGCCACAACAGCCGTGTATCTAAAAAGCCGCAGACACCGATGAACAACACAAAGCTCAGGAGAAACGCGACCACTTTCAGACCTCTACATCCAAACGGTTCGCTCCGATGAACGGGCCGTCAACCAAAGGTGTCAGACTGTCTTCGCCTTCGCGCGAAAAACTGATGTCAATTCACCCTGTCATGGTCTGGAGGAGCGTTAAGGCTGGATCGACCCGCACGCCCGGTCGCTGCTTGGTCTAAGCCAAGTCGCACCGCCAGGGTGTGGGTTCACGCTGAGATAGCGGCAGGTGCGTATGGCCGCCCAGCAACGCGCTTGGGCAGGTGCCGGCCCCTGGTGGCGTACTGGCGAGCCCGATGGCTGGACAAGGCGAGCAAGACCATGATGTTGAGGCCGACGGTTGGCAGGCTGGTAGCCAGAGTGACAGCTTGGGATCCGTTGGCATTGCCGGTGAACGCGACGATGGTGGTCAGCACGCACGACAGCATCAGGACAATCCGGGCCCAATTGCGGCCGACGAAAACGGCAATCGCCAATCCGATATCGATCGATGCAACCAAGGCGATCACGCTGCCCGCGACGATCAAGGCCGGACGGCCGCCCTCGATATCCACGCCCTGCACGTACTGGGCGGGCAACAGCAACAGCAACACTGCGATTGGCAGGAAGGCCAATCCCCGGAAGAACGCCACCCCGGCCCCGAAGACGATCTGCGCGGGTCGCTTATCGCGACTGTCAGTGTGTTCAACCTCAGCGGTCTCAGGCACCTCGATCCCTCGCACGTCGATGATTGGCAGGTGGCCGTCGGTAATGATCAGATCGCCTCCGCCGTTGCGGCTGTGGTAACCGGTGGAGAAGTTTTCGATCACCTCCACCTCAACTTCCGGTGACGCCGCGCTCACCGTCTCGACAATGTAGTCCCGCTCGATATCGGTGTTCTCTTCGATCTTGTGAGTCACCTGCAGGGTGAACAACGAAAGCCCGACGCTCTTGTCGTACGTGCCGGCAGCAAGCCAGTCGACCGCGTAGCCGCCGGGTAGCATCCAGTCCTCAGGACAACGCCAGAACCGTACGTGATGCCGTTTGGACGGGCTGCCGGAAACCTCCTGTTGATAGGCGAAATCTTGCTGGCGATCGAATAGATGCAGCGGGCTCACCGGCGCCTCGGCATAGCTACGCCGGCCCAGCGTCGACATCAAGATCCGCCGCCCGCTGGTCAGACTCAGATCGTCGGCGCGAATCCAGCCGGCTCGCGTCATCGCGGCATGAACCTGCGGCTCATGACCGCGCAACGCGAGGTTGACCGGGTCCCCGAGCAGGCCGTCGCTGGTCCGGGCACGGCCAATGAAGTAGCCAGGGACGTAAAGCCGGGTCAGAATGCGATGCAGCCTGGGCAGCAACAGATAGGTCAGGAGCACCCAGAACACGATCAACAACAGCATTGGCCAGCCAGGCCGGATGCTCGCTCGGAACACAAGGTAGGCCAGCCAGATCGTTGCCAAACCGGCGAAGGCGAATAGCACCCCGTCCACTATGTCCGTCACTGAGGGCCGCCGCTCCCGGCTGCGCCGGATCGCCATGAACTCATTGTGGTCGAACGACGGACTTTGCGACATCGGCAAGAGCCTGGCGACTGGCTTCTTCGTACTCAAGGACTGGGCTGGACGTATCACCGGCGAACGGGGACGCTGAAATGGAGCAATCGAATTCTGGGGGTAGGCAATGGCGCTGGAGAACACGTACCGCCGCAGCGTTGAATTCTGGAAGGACACCGTGTCGAACCTGTCTGACGACTGGTCCAGGCCCACGCCGTGCACCGATTGGAACGTGCGTGCGCTTGTCAATCATGTCGTCGGGGAAGATCGCTGGACCAAGCCATTGGTGGATGGCAAGGCCATTGCCGAAGTCGGAGATGCGTTTGACGGCGATCTGCTGGGAAAAGACCCGAAGGCCTCAGCGATCGCGGCTGCCGCGGAGGCTCTGACTGCGGTCGCCGAGAGGTTGCCTGCAGGCGGTCGAGTGCACCTTTCCTACGGCGAAGAGGACATCGGTGAGTACATCAGCCAGTTGGCTGCAGACCACCTTATTCACGGTTGGGATCTGGCCGTCGCCACCGGCCAGAACCGTGACCTCGACTCCGAGCTTGTCGCGGAGGTGGCGGCGTGGTTCCGCAACCGCGAGGAGATTATGCGCTCCTCGGGCGCGATAGCTGCAAGACCAGACTCTGCCCCGGGCGGTAGTCCGCAAGCCGACCTGCTCATCGCGTATGGCCGCAACCCCGATTGGGTTCCGCGATCCCCAGACGCCGGCGGGAGCAAGTTGACTCAGGATGCGTAAGCGCTGATTCCGAGCAACTGGTCGACCGTGGTGAAACGATAACCACGATCTTGTAGCCGATCGATCAGCGGGCCAATGGCCGCCACCGTCTGTTCTCGTGCACCGCCCCGCGCTTCCTGGCCGTCGTGGAAGATCAAGATCGTCCCCGGGCGGGTGAGTCTGGCGGCCGACTCGGTCAGCTTGGAGGCTGCAGGCTGAATGATCTCCAAAGGATGGGCGAAGGTACCCGAGACCACCTGAAGTTCGTGCTGCCGCAGACTGCTCAGCACCCACGGCCAGTGGCAAAGCCAGGGCGGGCGATAGAGCGCAGGCGTTAAGCCAGTGATCGAATAGAACACTTCCTGGGAGAGGCTGATCTCGATCTCCTGACGCGGCTGCATGAGATAGCTGGTGAAGGAGTGACTGTAGCTGTGGTTGCCTAGCACGTGGCCGCTCTGCACCACCCGCCGGGTGCTGGAGGGAAAGCGTTGCGCACAGCGCCCGACCTGAAAGAACGTCGCCTTGACGTTGTACTTATCCAGCGTGTCGAGCAGCCGCGAGGTGTAGGGCTCGTTAGGTCCGTCATCGAAGCTGAGGGCGACGACTTTCTCCGCCGTCTGTGCTGCGTACGGGAATGAGCCGAAGACCTGCGATCGGGGCCGAAAAGCAGCGAAGTACACCGCCGCCCCAAGCGCGGAAACGCCAATCGCCGTGACCCCAGCCGCTGCTCCCAGTCGGCTCACGGACCCTTCCAGAGATGGGCCAGGCCGTCCACCGCCGCGTCGCCGGCGCCTGTGGCGAACCCAAGCGAGGTGAGTCCAACGACCAAGATCCCCAGCACCACACGCCGACGCACCCACAACAACGGGAAGGGGCGCCGGTGCTCTTGCCGGAACGCCGGTGCCATCCCGAAGGTCTGCCGCTGCGACAGCCGGTTGAACCAATACGCGAGCAGGTAGTACACCAGGAAGCTGATGAAGATGTTGTAGAGCAGGCCACGCTGCAGTCGACGCGCCGAGGTGGTCACGACGTTCTGTCGATCCCAGCTCACATGACCCCGCCGCCGTAGCCGCCGCACCAGGTCGAGCTCGTCGCCGCCCTGGGTGAGTCTGAGGTCATAGCCCGGGAATGCGGTGCGTCGCACGGCGATGTTGGTCGCGCTGACATAGAACACAAATCCGGTCAGCGCGTAGACCTTGGCTACCAACCCGAAGAGCAGTACCGGAAACGCCTTGGCCCACCAGGAGGGATCTTTATAGCGGCAAGGACCCGCAACCGCGACGACCCTCTCTGACTCGGCGAAGCGAGCGTCGATGGTACGCAGCCAGTCGGGCGGTTGGGTGGTGTCGGCATCGGTGGAGATGATGATCTCGCCCCTGGTGCAATCAACTCCTCGCTGTCGTGCCGCGCAGACTCCCTGCTGAGGTTCCTTGACGACCGGTACGCCGTACTGGGCGGCGATGGCCGCTGTGCCGTCGGTGCAGTTGTTGTCGACGACGATGACTTCGTATCTGCCGTTGTAATCCTGGTGCAGCAACGAGTCCAGCGCGCGGCCCAGGTAGGCCGCTTCGTTGTACGCCGGGACGATGATTGAGAACCGCATCTGATCACGCGGCTGGTCCATCGACTCTCCTTCACCCATCACCCCCGCGACGCGCGGTGGCGAGTCGACCCCGTGGTGCGAAGCCACCACAACATTAGGGGAATGGGCCTTTCGCCGCCGGAGGTCCGGCGATCACAGTAGAGATCTCCTCAGTCTAGCCACGATGATCATGGTCGAGTGAGGAGTTCATTTAGATCCAGGTCCGGAACCACATGCGCGACAGCCACTTTGGATAGGCCAATAGTTCATCTGTAAGGATCGGATATATGTAGGCAAAATTGGCGGCCACTAGGGCGAGGAATGCCCCGATGATGATGGCGCCAACCATGCGGCGGTCGCCTGCACGCGGGTCGCCGAGAATCCATCCAGCACACAGTGCTATGGCCATCACTGAAAACGGGATGATCGAGATCGCGTAAAAGAAGAACAGCGGACGCGATTGAAACGCAAACCATGGCAACCAGCTGCTCAGCACACCGACGACCGCAACGCCGAAACGCCAGTCCCGGCCTCCCACCCACAAGATTGCCGCAGCTACCAGCGCGAACACTGCAACCCACCACAAAGCAGGCGTCCCCACACCACTGATCACTCGAATGCAGTTGTCGGGTCCAAGGCAGCCGTCGGTTCCTGGCTTGATCCCGTTCACAGCGTCGATTCCGATTGGTCGAGCAACGATCAGCCAGCCAGCGGGGTCGGCCCGGTAAGTGTGCTGGGCTTGATTGATGAAGTCGCCGGTGTGGAAGTTCCAGATGTCGTACTGGTAATGCAGCAGCGAGGCAAGCGGCTCGCCGAGCAACCTCACCGTCGGGTGTTCCAGGTTCTGGGCGCCCCAATTGCGGTCGTAGCCGCCGCTGGTCAGCAACCAGCCGGCCCAGGTGCCGACATACACCACCAAGCTGAGCACTACCAGGGAAAAGAAGGCGGGAACGCCATCGCGCAGGATCGCCTGCTTCGCCCGTCCTCCAGCACCCGCCAGGCTGCGCGCTCCCAGGTCCCACGCCAGTGAGAGCAATGCAAACGCGGCGAGTGGGTACAGCGCGTTCCACTTGCTGCCGAGGGCAAGACCGAAGCAAACCCCAGCGGCGATTCGCCACGGCCGCACGGCCAGGGCGGGGCCGAACTCACCGCCGAGATCGGGGATCTCGCGCAGCTCGAGATAGCGAGCCAGCCGGTTTCGGAACCATTCGCGATCAGCTACGAGGCAGGCGACGCCGGCCACCACAAAGAACGCGGGAAAGATGTCGAGCAGCGCGGTACGCGACATCACGAATTCGAGGCCGTCGAAGGTGAGCAGGATTCCCGCGAGGCCACCGATCAGGGTCGACTTGGAGACCCTGCGAACCAGCCTGATGGTGACCATGATCAGCAGCGTCCCGAAAACCAGGGAGGCAAACCGCCAGCCAAACGAGTTCATCCCAAACAGGTGTTCGCCGGCCGCGATCAACCACTTGCCGAGGTGAGGATGCACGACGAATGCCGCCGTCTGCTGCATGACGTCTACGTCACCGGCGATGATCTTGGAATTGGCGTCGCTCGGCCAGCTGCGTTCGTAGCCGAACTTCAGCAGCGAATAGGCGTCCTTGGCGTAGTAGGTCTCGTCGAAGACGAGCTTGTTCGGATAGCCGAGATTGACGAAACGGATCACGAAGGCAATCGCGCCGATGATCAAGGTCACCATCCAGCCGCTCACGCGGTCGTTCGGCATCGCGACCTGCAAGCGCTCGATGGTGGTCGGCGGGTTGATCGGTCGTTCCGGAAGAACCCGCGGCGATGGCGAGCCTCGAGTGACAGCGGCTGGTCCGACCAACCCCGCATCAGCCTCCAGGACCTGGCGCGTCACTCGCCCATCGTAGGTGGACCAATCGATCGGTCGGCGTCACCGGCCTTCCTTGTCGACAACATGGTCTGCAAGGCTGACGCAGTGGCGCAGCAGGGCTTGGCTGGGGTAGTTGTGCTCGCTGCGACGCCGATTGGTGACGTTGCAGACGCTTCGCCGCGTCTGGTGGCTGAGCTGACCAGCGCCGATGTGATTGCGGCTGAGGACACGCGCCGTTTGCGGCGGCTGCTCGAAGGGCTGGGAGTCGAGACGGGCGCGCGGATCATGTCGTACTTCGAGGGTAACGAGAAGCGGCGTACAGATGAGCTGATACGCATACTGGGGGAGGGAGCTCGAGTCGTCGTCGTCAGCGACTCAGGGATGCCGTTGGTGTCTGACCCGGGTTATCGCCTTGTCGCAGCCGCCGTGGAGCGCGGGTACCGGGTCACCGCGGTGCCTGGTCCCTCTGCAGTGCTTACCGCATTAGCCATCTCCGGCCTTCCCGTTCATCGCTTCTGTTTTGAAGGCTTTCTGCCGCGCAAGGCAGCCGAGCGTGCGCGGCGGCTTGGCCAGCTGGCGACGGAGCCCCGCACGATGATCTTCTTCGAAGCTCCCCATCGGGCCGCGGCAACGCTGTCAGCGATGGCAATTGCCTTTGGAGCCGATCGCCGCGGTGCGGTCTGCCGTGAGCTCACCAAGACTTATGAGGAAGTCCGCCGCGGTTCGCTGCAGGAGCTGGCGGAGTGGGCAGCCTCCGATGTGCGAGGAGAGGTAACCCTGGTCGTCGGCGGCGCGACCACGCCAACTGCGGATCTCCAGGGGGCAGCTGAGGAGGCGCTCGGCCTGGCGGCTGGCGGGATGAAGCTGAGGGCAGCAGCGGCGCAGATCGCCCGGCAGCATGGGGTAGCAAAGAACGCTGTCTACGAGGTCGCCCTGAAAATGCAACATCCACGGCACGGCTCGGCGGCTCGTGAGGGCGAAATGCCCCAGTAATGATGCAAGACCAGGGGATGCAACAGTTGGCGCGTGGAGCTGCCTGACCTTCCTGACCCGCTACCGGCACCAGTGGTGGACTCGCATTGCCATCTTGACTCCACGCAGGCCAAATCCGGCTTGGAACCCGAAGATGCGGTTCGCTTTGCCGCTGAGGTCGGCGTCACGAGAATCGTGCAAATCGGATGTGATCCCGAAGGCTGCCGCTGGGCCGTCCAGGCTGCCGAGCGTTGGCCATCAGTTATCGCCGGGGTCGCAATCCACCCGAACGATGCAGCCCGAATGGGCCCGGACCTGGTGTCAGGCCTTGAGCTAGTGGAGGGGTTGGCCCCCCACCCGCGCGTCAGGGCAGTTGGCGAGACCGGGCTGGACTATTTCAGAACACCTGATGCTGCAGGCCGCGCCGTGCAGCGGGACGCATTCGCGGCGCACATCGCCTTCGCGCATGCCTTCGATAAAACCCTCGTTGTCCATGATCGCGACGCTCACGACGACATTCTTGACGTGCTTGATGCCGAGCGCTGGCCGGCGCGGGTGGTGATGCATTGCTTCTCCGGCGATGATCAGTTCGCCCGGGCCTGCCTGAACCGCGGCGCTTACCTTTCCTTTGCTGGCACTGTCACGTTCCAGGCCAACGATCGACTGCGCGCCGCATTGGCCTTGGCGCCTTTGGATCGAGTCCTCGTGGAGACCGATGCGCCCTACCTCACCCCGATGCCGCTTCGCGGAAAGCCGAACGCGTCTTACCTGATCCCACTCACGGCCCGCTTCCTTGCCGCCACACTCGGGATCGAGTTAGAGCGCATGTGCCAGGCGCTCAACGACAATGCCGACGCCGCCTTCGGCGGGAGCTGGTAACCGATGCAATTCGCAGAAGTGCTGCGCCGGCGCCGCATGATCCGCTCCTACGACGCAGCTCGGTCTGTGCCGGCCGCCGCGATTGATGCCATCCTCGGTGCGGCGCTGCGCGCACCGTCCGCGGGGTTCACGCAGGGCGTCTCGCTCCTGGTACTGAGCTCGGCCACTGAACGGGAGACTTTCTGGCAGGTCGTCGCCGCAGCGGACACTGCCTGGCTTCGCGGTGTGCGCACCGCACCCGTCCTGCTCGCCGTCTGGACCAGCGAGGAGGCCTACCTCGATCGCTACGCAGAGCCTGACAAAGGCTGGGCCGACCGTGATCCGGGGCGCTGGTCGGCACCGTATTGGTTTGTCGACGCGGGAATGGCGTCCATGGCCGCACTGCTGTCGGCGACCGACAACGATCTCGGCGCCTGCTTTTTTGGCATCCCCGTCGAGCGGATCGGGGCCGTACGTGGGGCTTTCGGCGTGCCGGCTGATCAGCTGAGCGTCGGTGTGATCAGTGTCGGCTACC
This sequence comes from Actinomycetota bacterium, assembly GCA_046723505.1. GTDB lineage: Bacteria > Actinomycetota > Actinomycetes > Propionibacteriales > Propionibacteriaceae > Microlunatus. The sequence goes on from JBKOUS010000140.1 coordinate 16,809, forward strand.
CGGCTCCAGCGCCCGCCACCGGATCGCCAACCCGCCGTGCACGGAAAGGCCCGTCAGAGGTCATTCACCACGGCACTTGGTAGGCCCGGTGGCGTTTCGGGCCTCAGATTTCGACGTAACGGCGGTGGTTCCGTTATAATTTTGTGACACTTCGGGCTGACAGCCTGCAAGAACACCAGGTCCAGATCACCGACCAGACCATCTCGGGGGAATGCTGTGCGGAAGATCATCCCTGTGGTTGCCGCTGGAGCGGCCACGCTCGCCTTGGCTGGAGCAACCTTCGGCTACGCGAACCTCAACAAATCTGTGACATTGTCGATTGACGGGCAGATCAGCCAGGTCAGGACCAGCGCCGACACCGTGGGTGCCCTGCTGAAGAGCAAGGGAATCGAGGTCACCAGTCATGACGTGGTGGCCCCGAACCTGGATGCAAAAGTCGGAGAGGGAACCCGGGTCGCCGTTAAGTTCGGGCGGCAGGTTACCTTCACCATCGACGGTGCACAGCAGACCATCTGGACCACTGCAATTACGGTCGATGAGGCGCTCAGTGCTCTCGCTGTCGACCTCGCCGGCGCGCAGCTATCAACGAGCCGCAGCTCAACCATCGGGCGGCAAGGCCTGGCCATCATCATCGCCACGGAGAAGACGGTGATCATCATCGATGCCGGCAAGAAGCGCACGGTCACAACCACCGGTCAAACGCTGGCCGATGCCCTTGCTGCAGCCAAGATCACCGTGGACCGTGACGACAAGTTGAGTGCCAGCCCGAACGCCCGCCTCGTGAACGGCTCGAAGTTCACCTTTACCCGCGTGGACATCAAGTCCAAGACCAAGAAGGTCAAGGTGGGCTTCGACACCACGCGCAAAAAGACCAGCACCTTGAAGAAGGGCGTCACCAAGGTTGACACTCCTGGGGTCAGAGGCGTCCGTGCAGTGACCTATCGGCTGGTCTGGCACAACGGGGAGGTCGTCAGCCGAACCAAGATCAAATCGAAGTTGATCAAGAAGCCTGTGACTGAGGTCATCCTGGTCGGCACCAAAACCACTACCGAAAGCAGCTCTGGTTCGAGCTCGAGCACTTCGAGCACCCCGTCGGGCAGTGTTTGGGACAAGCTTGCGGAATGTGAGTCTGGCGGCAACTGGTCGATCAACACCGGCAATGGCTACTACGGTGGTCTGCAATTCAGCCTCAGCACCTGGCGCGCGTATGGCGGCTCCGGCATGCCGCACGAGGCGAGTCGCGAAGAGCAGATCGCGATTGCAAAGAAGCTGCAGGCGGACGCAGGCTGGGGTGCCTGGCCGGCGTGCTCATCGAAGCTGGGTTTGCGTTAGCACGGTAGCCAAGGGCCTGCTCGATCCCACGGCGATACGTCAGCTGGCGGGCCGCTTGAGGCTGCGGCCGAGCAAGCAGCTGGGGCAGAACTTCGTCACCGATGCCAATACCGTACGAAGAATCGTTGCCACAGCACAGGTAGCCGACAACGATGTGATCCTCGAGGTGGGGCCAGGGCTGGGCTCGCTGACCCTCGGCCTGCTGCAGGTTGCCCGTCGCGTGATCGCGATCGAGATCGATGACGTGCTGGCCGCCCAGCTGCCACATACCGTGGGCGCTCGGCTGCCGGAGCGGGCGACCGCGCTGACGGTGATCAACGCCGATGCGCTGCGGGTCGATTCCGTGCCGGAACCGCCGACAGCCGTCGTAGCCAACCTTCCGTACAACGTCGCAGTGCCGGTGTTGTTGCATCTGCTTGCGACTTTCGACAGTTGGAGCCACGGCCTGGTCATGGTGCAGGCCGAGGTGGCTGACCGGCTCGCCGCCCAGCCAGGATCAAAGACCTACGGCGTGCCGTCGGTCAAGGTGGCATGGTACGGCGCAGCCAGCGAGGCAGGGACCGTGTCGCCAACAGTCTTCTGGCCGGTACCCAACGTCGAGTCTGGCCTGGTGGCCATCAACCGTCGCGCGCGGCCAGTGACCACCGCGACTCGTGACCAGGTGTTCGCAGTCGTCGATGCGGCGTTCGCACAGCGGCGCAAGATGCTGCGCTCAGCCTTGGCCGGGCTGGCGGGGTCGTCCGCGGCCGCCGGTGCCGCGGTCGTTGCAGCCGGAGTGGATCCCAAAGCCCGTGGTGAGACGTTGGATGTGGCTGACTTCACTCGTATCGCGGAGCAAATCTTCCAGGCATAGCTAACCTCGCAGCATGGCCACATCTCCGCCGCGGGTTGCTGCTGGCGTACGCGTGCGAGTGCCGGCCAAGATCAACCTTGCGCTCAAAGTGGGCGCTCGTCGCGCCGATGGGTACCATCCGCTGGCCACGGTGTATCAGGCGGTTTCGGTTTATGACGAGGTGCACGCGGCATGGGCTGATCCGGATGAGTTCGAGGTGGTAGTCAGTGGCGAAGGCGCGGATCTGGTACCGCTGGATGACTCCAACCTCGCCGTACGCGCCGCCAAGCTGCTTGCCCGAAGGCATGGACCGCACGATTCCCTGGGCGCAAGCTTGTCGATCAAGAAGGCAATTCCGGTGGCCGGCGGGTTGGCCGGTGGGTCCGCTAATGGTGCGGCCGCACTGCTGGCGTGCGCGGTTCTGTGGAACCTCGAGGTTTCACCGGACGCGCTCAAGACACTGGCGGCTGAGGTGGGCAGCGATGTTCCTTTCGCGCTGCTGGGTGGCACGGCCGTGGGGAGCGGCCGGGGCGAGGATGTGGCGCCGGCGCTTGCCCGGGGCACGTACCACTGGGTGCTGGCCTTCGGTTACCACGGTCTGTCGACGGCGGCGGTCTATCGGCGGTTCGACGAGCTGAGACCGCGCGCAGCGCCACCCACAGTGCCCGCCGATCTGATGAATGCCCTACGCAGCGGGGATCCCAAGCTACTGGCCCGTGCGCTCACCAATGATCTCGAACCTGCTGCGCTGGATCTGCAGCCGAGATTGCGCATGGTGCTGCAAGCCGGCCTCGAATACGGTGCTCTGGGGGCTCTGGTGTCTGGATCAGGTCCCACATGTGCCTTCCTGGTGGACGACGAATCCGCTGCGGTGGATCTCTCTGTATCACTTAGTGCAGAAGGGCTGTGTCGGGCAGTCCGGCGTGCAACAGGTCCCGTCACGGGAGCCCGGGTGATCAACTGAACGGGCCGCTGAGACAGTCAGCGATCGATGCCATACCGGGTGAGCAAAAGCCGCAGGCTACGAGTGAGTTGATCATGCTCCGAGGGGTCCAACGCGGCGAGGATTCCGTGCTCAGCGGCCAGCAGCTCGGCCAACGCTGCGTCCACTGCATCCCGGCCGGCCTCGGTCAGCTGAACCAGCACACCGCGTCGGTCGTCGGGGTGATCCTGCCTGGCCACAAGCCCGCGCGCGGCAAGCCGGTCAATGCGATTGGTCATCGTTCCAGAGGTGACCAGGGTTTCCCGCAAGAGTTGCCCAGGCGAAAGCCGGTACGGCAGACCCGAGCGACGCAGCGCCGCTAGCACGTCGAACTCCCAGGATTCCAGATCGTGCGCGCTGAACGCGTTCCCTCGGACGCGGTCCAGGTGGCGGGCCAGCCGGCTAATGCGCGAAAGCACCTCCATCGGAGCAACGTCCAAGTCCGGACGTTCACGACGCCAAGCCTCAACGATGGTGTCGACCTCGTCTCGGGTTGGCTGGCCGGTCACACCCGGAGTCTAGATGGCCGCGAGCGTCGGAAATCGCGCGGATTTCGGAGCGCGATGAGCGAGCAGCTCAAGAGATGGTGAAGAGTCCTTACGTCGAGATTCAACGGAGCCTCGAGTCGACCTTGCGATGAACCTGAGAAGGAGGTTGCGCTAGCTTGCCCCATGGCGGAATTCGTACTGGTTCCAGGCGCGTGGCTCGGTGCATGGGCGTGGGACAAGGTTGTGCTGGAGTTGCGTTCGGCCGGCCATGGCGCCCACCCGTTGACCTTGTCCGGACTGGCCGAGAAGCAAGGCGTGCCGGCCGGCCAACAGACCCACGTCCGGGACATTGTTGACGAGATTGAAAGCCATGATCTGCGCGATGTCGTTCTGGTTGGACACAGTTACTCAGGCATCCCGGTGGGACAAGCCGGCGAGCGAATCGGCGATCGGCTGAGCCGCGTAGTCTTCGTCGACTCCAACGTTCCGATCGACGGTGAGTCCTTTGCGTCGCGTTGGCACGAAGGCCCGGCCGCGCTCGAGGCATCGATCGGCGAGAACGGGGGCTTTTGGCAGCCGCTGAACGCCGCTGACTATGACGGCCAAGGTCTCACCGACGAACTGATAGCACGGATCGTGGACGGCTCCACGCCACATCCAGGCGCCACACTGACCGAGCCCGCCGTCATGGAACGCTCGATTGGGGAACTCCCCGTGACTTACATCAAATGCCTACTGGACTCCCCCGAGCCGGGCGCCACCGTGGCCAAGCTGCTGAGCAGTGAGCGCTGGCGGCTGGTCATGATGGACACCGGCCACTGGCCGATGTTCTCCCAGCCCAGAGAGCTGGCGAGAATCCTCCTCGACACCGTCCATCCGTAGACGAATGCGGTGATCGGGCGGCGCTGCTGCGATCTCTAGTGCTGGGCCAGCCCTGCGTCGTCGCGCGGCATGGTGAATGCCAGCCCGATGATGCCGGCACAGAGCACCGCTGGCACCACCATCGCGTGCTGGATCCCAAGCTGGTTCACCAGGAAGCCGACCACGGCTGGGCCTATCAAGAACGCGGCGTAGCCGAATGTCACGACAACTGCAAGCACGCGGCCGCCGCCGATGTGCCCGGCCACGGCATAGACCTGCGGTGCAATCATGCCGACGCCGAAGCCAACCAAAGCCCAGCCGACCACCAGGAGCGGCAGGCTGCTCACCAGCGTGACCATCAGATAACCGAGCGAAGCGCAGACTCCACCGAAGCGTACGACCGCTCTCCTCCCAAATCGGACAACCAATCTGTCGCCCAGCAGCCGGATCACAACCATGAAGGCGCTCACGGCGATTAGGCCAAGCGCTCCAGTGGTTGGGTCGACACCGGCGACATCGGTGACATGGAGCGACGACCAGTCCGTGGCCGTGCCCTCCGAGAGCCCGAACGCCAGGGCCATGACACCCAAAATCCAGGCAACCGCAGGAATCCGAGTCCGCACCCCGTCGACGGTGTGATGCACCACCGCGGCCTCGGGCGTGATCTTGAGCAGTATGCCGGAGGCGACGAGTGATATCGCCGCGATTGAGATGGCCAGCGGCGTGACGATCTCACCACCCCTTAGCCCCAGCACGGTGGCGAGCACCAGAATGGCTCCTGAGCCAATGAAGGTGCCGATTGACCAGAAGGCGTGGAAGGAGCTCATGATCGGCCGTTGCCGTGCCGCCTCAACTTGGACACCGATCGCGTTCATCGCAACATCCATGGCCCCATTGCCAAGCCCAATCACAATGCCGCCGAGGATCGCAATCGGGTAGGCCGGAGCGAGTCCGATCGTGATCATTCCAAGGATCAGGAGGGGCAGGGCCGCCAGGCTGACTTCACGAGCACCGATCGCGTCCGCGACTCGGCCGCCGATTTGCATCGAAAGGATGGCCGCGATGCCACCACAGAAGAGCATGATCGCAATCTGCGTGGCATCCAGGCCGAGCTTGTCACGCAGTGATGGGAGCGAGCCGCCGAAGCCGCCAATCACTATGCCGTTGACGACAAACAGCAACGTCACCGCGATCGCGGCGAGCCGGGTGGAGAGCCGGTTTGTCACAGGAGCTGAGGTGGTCATTCGCCGTTTCTGTATCGATTTAGAAGATATAGGCACTACTGTACGCAAGGATGGCTACCGATAGCAAAATGCGGACCGCGACTGGGACGCGTGAGCCGGGATGAAGCCTGGTAGGGCGATGCGTACGCTTGGCTCTGGCCGATCTAAGGGTCGGTCACGTGGGGTGAAGCTACCTCGATTCGAAGCGGGCAGCCCGCAAGCGCGCTCCGGATGCGAGGATTGGCCGGGCCCCACATTCCCCGGTTGGTCTGTCGGCAGGGCCCGCCTGACTTTGAATCAGGACTAGCGACGTAGGTTCGACTCCTACCCGGGGAGCGGAGCGTCACTCAGCTAGTAAGGAGCCAGCTGTTGTCTGTCCACTCCGACCAAGCTCCGAGCCCGGTCGCGGCTGTCGTCATCCTGGCGGCCGGCGAGGGGAAGCGGATGAAGTCTTCGCGTTCCAAGTTGCTGCATGAGATTGCCGGTCATTCCATGTTGAGCTACGCGGTGACGGCCGCGACGACGGTCCAGCCCGAGCACATCGTGGTGGTGGTTGGTCACCTCCGTGATCAGGTGGAAGCCCATCTCGCTGAGATCGCGCCGCACGTGTTGATCGCAGTCCAGGAGCAGCAACTGGGTACCGGCCATGCGGTCCAATCCGCGCTCGGCCAGCTTGCCGATCTCACCGGCGACGTGATCGTCACCATGGGGGATGTTCCGATGCTCACCGGCGAGACACTCGCTGCGTTGCTCGATGAGCACCGCATCAAGCAGGCTGCCGTCACCGTGTTGACCGCGGAGGTACCCGACCCAACCGGATACGGGCGGATTTTGCGCGACTCCGAGGGCATGGTCACCGGCATTGTCGAGCATCGGGACGCCGACGACGCCCAGCTGGAGATCATAGAGATCAACTCCGGCATTTACGTTTTCGATGCAGCGATATTGCGGTCCGCACTGACCGAGCTCGCACCGTCCAATGATCAGGGGGAGCTGTACCTCACTGACGTGCTGAGCGTGGTGCGCGAGGCGGGCAAAACAATTGTTGCGTATTTGATCGACGACCTGTGGCAAACCGAGGGAGTCAACGATCGCGTCCAGCTCTCGCAGATGAACGCAGAGCTCAACAGGCGAATCCTGCAGCGCTGGATGCGCGAAGGAGTGACCGTCGTGGATCCAGCATCAACGTGGGTCCACGCCTCGGTTGATCTAGCACCGGACGTGGTCTTGCTACCGGGCACGTCCCTGGAGGGAGCTACGTCGGTGGCGGCCGGAGCGCGGATCGGTCCCGAAACGACCTTGATCGACGTGGAAGTGGGGGAGGACGCGGTGGTGACGCGTACCCACGCCTCACTCAGCGTGATCGGTCCCGGCGCCAACGTCGGGCCGTACGCTCATCTGCGGCCAGGTACCACACTGGGCGCGGGCGGCAAGATCGGCACTTTCGTGGAGGCGAAGAACGCTCGCATAGGACGCGGAGCCAAGGCTCCGCACCTCAGCTACCTCGGCGATGCTGTGATCGGGGAGGGCGCGAACATCGGGGCGGGCGTGATCTTCGCGAACTACGACGGTGTACACAAATCGACCAGCACGGTCGGGGCGTACTCCTTCGTCGGCAGCAACTCGGTACTTGCTGCACCAGTCGAGGTGGCCGACGGCGCCTACATCGCAGCCGGTTCGACGATCACCGGCGACGTCGGGCCGGGTGAACTTGCCGTGAGCCGGGGCCGGCAACGCAATGTGCCCGGATGGGTGGCACGTAAGCGGGCAGGCACCAAGACGGCGCGGGCCGCCGAGGCGGCGCAACAGCAGGAGGACCCGTCGTGAGCGGTCTGAAGCGCCCCAATGAGAAGCACCTGATGCTGTTCACTGGGCGGGCTCATCCTGACCTGGCCAACGAGGTGGCCGCGCTGTTGAAGGTCGAGATCGTACCCACTCGCGCGATCACGTACGCCAACTCAGAGATCTATGTGCGATTTGACGAGTCGGTGCGCGGCTGCGACGCCTTCGTGATCCAGAGCCATGCGGCGCCGGTCAACGAGTGGACGATGGAGCAGTTGATCATGGTCGATGCGCTGAAGCGCGCATCTGCCAAGCGCATCACTGTTGTTGCTCCGTTCTATCCATATGCCCGACAGGACAAGAAGCACCGTGGCCGCGAGCCGATCTCCGCGCGCCTCATCGCGGATCTGTTCCACACAGCAGGCGCTCACCGGATCATGTCGGTGGACCTGCACGCGGCGCAGATCCAGGGTTTCTTCGACGGGCCGGTTGATCATCTATGGGCGCTGCCCGTGCTTTCTGACTACCTCGCGACCAAGTACGACACCTCCGAAATGACCGTGGTCTCACCCGATGCCGGGCGGGTGCGGGTCGCTGACATGTGGACCGACAGGCTGAACTGTGCACTCGCGATCATCCACAAGCGACGTGATCCGAACCTGGTCAACACCGTTGCCATTCATGAGGTCGTCGGCGAGGTGGCAGGTCGCGTCTGCCTGGTGGTCGACGACATGATCGACACCGCAGGCACCATCTGCCAGGCGGCGGAGGCGTTGAAGGCCCGGGGGGCAAAAGCGGTGATCGCGGCGGCCACTCACCCAGTGCTGTCTGGTCCCGCCATCGACCGGCTGAAGGCCACCGACTTCGAAGAGGTGATCGTCACCAATACCCTGCCCATCCCGGAGGAACGTCGCTTCGACTCACTCACCGTGTTGTCGATCGCACCCTTGATCGCGCGGGCCATCCGGGAGGTCTTTGAGGAAGGCTCGGTCACCAGCCTCTTCAATGGGCAGGCGTAGTTATCTGGGCCTGTCTGCCCGCGCAATGTTTGATTGCTCGCTCCGCTCGCGGGGATCGCGCTTTGAAGCCGCTGCCTTCCTCTCTCACTCGCAGACGAAAAGCGTGTCTGCTCGTTCGTTCGTCCAGGACAGCGGCGCGCGATCCTGGCGCGCTCTGGATCCGCCTACTTCGTCGTCGCTCACAGAGGCAAAAATGCCTCTGGTCCCTCCTCCTCAGCACGGCGGGCGCGCGATTTCGGTGTTTGATTGCTCTCTCCGCTCGCAGCGTTTCGCGCTTGGCAGCCGCCTAGTTCGTCGTCGTTCGCGGACGAAAGAGCGTGTCCACTCCTCCTCCTCACCACGGCGGTGCGCGAAACACAACGCTCGCAGACTCACGAATACCAATGGTTTCAGGGGCAAGTTGGCGACTATTGGGCCTTGTCGGCTAAGGTTGAGCGGTTGCCTCGGCGAGGGTCGCAGAACCGTGATCGACTAGGTCGAACGAGCTGCGTTCCCCGCGGAGTATTGATCAAAATAACTGAAACGTCAGTCCCGAGGAGTTCGTTCGTGCCCGAGGTGAAGCTCACAGCCGAATTGCGTACGGAGTTCGGCAAGGGCGCTGCCCGCCGGATCCGTCGCGCGCACAAAGTGCCTGCCGTGTTGTACGGCCATGGCACCGCGCCGATCCACATTGCCCTGCCCGGTCACGAGACCCTGCTCGCGCTGCGCACTGCAAATGCATTGCTGTCAATCGAAGTCAACGGCAGTTCCCAACTCGCGCTGCCCAAACAGGTCCAGCGCGACCCGCTGAAGCACACCATCGAGCATGTCGATCTAGTCATCGTGCGGCGGGGCGAGAAGGTCACTGTCGACGTTCCCGTGCATCTCGACGGCGAGGCCGGTCCCGAGACACTGGTCGTGGTTGACCACAACAGCATTCCCATCGAGGCCGAGGCCACTCACATCCCGCAGCAGATCCTCGTTTCCATCGAGGGCCTGCCACCTGGTACCCAGATTCTCGCCCGTGACCTCCAGCTTCCCGCGGGTTCGTCGGTCGAGCTCGACCCGGAGACCTTGATCGTCAATATCACCAATGCGCCGACCGCCGAGGCACTCGAGGCTGAGCTGGCTGAGGCCGAGGCTGAGGCAGGCATCGAGCCTACGATGGCAGCAACCGCGGAGCCGACCACGGACGAGGAGCCGGCCGAGTCCGAAAGTGCCTAGCGGCCAGCTGCAGCTGCCATGAGTTCATGGCTTGTCGTCGGGCTCGGCAACCCCGGCCCGGCCTTTGCATCTCATCGGCACAACGTCGGCTACCGCGTCGCCGACGAATTAGCACGCCGGATGGGCGTGCGGTTCAGCGTCCTGCGTGGATGCCGGGCGGAGGCTGCCGAAGGCCGAATCGGACCGCCCGGAGGCGAGGCACCGCGACTAGTTCTCGCGAAGTCACGCACTTTCATGAACGAGACCGGCTGGGCCGTCACCCGGTTGCTCTCCTACTACAAGCTGGAGCCGACCCAGATGATCGTGGTTCATGATGAGCTCGACATTGAGCCCGGTCAGCTGCGGGTGAAGTTCGGCGGCGGCGACAACGGCCACAATGGGCTCAGATCCATCCGCAAATCCCTCGGGCATGGCGATTTCTTCCGAGTACGCATCGGCATTGGCCGTCCGCCTGGCCGGCAAGACCCAGCCGATTATCTGCTCAGCAACTTCCCGCCAAGTGCGCGCGAGGCCGTCGAGGTCGAGATCAGACGAGCCACGGATGCGGTTGAGTCGCTAGTTGTGATCGGGCTCGACAAGACCCAAAGCGCATTCAACAACTGACACACACTCTCTGGCCCGGGTGAGGGAACCTGGGTCGACGATCGGCTCTTAGACTCCTCACCTGTGACCGAGTACCGCGCCCACTTCGACGCCGACGTTAAGTTCGCGAATGGGGGCCGCCTCACTGCCGCAGGATTCCGGCTTGATCTTCCCGGACCCGATCTTTCGGATGAGGAGATCGGGAAGCTGTTCATTCAGCACCTCGGTTTGGCACTGGTCGGCAGCGTGGAGCTTCATGCAGTGGAAATCATCGCCGAACCCCACAAGGGTTCTCGTGGGGTCACGTCGTCGCCGAAAGCGATGCCCAGCGGCCGGCTGGTCGACTTGAGCCATACCATCTCCGCGGGTCTGGTTACCTACCCGGGCATCCCGGTGCCAACCGTTCACCCGCACCTGACAAGGGAGGAATCGCGGTCCCACTACGCGAAGGGCACCGAGTTCGCCATCGATGTGATCACTCTGGCCGGGAATAGCGGAACCTACCTGGATAGCCCGTACCACCGTTACAGCGATGGCGTCGATCTTTCTGATCTGCCGCTCGAGACGCTGGTGGACTTGCCGCTGCAGATGTTCCGGCTGACCGACGCGACAGAGCGAGGGATTCCAGCGCCGGTGTTTTACGACCGCGAGCTGCAGGGCACCGCTGTACTTCTGCATACCGGCTGGGATCGGCACTTCGGCACCCGTGCTTACGCCGTCGGCGCGCCGTACCTCAGCGCCGATGCCGCGGCGTACCTGATCGAGGCAGGTGCCGTCCTCGTAGGCATCGACTCGATCAATATCGACGATGCAGAGACCAGCCGCGAACGTCCAGCACATTCCCAACTCCTGGCGGCCGGCGTACACGTCGTGGAGCACCTGACGAACCTGGCGGCGGTGCCGCCGACCGGCGCCCGGTTCACTGCTGTGCCACCCAAGATTCGTCAGTTTGGGACCTTCCCGGTGCGCGCGTTCGCCCGGCTACCGTGACCTCGATTGTCAGCCGGTAACCTCTCTGGGTGACCCTCACGGGACTCGTCGAGCTTTTCTGCACCGAACCCACCCTGACCGAGACCATCGCCGACGCACGCGAACGGCGACTGGCGGTGCTGGATGTCACCGCACCTGCTCCGATGCGGCCGCTGATCGCTGCCGCATTGGGCGAGGACACCTCGCACGGCGGCGGCGGCCGTCCGGTGCTGCTGGTCAGCTCGACCTTTCGGGAGGCCGAGGAGCTCACGGCAGCGCTGCAATCCCTTGTCGGCGATGACGCCGTGGCGTACTACCCGGCATGGGAGACCTTGCCGCATGAGCGATTGAGCCCTCGCTCCGACACAGTCGGCCGCCGGCTCGAGGTGCTGCGACGACTGGCAGGCAACGGTGATCTTCCTGCGCCGCGGATCGTTGTCGCGCCGGTGCGCAGCGTCCTGCAGCCGCAGGTCAAGGGCCTGGGGAACCTGAGACCGATACGGCTCGCCGTCGGGGAGGACATCGACCTCTACGACCTGGCGGCGGCCCTGGTAGCTGCTGCGTACACCCGCGTCGACTTGGTCGAGCGGCGCGGCGAGTTTGCCGTACGCGGTGGCATCGTCGACGTCTTTCCGCCGACCGAGGAGCACCCGGTACGCGTGGACTTCTTTGGTGACACCGTCGAAGAGATTCACTACTTCTCCGTCGCGGACCAGAGGTCCAGCGACGTGGCACTGACCGAGATCACCGCGTCACCGTGTCGTGAGCTGCTGCTGACCGAAGACGTGCGCGCCCGCGCCGCAGCGCTCGCCGATCGACATCCCGAGCTGATTGAGATGCTCGATAAGGTCGCCCAAGGACATCCGGTCGACGGCATGGAGGCATTGTCGCCGGTCCTGGTGGACGGTATGGAGCTGCTGATCGAGCTGTTGCCGACTGACACCCACGTGCTGATCTGCGACCCCGAGTTGGTGCGCGGCAGGGCGATTGAGCTGGTCAAGACCAGCGAGGAATTCCTGCATGCGTCATGGGCAGCCGCGGCAGGCGGAGGTAAGGC
>JBKOUS010000033.1:0-20658 GCA_046723505.1 Actinomycetota bacterium
CGGATCGTCTCACTCACCGTCACCGAAGGGGGGTACAACTTCCATCCGGTGACCGGTGAGTTCGATGACACCAATCCGGCCGTCCAAGCCGATCTGGCTCCCGGGGCAGTCCCGGCCACAACGTTCGGCCTGATTACCGAAGCACTCGTGCGGCGACGCTCTCGCGGTATCGAGCCCTTCACTGTGATGTCGTGCGACAACATCCAGGGCAACGGTCACATGGCACAGGAAGTCTTCGCCGCATTCGCCCGGCTCCGAGACCCGGAGCTGGGCGAATGGGTCGAGGGCAACGTTTCTTTTCCCAACTCCATGGTCGACCGGATCACTCCGGTCACCACGGACGAGGACCGGACACAGATCAGCGAACGCTTCGGCGTCGAGGACGCCTGGCCGGTCGTGTGCGAGACATTCACTCAGTGGGCGCTGGAAGACAAGTTCACCTCCGGCCGCCCGTCGCTGGAGGACGTCGGCGTGCAGGTGGTCCCGGACGTCGTGCCGTACGAGCTGATGAAGCTGCGGCTACTCAACGCGAGCCATCAGGCGTTGTGTTATTTCGGCTATCTCGCTGGTTACCGGCTGGTGCACGAGGTCGCGCAGGACCAATTGTTCGCCAATTTCTTGCTGGACTACATGAATCGGGAGGCCACACCCACCCTGGCGCCGGTACCGGGCATCGATCTGGACGCATACAAGCTGCAGCTGATCGAACGATTCTCTAATGAGGCGGTCCGAGACACGGTCGCTCGGCTCTGTGCGGAGAGTTCGGATCGCATTCCAAAATGGCTGTTGCCGGTGATTCGCGAAAACCTTGCCGCCGACCGGGATGTTACGCTGTCGGCCGCAGTAGTTGCCAGCTGGGCCCGCTATGCCGAGGGCATCGACGAGCAGGGTGAGCCCATCAAAGTGGTCGATCGGCTGGCAGAGACCCTGCAGCGGATTGCCGCCCAGCATCGCGACGACCCGCTGGCCTTCGTCAAGAACCGCGAACTCTTCGGAGATCTGGCCACCGAGCGGCGGTTCACCGAGCCGTATCTGAACGCACTCGACTCCTTGCACGGCCGCGGCGCCCGCGCCACGCTCGAGGCCCTCGCCACGCGTTCCTCGACCGTCTAGGCGGTCGCAGTCAGCTCGCCGGGTTGAACTCGTTCCGCATTGCGCCGATGCGCAACGAGGTGAGGACTGCAAGTAGCGCGACTACGGCCATAGACGCCTCCACGAGACCGAAGGTTAAGGCGAGGTTTCCACTCGGGTGCAACGCCGCAAAGATCGTTCCCGCGACGCCGATGAAGATCGCCGAACCCAGAGCGTCGTAGACGTTCAGTGAGGAGCCGTTTCTGCCCTGATCGCCGGCGGCGGAGAGGGTCATGACCGCCAAAGAGGTGCTCGAGGTGGCAAGTCCCATTCCGAGCCCGCCGACGACCCAGCTGACGGCAACTAGGCCGTACGGGAGCGTGGGTAAGAAGGCAACCAACGCGACCAGCGCCAGCCCGACGGCCACCGAACTGCAGCCAACGGTGATCAGCCGATCACGCCGGACCCGCAGCCAAGGCCGGGCTTGTAGCCACGAGCCGGCGGTCCAGCCAATTGCGCCGGCAGTAAGCACGGCACCTGCTTGGAAGAGGGGAACAGACCGCTGCTCGACCAGCATGAGCGGCACGAATGCCTCAGCACCAAAGAACCCGCCTGGAAGCAGACCCCGCGTTTGGATTACTTGCGAGAGTCCGCGACGGAACCGGAGGAAGCCGGGCGGCATCAATTGCGGCAGGGACACCAGAAGCATTGCTAGACCGCCAGCCAATAGTCCGAGTCCGATCCAGTCCAGCCGCTGACCAGCAAGCTGCAGCGCAGCCGTAGCGAAGCAGAGCAGCCCGGCAGCCCACAACGGCGCAGGCCGCTGAGCATCGGTGGTGATTGGCTCGTGGTAGCGCATCATGCGCAACAGGCTGGGCAAGGCCATTGCGCCGCCGAAGAGCACCAAAGGAATCACGGCGAAAAAAACCCAGTGCCAGCTCAAGCGCTCGGTTAGCCAAGCGGCAGCCGGCGGTCCGACAAACGACGGCAGGACCCAGGCGGTGGAGATGTAGGTGAACATCTTGGGCCGCTGGGTAAGGCTGAATGCCTGCGCGACACAAACGAAAATCGCGACGTTCATGGTGCCGCTGCCAAGTCCCTGCACCAGTCGGCCTGCGAGCATTTGGGCCATATGCTGCGCCGTGCCCGATACGACAAGGCCGGCCAGAAAGATCACCAGACCGCCTAGCAGCGGCTTGGCGGGGCCGATCCGATCGCTGAGCCTGCCACACACCACGGTGGCGAACAGCATTCCGATCAGGAACAGCGAGAATGCCCAGGCGTAATAGGGCAGGCCGTCGACTTCGCGAGCCGCCACCGGCATCGCTGTCGCGACCGAGATGGCCTCGAAGGCGATGGCGACGATAATGGCACACAGCCCAATCGTGAGCGCGCGCTGAGAGACTCTGGGCACGGCGAGATCGGTGTTCCCGTGCGCAGTCTGCCGCGTGGCCATTTCACCAGTTCATCACCTCTGGCCGACTCGAGGTCAACTCGGCTTGCGTGGGTGATTGGCTGCGCGCCGCCTTGTCTAGACTGGCCGACGTGAGTCAGCAACCGAGTCCTGGCGCCCAGACCATTGTCGACGAGCGCACCCAGGAGCGCCCCGATTACAAAGTTGAGGAGGGCGACCACGAGCGTTTCTCCCACTACGTACCCAAGGACAAGCTGACCGAGGCGATGGTGATGGGCACCCCGGTGGTCGCACTCTGCGGCAAGGTATGGGTACCCAGCCGCGATCCGGAGCGCTTCCCGGTGTGTCCGGAATGCAAGGAGATCTGGGAATCCCTGGAACCAGGTGGCGACGAGAACTGACTCGTCAGGACCCAGTTGAGGTATAGGTCGACTCGTCTCTGACAAGTTCGACCACTGCTGCCGCTCGACGGCGGGTACCTCTAGTCTGACGCCATGGATTCCACGGTCAACAACGGGCGGACGCTGGTGCTCGTCCGACACGGCAAGTCCTCGTGGGATTACGACGTCGATGATCATGAGCGGCCATTGTCTGGACGCGGGCGTCGAGATGCTGAGGCGCTCGGCCGCTTGCTCAGCCAGCGATCGCTGCGTCCTGACCTGGTACTCTGCTCGACCGCGACGCGTACCAAACAAACCTGGGAGTACGCGAGGGCGGGCGGCGCCGCCGCGGGCGAGATTCAGTACCTTCGGGAGATCTATCACGCTTGGGTGCCAGAGCTGCTGACCATGATCCGTGAGACTCCTGACGAGATACACACTCTGCTCGTACTTGGACATGCACCTGGCATTCCAGACCTTGTGGAGCACCTCTGTGTCCGAACGGACTCACCGGATTGGACTCAGATGGACAGCAAGTTCCCAACCAGCGCGCTCGCTGTCGTGAATGTGCCTGGGCCGTGGGCTGAACTTGGGAAGGGTCGCGCCGAGTTGGCCACTTTTATAGTGCCGCGCGGTTGACTTCCATCATTTGTGACCTTGCCTCACGAACCACGCCATCGTGTTGGCAAGGCTCGGGTGGTCTCGTTGGCTGATCAGCGCGCCGCGACGACGAATAAGCAACTCGACCTCTGGGCGAGCCTTCATGTCGAGAAGATGCAGACGCCGGCGGCGCATCGTGCATGGCAACCAGAATCTGTGGACACCGCTGGACGTCAAGAATCAGTTGTCGATGACGGCGAGTCTCCAAGAAACTGACGCGCGTTCGGTCTCGTGGACGCGACACGCCGCCAAGTTGAGCAGTCAGCGTCAGTTATCGAGGGTTGGCGTGAGTGACAAGGTCAGCAACGAACGCGAGCTTCACGATCACTGGCTGCGCCAGGACAAACGGGTAGAGGTCGGAGCGGCCCATGCTCCGGTTGATCTGGTTCAAGCCTTTGGTCAGTGGCAACCACGTACGCGCAATCACCTCAGCCATGGGTGTCTCGAGCGGATCGACCCGCTCCTCGTCTGCGATGAGGCCGAACTCCTGTGCTGTTTGCAGCGTTTCGGCAATGTGCAGGAAATGGCCAAACACCTCCGCAAAGTCCTCGAGTGGATGCATCGTGGCGTAAGCGCTGATAAAGCGGTCCTGCCAGTCCTGGCCTGAGCCGGTCGAATAATGGCGCTGCCGTGCATCCTCATATGAGGCGGTCTGATCTCCGAAAAGGGAGCGGAACTCCTCCCGACGGTCGTCGGTGAGGGCGAGTACTTCGCAGTAGTAATGACCGATCTCATGGCGAAAGTGTCCAAGAACCGTGCGGTACGGCTCGTCCATACTCGCCCGTAGCGCTTCGCGGTGTGCGTCGTTGCTCTCCGCCAGGTCAAGGGTGATGATCCCGTCGAGATAGCCGGTGATGATCTTGCCTTGACTGCTCGAGAGCAGGTCGAATGCCAGACCAACGGAGCCGTCGCTCACCTTGATCGGAAGCTGAAGCTCATCGAGTGAGAAGATCAGCCGGCGCTTGGCGGCCTCGGCAACCCAATACTGCCCAAGCCCCACCGTGTCACCATCGGCTGGCCGAGTCCTCGTCAAGGTACAGCTGAAGCACAACCCGACGGGCGACAGGCGATCGGCGATCCAATTGCATCCACAGCGGTTGAGGTTGGCGCAGATAGGGCGATCGGCGTCGACAGCCACCATGGTGCCTTGCTCGCGCGAGTAGCCGACCGCGGTGCCGCATGTCACACAGACTGAGTTCTCGAAGAAGAGCTCGGAACCGCAGACCTCACAGTGAAAAACACGCACGATCGCCCACTTTGCCAGCAGCCTTACTGCGAAGATCAGGCGGGTCTAGCCTGACCAGATGATCACCGCAGTCCACGCATTGCTCTACTCCGAGGACCCGCCGGCCACCCGAGCCTTCCTCCGCGACGTCATCGGCTGGCCCTATCTGGAGGACGCCAACTCTGAACCCGGCTGGCTGATCTTCCGGTCTGGCCCAAGCGAAATTGGCGTACATCCGAACAGTTGGAGCCACGATGGCGCGTCGACAACAGCGCCGATCCATCACGAGATCTCCCTGATGTGCGATGACCTGGCCACCACGATGAGCGAACTGTCGGCGAAGGGCGCCGAGTTCACGGGTGAGCCAGTCGACCGCGGATTTGGCTTGTGCGCCAGCCTCCGGCTGCCAGCGGCCGGAGAAATCCTGCTGTTTCAGCCAAGCTACGCGCCGTCCTACGCCTTGTAGCACGCAACCGGCTGTGCCTGGCAGCTAAGCCTCCGCCATGTCGACCGAGACCTCCATCTCGGATTTCTTGGCTTCTGTGAAGATCACGCCTTTGACCGGAGGTACGTCGCCGTAGTCGCGACCCCACGCAACTGTCGCGTGTGACTCGTCAACGAGGCGGTTATTGGTCGGATCGAGGTAGAGCCAGCCAGCACCCGGAATCCAGCAGCCCGCCCAAGCATGACTAGCGGCCGCCCCGACCAGCCGCGGCTTGCCCGGTGCCGGTCGAGTGGCCAGGTAGCCGCTGACATAGCGCCCAGCCAAGCCCAGCGAGCGTAGGCAGGCCACCATGAAGTGTGCAAAGTCCTGGCACACTCCGGTCCGTTTCTCCAGCAGGTCAGAGGTCCTGGTGCGCAGCGTGGTCGAGCCTGATTTGTACGTGAAGTCCCCGTGAATCCGCTGCATCAGCTCAACCGCGGCTTCGCCAATCGGGCGTCCAGCCGGGAAGGACTGTCGGGCATAATCCTCGATCGCTGGGGGCACCTCAACGTAAGGCGACGGGAAGATGTAATCGATCGCTTCCCATGCCTCACCGTCGTCGTCTCGCAACCGAGGCTGCGCCCACTCCCATGGCACAGCCAGCGCTTCCGGAGCCAGCTCATTTACCCCGATCTCGACCACGCTGATCGAGGTAACGACCAACCGGGTATGGGGCTGGACGACATGAAAGTAGCCCTTCGCGTTGCCATAGAGATCAATGTGCCGGAACAGGTCCGCCGGCTCAGGCTCGATCGCGATCTCATTGGCTATGCAGCTCTGCCACTCTAGATCGCGCGGGCGCAGATGGAATTGACCGTAGCTACCAGTGACATCGGAATCGTAGGTGTAGGTCGTGCGGTGCTCGATGCGGTAGGTGGTCATGAGGTGCCCCCTAGCGCATCGCTGCGAAACAGTGGCCGCTGAGTTGGCGGCGGCTTCTGATACTGGTCCCGAATCGCCTCCGACAAGACACGCAACTGATGTTGCAGCTCGCCAAGGAACTCCTCGAGTAAAGCCAAGCGGCCGTCCCCGGACTCTGTGAGGGCCACCGGATCGGCGATGCGTACGCGTTCTGCTAACGCGTCCAGCAGCCGCAACGGTCGACCTGTCGGTGAGGTGTTGGGCAGCGCACGGAGATCGGTTCGGATCCGTTGCAACTGGTACGCGACCGAGCGCGGATTGAACGGGTCCATCAACAGCAACTCGAGCACCGCACCAACCCCGGCTCGGGTGCGATAGCGGCGTCGGAATGTCACGATCGATTCCGTCGCGGTGAGCACAGCCTCCAGCACTAGTCGATCCGTGTCCGATGCTCGCTCCAGGCAGATCGTCACCCGCAGCAGTGCCAGAGTCTGCAGTGCCCGCTCCAGGCCGCGACCGGAGTCGAGCATGTACCACCCGGGATCGCGGATCATGTTCTCGGTCGCGATGCCCGCCAGCGCGAGCAAACCGGACAGCACCCGTTCGCTCGCGTCGGTCAACTGAAGGCCCTGATCATGAGGGTTGTCGGCGAGCGCGGCAAGGGCGCGCTCGATATCGGCCAGCACCATCCAGACGTCCTCGGAGAGCTGGTCCCGTACGCCTTGTGCGGCCATCGACAGCGCGGCCAGCGACTGTGCGGCTGTACCCGTCCGATGGCGATCCAGCAACATCGAGCGGAACTCCGGCATCATCTCGACAGCCGGTTTGAAGAAACCCGGGTATGTGGTGCTGACGTGGGTGACCGCGTGCAGCAACACCTCGAGGGCTCGCCCGTGGGTCACATCGAGGTCAGTCTCAATTGCCACAGTGCGGGTCGCCAGCAGCAGCCGAAGTAAGTCCTCTGCGCGTTCTGCGTACCGGCCGAACCAGTAGAGGTCGCTGAGCACGCGAGGCACCATGGCGATCGAAGCCGACATCGCCGGAACGAAGCCCGCTTCCTCGCCGGCTCGACTGCGTGCGACGATCCTGGGGGCGGCAACGGGTTCACTGCCGACCACCCAGACGTCTTTGGCCAACTGCCCGTTGGGCTCAGTCACGAGGACACCGCGCCGGTCTGAGGTGTCATCGGTTACTCGGGCCAGACCACCCAGCATTGCGGTGTAGGACGCTCCGCTGCGGACCGCGAACGACCGCAGCACGACGTTGCGGGGGACAAGCCGATCCTCCTCGCTGGTTGGCGCGGACGACAGATTCAGCACCTCCTGCGCCACAAAGCGGTGCGGCGCAGCCTTGATCTTGTCCGCTAGCAGCTCGCGCTGTTGGGTGCTCAGCGCGGGCCCACGCACGCTGCGACCGTGGCCACGACTAATTGGTCGTATCACGAGGGAGTCCAAGTTGTTCAGCGCATGGCTCAGTGCGGCCTTGTCGCCGCACCACCAGGTCTCAACCGACGGCAACCGCAGCGACTGGCCGAGCAGTCGTTCACACAGTTCGGGCAGGAACGGGAGCATCGCGGGATTCTCGAGCACCCCGGATCCAAGGTTGTTCAGGACGCTGACGGTGCCCTGGCGTATGCATTCCATGAGTCCGGTGACTCCAAGCCGGGAGTCGGGACGCAACTCCAGCGCATCCATCCAGGTCGAGTCGACGCGGCGCAAGATCACGTCGACCTCCTCAAGCTTGCCAAGAACTCGCATCCATACCCGGCCGTCACGAACCGTCAAATCGCTGCCCTCGAGCAGCGGAAAGCCGAGCAATGAGGCAACGAAGGCCTGGTCGAAGGCGGTTTCGGAGTGTTGGCCAGGGCTCAGCACAACAACACGCGGGTCCTCCACTGTGCTCGGCGCCGCCTCGACGAGGGCCAGGCGCATCGCCTGGAAGAACGGCGTGAGCCGGTGCAAATTGGCCTCATGATATATCTCCGGAATCACCCGCGACACGACCCGGCGGTTCTGCATGGCATAGCCGGCACCGGAGGGTGCCTGGGTCCGATCCGAGATCACCTTCCACTGCCCACTGCTGTCGCGCCCCAGATCCGCCGCGATCAAGAACAATCGCTGGTGGGCCACCGCCTGGCTGCCGACGAGTGGCCTCAGATACTCCTCGTGGTCGAAAATCGCAGCCGCCGGGATGAGGCGCCGCGCCAGCAGCCGGCGTGCACCGTAGAGGTCGGCCATGATCGCATCCAGCAGCTCCGCCCGCTGCACTAGACCGGCCTCGAGGCCCGCCCACTCCCGGTCATCAAGGATCAGCGGCAAAGGGTCAAGCCGCCACGGCTGTGGCTCGACGAGGGAGGTCGGCGTCCCGGCCGCGGCACCATGCCCGTTGGGTTCGTCGGCGATCGAGATCGCTGACGCCGGACTCGGGGTGTAGGTGACGTTGTCGTCCTCCAGCAGCCGGGCCACCTCGCGCTGCGCTTGCAACAGCTCCTTGTCGGCGAATTCATCGAGGCCTTCCAGCAGTGATGACCAGCCCTGACGTACGGTGCCGTCGACAGTCGCGAATTCATCGAATGCCGGCTCCCGGTCTACCGTGGTTGACTGGCCCGCTGTGGCCAAATAGCGACCAAGGACCGTCATATGCCGCTCCTCGGCCGAGATGTGCCAAGTCCCCAGGCGGGTGTCACGCGGCGGCGCAGGTCCAGCGTCAACGGGAGCTCATCGTCGCCAGCCGAACGCCGTATCAGCTGGGCATCCAGCGATTCAAGATCGACCATCCCGGTGGTGTGACCCATCGCCTCAAAGCGTCGGGACCGCCGGGCCTCAGCCTCCGACGCATTGACCGGCGGATTGGCGTAGGAGCGACCGCCGGGATGGACCACGTGGTAGGTGGCGCCGCCGAGGGAGAAGCGGCTCATTCGGTCAATCAGATCAAAAGATAGCGGCGAGTCCACATCCAATGTGGGGTGCAGCGAGGACCACGGTTTCCAGGCCTTGTAGCGGACACCTGCCACGTAGCTGCCAGGCGTGCCAGTGGCTGTCAACGGAACCGCCCGTCCATTGCAGGTCAGCAGATGCCGCTCAGGAACGAAGCCGTTTACCGCAACCTGGAGCCGTTCAGTCGAAGAATCCACATAACGCGCGGCACCCCCAGCGGCCGCCTCCTCACCCAATACATGCCACGGCTCGATAGCGCTCCTTAGCTCCAGGTCCACCCCGCTGATCTTGGTCACGCCGATCCGGGGGAATCTGAACTCGAGGAAAGGTAGCAGCCAGGACAGCTCGAACTCGATGCCGTGGGCGCGCAGATCGGTGAGGACCTCAGCGATGTCGGCCAGAACGAAGTGCGGCAACAGGAATCGCTCGTGCAACGCAGTGCCCCAGCGCACCAGCGGGGCGGAATAACGCTCCTCCGCCAACCGGGCGACCAGGGCACGTACCAGCAATGCCTGCACCAACGCCATGTCTGGATGCGGTGGCATCTCGAAGCCGCGCAGTTCCAGGAGCCCTAGCCTGCCGCGCGTCGTATTTGGGTTGTAGAGCTTGTCGATGCAGAATTCGGCGCGGTGTGCGTTGCCGGTGATGTCGGTGAGCAGGCTGCGCAGGGCTCGATCGACCGCCCACGGCCGGTGCTCGGTATCGGCCAACTCATCGATTTCAGCGAAGGAGATCTCCAGCTCATACAGCGTCTCCGGTCGACCCTCGTCGACGCGCGGCGCTTGGCTGGTCGGTCCGACGAAACGGCCTGAGAAGAGGTAGGACAGCGCTGGATGGTGCTGCCAGAAGGTGATCATGCTGACGAGCAGATCCGGCCGCCGGAGCAACGGCGACCGCAACGGCTCGGGACCGCCGAGCGTCAGGTGGTTGCCACCGCCGGTACCGCTGTGACGGCCATCGAGAGCAAAGGTCTCGGCGCATAGCCGGTGCTCGCGGGCGATCCGGTACAGCGTCTGGATCAGATCGGAAAGCTCAGCCCAGCTGGAGGTTGGATGGACGTTCACCTCGATCACTCCCGGATCTGGGGTGATCAGCAACGTCTTGATCCGAGAGTCGGGCGGTGGCCCGTAGCCCTCCAGAATGACCGCAGTGCCGATCTGCGTCGCGGCCCGATCGACGAGCCCGACTAGCTCGACGAACTTCTCCAGCTTTTCCAACGGGGGTAAGAACACATGCACGAAGCTGTTTCGTGCCTCCACGACCAAAGCGGTACGCGTCGCGGAGTCGTCTGGATCGACCACCACGGCCCGCGGGTGACCCATCGCCTCCTTCAGCGACGGTCCGGCCTTCGTATAGGACTCCTCGCCTGTGAAGTCGGGATCCCTCCACGAGAGCGCGTCGAGCGGCAGCCGTGACCCTGCTGGCGATTCGCCAGGAATGAGCACCAGGCGGCCTCGCCGGGTCTTCCAGGCTGGGCTCGCCCAACCTTCGCCGAACCAAGCCGGCACAAGTGGTAACACCCAAGCCGCCGGTTCAGTTTCCGCCCGGTCCAACTCGCTGATCAGCTGAGGCTCCGGCTGCTCTGGATGAAGCGTCGGACGAGGCCCAGCCGGTTGACTCAGCTCCGCAGCGAGCCGCGCCAGCGGATCTTCGTAGGCCGGCAGCAACTGCTCGTCTGGCAGGCCAAAGTCCGCCGTTATGGTGCGGGCCAGTCGCTCGGCTGACGCCGCTGCGTCAGGATCTGCTTTCGTGGAATCGAACGGATCCGCCAACAGCGCAGGATTACTCCACAGCTGCTCGCCGTCGCTTCGCCAGATCAGTCCGATCTGCCAGCGAGGCAGCGGCTCCCCGGGATACCACTTGCCCTCGCTGCGCTGCACCAGGCCACTCTTCGCGAAGCGATCCGCCAGCGCTGCAGCCAGCCGGTTGGCCAGCTGACGCTTCTCAGGGCCATCCGCAGCCACCGTCCACTGCGCTGAGGTCATATCGTCGCTTGAGACGAATGTGGGCTCACCGCCCATCGTGAGCTCAAGGCCCGCGACCTCCAGCCGGCCGTCAACCGCCTCCCCCAACGCCTGGATGGAGTCGATCTGAGGCGCCGTGTACGGCAAGGTGGTTCGCGGGTCCTCCTGGGCACGGCGTACCGAGTTGGCGAATTCCATCGTGGTCACCGACGGCTCGGTTGCCCCCGTGATGGCGGCCGCGGACGCCGGATGAGGCGTGGCAGCCAGCGGAATGTGGCCCTCACCGGCAAAAAGTGCAGACGTGGGATCGAGCCCTATCCAGCCGGCGCCGGGGATGTAAACCTCCGCCCAGGCGTGCAGGTCGGTGAAGTCCTCCGTTGGGCCGCTCGCGCCATCCAGACTTGGTTGGTCGGGGACCAGTTGAACGAGGTAGCCCGACACAAATCGAGCTGCCAGACCGCATCGCCGCAGAGCTGTCACCAGCAGCCAGGCCGTGTCCCGACAGGACCCGATGCGTTGCGTGAGGGTCTCTTCGGGGGTCTGCACCCCTTGTTCCATCCGGACCGAATAGTCGACGTCGCGATAGATGGCGGCATTCAGGGCACTCAGAAATTCAACGGTCGGCTGTCCATCGGGTGGAGGCGTACCGCTAGCTGCCACCCATTCGTTTACGAGCGGTCCAACCTCAGATTCGGGGGTATCGAGGTAGGGCTTCAGGTCGGCTGCAAGCTCGGGCGGATAGCGGAAGGGATATTTCTCGGCGTAGTCCTCGATAAAGAAGTCGAACGGGTTGATCACCCTCATGTCGGCCACCAGCCCGACGGTGACGTCGAGTTCGCTGGCCTTGCTCGGGAAGACCACTCGCGCCAGGTGGTTCCCGAAGGGATCTTGCTGCCAGTTGATGAAATGGTCGTCAGGGGAAATCGTGAGTGAATAGGCCTCGATAGGGGTCCGAGTGTGCGGGGCCGGACGCAGTCGGATGACATGCGGGCCGATCGCGATCGGCCGGTCGAACCGGTAGCTCGTACGGTGCTCGAGCGCGATCTTCATCGCTTGTGTCGTGCTCCTAGGTTCCTCGCCTAGTACCGGTAATGATCGGGCTTGTACGGCCCCCGGACCGGAACGCCCAGATAATCAGCCTGCTTTGGGGTGAGCTCGGTCAAGTGCACACCCAGCGCATCCAAATGCAGTCGCGCCACTGCTTCATCGAGCTGCTTGGGCAGGGTGTAGACGCCGAGTGGGTATTCCTCGGGCTTGGTGAAGAGCTCGATCTGGGCAAGCACCTGATTGGTGAACGAGTTGCTCATCACGAAGCTGGGGTGTCCAGTCGCATTACCCAGATTCATCAGCCTCCCCTCGCTGAGCACGATGATGCTGTGCGGTTCGGCACCGTTCTCGGTGAACTGCCACTCGTCGACCTGAGGCTTGACGTTGATCCTCGTGGCGTTGGGCAGTGCGGCCAGTCCGGCGATGTCGATCTCATTGTCGAAGTGCCCAATGTTGGAGACGATCGCCTGGTGTTTCATGCGCCGCATATGGTCGGCGGTGATCACGTCTCGGCAGCCGGTCGCGGTGACGTAGATGTCGGCGACGTCAAGCACTTCCTCAAGCGCGGCCACCTGGAAGCCGTCCATTGCCGCTTGCAGCGCGCAGATCGGGTCGATCTCGGTGACGATCACTCGGGCGCCCTGTCCGCGAAGTGATTCCGCACAGCCCTTGCCCACGTCGCCGTAACCGCAGACAACGGCGACCTTGCCGCCGATCAACACGTCGGTTGCGCGGTTGAGACCGTCGATCAGCGAATGTCGGATGCCGTAACGGTTGTCGAACTTGGACTTGGTGACCGAGTCGTTGACGTTGATCGCGGGGAACATCAGCGAACCCGCGCGCAGCATCTCGTACAGGCGATGTACGCCTGTGGTGGTCTCCTCGGTCACGCCCTTGATGGCATTCGCGATTTGGATCCAGGAGCGTCCCGCGGCGAGCGACCCGCGCAGCAGCTCCACAAAGATGTGCCACTCCTCAGGATCCTCTGCCGAAGGCTCAGACACCTCCCCAGCCTTCTCCGCCTCCGCACCTTTGTGTACAAGCAATGTGGCGTCACCGCCGTCGTCGAGGATCATGTTGGCGAACTCGTCATCTGGCCAATACAGAATCTGGCTGGTACACCACCAGTACTCCTGCAGCGTCTCGCCCTTCCAGGCGAACACCGGCGCCCCCTTGGGATCGTCCGGTGTGCCATCCGGTCCAACCACCACGGCGGCGGCCGCATGGTCTTGAGTGGAGAAGATGTTGCAGCTCGCCCACCGCACCTCAGCACCCAGCGCCATCAGGGTCTCGATGAGCACCGCGGTCTGCACCGTCATGTGAAGCGAGCCGGCGATCTTCGCACCCGCTAGTGGCTTGGAGTCGCCGTATTCTGCACGCATAGCCATCAGTCCCGGCATCTCGTGCTCTGCCAGGCTGATCTCCTTGCGGCCGAACTCGGCGAGGTTTAGGTCGGCAACGCGAAAATCCATGAGTGGAAGCCTATGGGAGGCAGCCGACATCCAAAGAATCTCCATCGCTCTGGCAGTGCGTCATCTATCACAGTCGTCGAAACGTACGACGCAGCGTCCCAGGGATGTGCAGGCTCAGTGGCTGGGCGCTCCGGGCCGCTCGGGTCGCGCGGCAGGAACGTAATTCGGGTCGTGGATGTCTGGCTCGAGATAGAGCGCGGTAACCATTGGCTCCGCTTCACGGATATTGACCTCAGCCCGATCGATCGTCGCTGTGACGTCGGCAGCGCTCGCCTGCGGCTCCACCGCGATCTTTGCAGCGCACAAGATCTCTTCCGGTCCGAGGTGCAGCGTCTTCATATGGATGATCCGCTCGACGCCTGGCGTATCGGTCAGCGCTCGCTCGATCCGCGCTAGGGCGTCTGGGCTTGCCGCCTCGCCGAGTAGCAGGCTCTTGGTCTCGATCGCCAAAGCGATCGCAACGGCCACGAGCAGCAGACCGATCATGACCGTTCCGATCACGTCGAAGATGCCATTATCAGTCAACAAAGTCATGCCAACACCGAAGAGCGCGAAGATCAAACCCACCAGTGCGGCGAAATCTTCGAGCAAAATCACCGGCAGCTCGGGCGCCTTGGCGGCCCGGATGTACTTGGTCCAGGTTTGCCTACCGCGTGTCTTGTTGGACTCGATGATGGCCGTCCGAAATGAGAGACTCTCGGCCACGACTGCCGCAAGCAGGATTACTACTGGAACCCACCACCACCGACTCTCGAGCAGCTCGTTCGGGTGGCCTTCTTGGATCTCATGCCATTTGTGGTACGCCTCGTAGAGCGCGAACAGCCCGCCGACGCTGAACAGCACGACCGAAACGATGAAGCCGAAGATGTAACGCTCCCGGCCGTAGCCGAACGGGTGGGCTTCGGTGGCCTCCCGCTGAGAGCGCCGGCCGCCGACCAACAGCAACACCTGGTTGCCGGCGTCTGCGACCGAGTGAATCGCTTCAGCCAAGATGGAGGACGCCCCGGTCAGTATCCAAGCCCCGAACTTCGTCAATGCGATAAAGGTATTTGCGAGCAGGGCCGCAATGACCGCCCTGGTACCGCCCTCGGCACTCACAGGTGAAATCCTGCCAGACCGCGCCGCATCCGGCCTGAGAGCTTCCCCTGAGAATGCGTCGTTGAGCCAAGCCTGGCGCCGGTCACCGCTCGACGCTGCGCCCAAGGCCGACGGCAAGGTAGACAGCCGCAAACATGCCCGTCTGCAACAAGGTTGCATACCGCTCCACGTCAGACCCTGACCAGTGCGCGATGGTGCAGACGCGTACGTCGTTGCGTTCGGCTGCTGAGACCAGGCGCTGATGATCGGAACGGATCAGACTCTCGGTGTTCCCATCATCGAGCAGCACCAAGGTTGGCCGTCGATCAACTGATAGCTGATCCTCGAACGGGTCAGCAAAAGGGTCACGCTGTGGGGTGGAGTCCAGGATCGGCATCAGAGCGTCTGCGTCAGCTGCGAGCGCGGCGCGGCCGCTGGCTGCCCGCAGCGCCTCGGCGAGCCGGCGACTCGCCCGAGCCGCAAGTACTGAGCCACCCCAGACGAGTGGCTGGGCATCGGCCAGACCCATAGCAAGGTCCTTCGCAGGATTCTCCGAAACATCGGCGAATGGCGAGCACTCCTCGGCAACCTTGTCCATGGCATCGGCTACCGATTGCGGATGGACCTCAGGTCCGAGCTGCAGGGCATGCAAGCCGTCCAGAACCACGATCGCTGCGGCGAGTGGATCGGCGGTTGCGGTGGGTAACACGATGGTGGATCCGGAGGCCGAGTGCTCGGCGATTATCGAGGGTCGGGGACATGCGATCAGCAGTTGGGAACCACGGCGCACCGCCTCATGGACTGTTGCGATCAGGCCCGCCGGCGCACTCTCGCTCGCCATGACGACAACGAGGTCGAGGGCGCCAACCCAGCCAGGGAGGCCGTGCGTCGGCCACGCCACAAACGGGACTGGACAGACCGGTTCCAGCATCGCCCGGATAAAGCGCGCCTCTGTCCCGGCGGCGATCACCGCCCTGGGCCGCGGCAACTCTTGCAGCAGAGCTTTCGGCTCTGCTGAATCGGCGGCCTCGCGTCGTACGCGGGCTCCGGCTTCAGCCAGGCGGCGCAGGATCGAGTCCGCCCCGGCCAGCGCGGTCTGATCGTCCAGCCAGGCGTCGTTGAAGACAGACATCACCGACCGGACGGGGTGCCCGGACGATCGATGCGAGAGTCCGGACGGCGAGCCTCGTCGATCAGCAGCACCGGAATCTGTTGTCGCACTGGATAGGCCAGGCCACAGTCGGCCGCCAGGCATACCAGCTCGTCACGGTCATGATCAACAGCGAGTGCTCCATGACAGTTGGGGCAGGCCAAAATCTCCAGAAGCTCAGGCGCCAGATCGACTGCCACGTTCATTCCTCCTCGACACGACTCCGTTACGCGCGGATCAAACCTAACGTCTCGTCACGCAAGGCTTCCATCGTCTCCCCGTCGGCCGCCTCAACATTGAGCCGGAGCAGTGGCTCGGTATTGCTGGGTCGTACGTTCACCCACCAGTCCGGGCCAGAGACGGTCAGCCCGTCGAGTCGATCTTGCTCGCCGCGGCCGGAAAACGCTGCCGCCACTCGATTCATGATCATCTGCTGGTCGCTGACAAGGCTGTTGATCTCTCCGGAGGCGGCGTACCGATCAAACCGAGCCACCAGCTCTGACAGCGGCCGGTCCGAACGTCCGGCCGCAGCAAGCACGTGCAGAGCCGCAAGCATGCCTGTGTCAGCACCCCAGAAGTCACGAAAGTAGTAGTGCGCTGAGTGCTCACCTCCGAAGATCGCGCTGTGCTCGGCCATGGCGGCTTTCACGAAGGAGTGACCCACTCTGCTGACGACGATCTTGCCACCTTCGGCCAAGACGACTTCCGACACAACCCGGGAGGTGATCTTGTTGCAGACGATGGTCGCACCTGGCTCACGGGCCAACTCCTGACTGGCGATCATCGCTGTGATTACCGACGGACTGACGACGCCGCCACGTTCGTCGATGATGAAGCAACGATCGGCGTCGCCGTCAAATACCAGAGCAAGATCAGCTGCGTTCTGGCGGACCGCCGCCTGTGCGTCGAGCAGGTTCTCAGGTTCGAGTGGGTTTGGCGGGTGGTTCGGAAAGTTGCCGTCGAGGTCAAGGAACAGGCCGATCAGCACAAGATCATCACCGCCCAAGACCGCCGGCAGGGTGTATCCAGCCATTCCGTTGCCGGCGTCGGCGACCACCCGTAGTCGCCGGATGCCGGTCAGGTCGACAAGGGAGTGCAGGTAGGCGGCGTAGGCCGGCAGCAGGTCTTGCTCGGAGCGCTGCCCGGGTGCCACTCTTGGCAGTGGTTCGGCGGCGCTGGCACGATCCGCGATCTCGGCCAGTGTGGCTGAAGTAATCGGCTTCGCGCCTGCCAGGCAGAACTTGATCCCGTTGTACTCACTTGGATTGTGACTGGCGGTGAACATCGCGCCGGGCAGGTCAAGCCAACCTGACGCGAACCACAACTGGTCGGTACTGGACAGGCCGGTGTCGACTACGTTGACGCCGCGGCTCAGCACGCCATCAATAAAGGCAGCAGCCATCCGTGGGCTGCTGGTGCGCATGTCGCGGCCGACCACGAGCGCTCCGGCGCCACTGTTGAGCCTCAGCACCTCGACGACCGCGACACCAAGGGCGTACGCCCCAGCGGCGTCCCACTCCGGGGCGGAGCCCTCAGTGATTCCTCGAATGTCGTTGGCCTTGAAGATTCCCGGCTTGATCATCGAGTGAGCATCCTAGACGGTCCGGCTGCGCACCGTGACCGGTTTCAGCTCGCACCAGGATCTGCGAGGACCGTCAGATGTCCGCGACGCGCCAGCTCCACGAGGCCGCTGCGCCGCACCGGCGGCTCCATGATCGGTCCGGCTGGCGGATCGTAGGACAAACCCACATCCCTTACCGCGTCGGCGAGAGCGAGCAGATCATCGGCAGTCGGTTTCGACTGCTCCTCGACGGCGAGTCTGATCATTTCCCAACCGCGCGGTGCCGAGAGAGTCTGAGCATGCTGCTGGCACAGGTCGTAGCAATGTGGTTCGGCCTGGTTGGCGAGCGGACCGAGGACGGCTGTGGAGTCTCGGTAGGCATACGTCAGCGTCGAGGTAGCCGGACGCTGGCAGCCTGCTCGTGAACAGCGGCGCGACCTCACCTGCCCGACGCTACTCCGAGCGGGGGTTCGATCGTGGGAAGCGCTGCGTGTCCGGATCGCGCGCCGCCGTGCTGAGGAGGAACGAGGGGAGACGTTCTTCGTCCCCAAGTGACGACGAAGTAGGCGGCTACCCAGCGCGATCCGCGCTTGCGATGTTCGCGCCGCCGATCTGCAGGAGGAGCCGACGAAACCCATCAAGGACAGGGCCTCCTTCGTTAATGGTCGTTTCGTCGGATCCGACGAAGACGGCGGCTTCCCAGCGAACATCGCAGCGAGTGGAGCGAGCGATTGGACAGAGCGAGCACTAGCGAGCGGAGCAATCAACACGACTACAGTTCGAACGTGCCCAGCCACCGTCGTGACCGTCACGGCCGCGGGCTTCGTGGGCCCCTGGCCTTGCCGAATGCACTGACCGTGCATCGTGCCCAGCCGCCACATCCAGCCAGCAAGGCTGACTTCTTCAGCGAAGCGGTACATGACGCCGTCGACCGGGTGGGACTCCAGTGTCCAGATGTCCTGGTAGGAATCACGTTCGGAATCGAGGACGTGCCCCACTTCGACGTGGCCTGGTCTGGGGACCAGGTGCCGCTGGCAGCCGCGCTCGAGGCCACGGCAAATCAGCCAGGTCAGGTTGTGATCTATCGCAGGCCGCTGGAGCACCGCGCCGTGAGTCGACGCGGCCTTCGCATCCTTGTCTATCGCACCATTGTCGAGCAGCTCGCCGCGCTCACCGGCCGCAGCGTTGAGGAGATCGACCCTGACGGCGCGGGCACAGAGGACGACTGAGGTGACTCCTATTGGCCCGCTGAATAATCGGGTCTGGTTGCCGGCGCCCGGCTCGCCAGGTCAGGTGAGGCAAGCGGAATGGTGGCCAATCCAGCAACGTTTCGCTTTGGTTGGGTGAGTACGACGCCTCCGACGACCGAGGAGCCGTCTGGCACCTTGACCACCAGATAGGACGGTGCCGGTGAGTTCAACCGCCTCGTTGCCGTGCTGTTCGGTCCGAGCACTATCTCATCAGTCCGTAGCTTGACGCCGTCATAGCTGAACACCTCGAAGGTGAACTGCACGTCCCCCTCCCCGCTATTGCTCACAATCAGCTCACTATCGGCAATGTTGCTGGTCGCAAGGGCGCTGACCCCGGTTCGGATCAACGGGACGGTGGCGGACTGGACCGCCAGATCCACTCCGGCCCCGCTGCGCTGGCTGGTCGAGATGACGGCCCCGGTCACAGGCACGTTGCTTGCCAGCTTGATGGTGCCTGCCTGGCCCGCCAGGCCCTCTTTGAGGCTCACGGTTGCTGTGCTCTCCGGCGGAACGTCGAGCGACGCGGCTCCGCTCGGCTCGAAAGGTCCATTGAATCCGAGAACTTGGACAGCCACGTTAGCCCGGGTAGCGCCGGGATTGGTGACGACCAGCTGGCGGCCCCCCTCGCTCGGGGGCACACCCGGGATGACGACAACGGTGCTGGGCGACGCGGACGGAATCTGCCAGTCGATTCCAGCAGCCTTGAGCTGATTGGTCTGAGACCGCTTGGCCACCGCGGTGACCCGACCCTGACTCGCCTGCACCGCCACGCTGACGGTGCCCTCGGCCTTTATCAAGCCGCTCAGCGAAACCGTACGCGATTCGTGCGCCCTGATCAGCACGCCCGGGCTCCCTGGTACGACAACCCGCCCACTCCGACCGTAGAACCGAAGATCAACTTGGGCTTGCGCGTCGTCCGGATTGCTCAAGATCAAGTCGGTACGATCGGCATCGGTCGCGCCCAGACCGGAGAACCAGTGCGAGGTGGCCGGGGCCAGGCAAGGCGCTGCCTTGAGCCCGACTTCCGGACCCTCCATCACGTCGCCAACGATCACTGCGCTGCTGGTACTCGCCATGACTCCGTCAGCAGAGATCACGACCGGAGAGCTGACTCCGGATAGTTGTGCGCCCTTTCCAGGCTGAGTGATTTTCAGCTCTGCTGGCTTTGACTTAAGCGTCGACCCCGACAGCAAGCCTGCTCGATCAGGTGCCTCCTGTATCGAAATTGCCGAAACCTCGGTGCTGCCCGCTGGCTCGCCGCTTGGCGGAACCGAAGTGGTACAGATCGTGGTGGTGCGGCCAACCAGAGGTATGCGGCTGGCATGGGACGTGGGCCCCTCCTCGCCCAGCAGCGTCCCCACACCGATGATCAAGAGCAATACCAGCAGGACTGCACCAAGCACCGTTGCCCTACGGCCTGGCAAAGTCAGCCTCCGCAGCTGAAGATCAGACATCAGGCAAGCTCCGAGAGAGTCGCGGCGCGCCGGGCCGTCTTGGCCGGATCACGCACCTCCGGCCGTCGGATCGCTGGAGCGGCGAGCACCCCCGCCACCAGGAGGACCAAGCCCTGAACTGGCAGCAGCCATGGCATGAGGGACGGCAACTCATACGTTACGGTCCCGCCGGGAGCGGGAAGCACAAAGACCTGCTGCCACCCATCCGCAACTGGAACAAGGGTTTGGCCATCCAGCTCGGCACGCCACCGCATGTCGGCCGACTCGCCGATCTGAAGCTGCCGCTCCTGTGTTGCTGGGGGCACCGGCGCCGGCGGCGGACCGATGGGCAGCCGCACTGACCCGTCGACGAGCACGGTGCGCGCGACCGCCGGTTCCAGCTTCCAGACGACCCCGCGCTCGTTTCCGCTGGCAGTGCCCAGACCCGGCGTGTTGTCGATCCGTGCCTTGATGTCCTGGTTTGCTCCGGTCACCCAGACGTACCCGATCCCGAGAGCGGTCAGTTGGGGATTGATATCGGAGTCGCCAGTCCCGGCTACCAGGCGTACCACCAGGTCATCGACCTGCTCGCGCGCGGCTACTGAGCCCCCGAATGTGAAGCCACGATCGGCGTCGCCGAGGCGGAGCTGACCATCGGACAGCACGGAGTAGC
>JBKOUS010000201.1:0-6014 GCA_046723505.1 Actinomycetota bacterium
TATCCGGCATTCCAGAGCGCCTGGCGGCGGGACAGTCCAAAGCAGTCAAATGCTCCAGCCGTTGCCAGCGCTTCCGCCTGCGGCACGGTGAGCCCGGTCCGCCGTATGACGTCATTGATATCGCTGAACGTCTCTTTCCGTCGCTCGAGGACAATTCGCTCGGCCAGCTCGCGACCAATGCCTTGCACCTCAGTGAGTCCCAGCCTGACCGCGAAGTTTCCATCACGGCGATGTTCGAGCGTTCGGTCGGGAGCCGATCGTACG
Organism: Actinomycetota bacterium; assembly: GCA_046723505.1. GTDB lineage: Bacteria > Actinomycetota > Actinomycetes > Propionibacteriales > Propionibacteriaceae > Microlunatus. The sequence goes on from JBKOUS010000201.1 coordinate 265, forward strand.
AACGGGCCAACCTCGAGTTGGACGCGTTGCAGACAGCTGCCAAGGCCAGTTGGGTCGCAACGCCTCAGTTCGACTGGCTCAAGGTCGGCGTCAACTTCAGACTTCATGATGTCGGGACGCAGTACTGCTACGCCGTGTCGACGCGCATCTGCGACCAGCGACTGCGGGGAATAAAAGCCCATCGGTTGCGCCCTCAGCAACCCGGCCAGAAACGCTCCAGGATAGTGCAGCTTGAGCCATGAGGATGCGTAGACCAGCAGCGCGAAGCTGATGGCGTGGCTCTCGGCGAACCCGAAGTTGGCGAAGGCCTGGATCCGGCTATAGATGTCGTCCGCCAGAGCACCAGTAATCCCGTTGGATGCCATCCCCGCATAGAGCTTGTCCTTGAGCCGCTCGATCTTCTCCACGCCTCGCTTGGACCCCATGGCCCGACGCAACAGATCGGCATCATCGCCGGTGCAGCCGCCAACAGCCATCGCGATCTGCATCAGTTGTTCTTGGAACAAGGGCACTCCCTTGGTCCGCTCCAGCACAGGCTCCAGCGCCGGATGCAGGTAGGTGACCTCCTCCCGGCCGGTCGCCCGTCGAATGTAGGGGTGCACAGCGCCACCTTGAATCGGTCCCGGCCGGATCAGTGCGACCTCGATCACCAAGTCATAGAACCGGCGAGGCAGCAATCGCGGAAGTGTGCCGACTTGGGCCCGACTTTCGACCTGAAAGACCCCAATCGAGTCGGCACGACACAACATGTCGTAGACCCCGGCCTCTTCTTTGGGCATGGTGTCGAGCGTCCAGCGCTCCCCTACCCTCGCAGCTACCAGGTCGAAGGTGTACTGGATGGCGGCCAGGATTCCCAGGCCCAGGAAGTCGAACTTCACCAGTCCCATCCACGCGCAGCCGTCCTTGTCCCACTGCAGCACAGTTCGGTTGTCCATCCGACCGCGCTCGATCGGACAGACCTCACCGACCGGACGCTCGGTCAACACCATGCCGCCGGAGTGAATGCCGAGGTGGCGCGGTGCCTTCAGTAGTTGCTCGGCCAAGTCCACAACCTGATCAGGAATCTGGTGGTCCAGCACGACTGCCGTCGCTGCGCTTCCGCGATCATCTCCGGTCTCACTGATCGGAAGCGTCCCCCAGGTGTCGATCTGCTTGGACCAGGCGTCCTGCTGACCGGTGGAGTAGCCGAGTGCCTTTGCCATGTCGCGAACCGCAGATCGCGGCCGATAGCTGATCACATTGGCCACTTGGGCGGCATTACGGCGCCCATAGCGGCGATATACCTCCTGGATCACCTCCTCACGCTGGTCTGAGTCGAAGTCGACGTCGATATCCGGCTCTTCGTCTCGAGTGGCCGACAGGAAGCGTTCGAAAGGCAGCTTGAAGGCGATGGGATCAACGGCAGTGATACCGAGCACGTAGCAGACAACCGAGTTTGCCGCCGACCCTCTGCCCTGACAGAGGATTCCTTTGTCACGGGCGAACTTCACCATGTCGTGCACAATCAGGAAGTAGCCGGGGAAGTCCTTGTCCTCGATCACTGCCAGCTCTTTGCGCAGCCGCTCCTCGGCTTCCTCGCGAATGTGCGCATACCGCTCGTCGGCACCCTTGCGCGTCAACTCCCGCAGCCAGCTGATCGGAGTTTCCCCAGCTGGCACGTTCAGTTTGGGGAGACGCGGTTTGGCCAACCGCAGATTAAAGGCACATTGGTTAGCGATCTCGACTGTCCGCCCCACAACGCCGGGGTAACGCGTGAAGATCTGCGCCATCTCCGCTCCTGACCGCAGGTAGGCACTGGGTCCTGACAGCCAACCGTCCATCTCGGACAGGCTCCTGCGGGCGCGTACCGCAGCCAGGGCGGCTGCCAGCCGGCCCCCGCTGGGTGTTGCGTAGTGCACATTGTTGGTGGCCACCACTGGCAGCTTGTGATCATGAGCCAAGCTGATAAGAGCGTCATTGAGATCGGAGTCAGTCGGCATTCCATGATCGATCAGCTCGACCACAACATGATCATGGCCGAACAGTGCCGTCAGCCGGTCCAGCTCGGCGGCAGCCGCCGATCGACCCGAAGTGATCAACGCCTGCCGTACTGCTCCCTTGCGACAGCCGGTCAAGATCATCCAGTTGTCGCCTGACTGTGCAGCCAGCTCCTCCTCCAGATAGCTGGGATGTCCTTTTTCATCGCCCCTCAGTTGGGCTTCAGTGATCGCTCCGGCGAGCCGGTGATACCCCTCCACACCTCGAGCGAGCACGAGGAGATGCCGGCCTTCGGGGTCGGCAACACCGTTTTGTGGCGTGTTGAGTCCCAGCGACAGCTCGGCTCCGTAGATTGTGCGCAGGTCGTACGCGAGTGCCGCCTCGGCGAAGCGCGAAGCAGCATAGAAGCCGTCATGATCAGTGATCGCCAGCGCGTCCAGTCCTAGTCGTACTCCTTCCTCGATCAGTTCCTCCGGATCGCTTACTCCATCGAGGAAGCTGAAGTTGCTGTGACAATGCAGCTCGGCGTACGGCACCACAGGTCCGGTAGGTCGCTTGACCAACTGCTCGTCCGGCTCGTAGGCAGGCCGTTTGTGCGAGTAGCCAGGAGCGCTGTCGCCTTCGGGATTGTCCGATGAGTTGTCCGGCATCGGCCGCCCGGACATCCGACGCTCAAGCTCACGCCAGGAGATCGGCGGATTATTCCAGCCCACTTCTATTTGGCCTTTCTGCTCGCGCATCGCGCGCTCGAACCCGCCGACTTCGTCGGCGCTCGCAGACAAAAGGCGTTGTCCGCTCGCTTCTCCTCAGTTCGGCGGGCGCGCGATACCGACGCTCGCAGAATGCAACAGACGGCTGGTAGCTCAGTCATAGCGTGCCTCTGTCCACCATTGGTCGTTCTCCACGACAAGCAACCAAGCGCTGCCATCGACGCCGGTGACCTGGAACCTCGCAACCTGGCGTGCCTGAGCCGGGTCCCACCACAGCTCGTCAATAGGCCAGGGGCCTGCCCAGGCATCGACCGGCATCAACTCGGGCTCATCACCAATGCTGACAAACGCGGGTGCAGCGGCTACCAGCCCGCGGCTCGTGATGCTCACCGGCTTGCGGTCCTCGCTCAGCACGACCGACGGCACGGGAGTTGGGAAGACCCGCGCCGGGGCGGGCGGTGGGATGGCACCCGGCCATGGCAGCTTGGGATTGCGCTGGTTGGGCCGTTGCTCGCCCCAAGGGCTGAGCAGCTGGCGATCTCGTGGATTGCGCCCGCCTTGCAGCGAGGGAGCAAGTACCTCCTCAGGACCGAGCATGCCCTGCAGTCGAGCGATCCCCCGCTCGACATGCTCGTTCAGCACGCTGCCCCACAGGCCCTCACCATGATCAGCCAGTGATTCGACCGATTCAGGAAGCAGCCGTAACTCGCACACCGGCTCCGGAGCGGGATCACCTTGCAGCTGCCAATAGATCCGATCGATCAGGTCGCTGGCTGCGAACCAGCGCGAGTGAGCCCAGACCCGAGATCCGGTCCAGCCACCTTCGGTTACCACCTCAATGCGAACCTCAGTGCAAACCAGGCCATGGTGGGCAAGCTCAGCAACGAGCCTTTCAGCGGTCTGCCGGGTGCTGAACACGATGGGTTCGACCGTCTCCAGCGCAGGTGTGAAAGTCACTCGCTGGTCCATATCGAGAGGCGGCCGCCGCGAGACAACTGGCTGGTTGTCCAGTCCGCGCGCCAGGCGATGGAGTAACGCGCCTTCCCGGCCAAAGCGAGTGAGCACATCGCGGGCGGCCAATGCTGCGAAATCTTCGAGGCTCCGGATGCCAAGGCGGCGCAGCAGGGTGACCAGTTCGGTATTTTCCAAGACACTGATCGGCAAGGCTGCGAGGAACGCCGCCGAGCCACCGCGAGCGATGATCCAGCAATCCTGAGGTGCGGCCCGGCGCGCCGCATGTTCTGCGGCGAAAATGCCATCGGCGATCCCAATCCGGAAATCCCAAACACCGGCATTGACGAGATGCTCTGCCACTACTGCTGCGGCATCTTTTTCACCGCCATAGAAGCGGCTGGGCACCCGTAGGGCACATATTCCGGGTCGAACCGGTGCCACGCCTGCCGAGATCTCCTCTATCGCCGACAGCACATCCTCAAAGGTTCGGATCTCACTCGCTTCGCTCCGCTCCAGAACGATCAGCTCCGGGCAACGTGCGGACGCGTCACGGCGTCGCATGCCACGCCGGACACCCTCGACTCTGGCCATGGCTGAGCAGGCAAACACTTCACCGCGCTCAAAGACGGCGAGTGGTAGCTGCAAGCTCAAGCTGAGTTGGGCAGCGGCTGCAACCACCGGCCAATCGGGGCACCAAATGACGAGTTGTCTCTTCGGCGGAGCGCCCGATTGCTCGCCGCTCAGGGTCGTCGCCCCACCCTGCCGACCATCTGGCTTTACGACGGTCATGTCTATCCCGCCTGTGCCACGGCGAGTGGTACCACCGTGTGATCAAGCTCGGCAATTTGTTGGTCGAGTCCTGGCAGCCAAAGCGATACCCGACGTACCGGTCCGCTCTGGCGAACCGAGACCACTACGCGACGAGCAGTGAGTCGACCATGCCCGCGTCCTAGTCCGAGCCAGGAGGATTCGGTGATGGTCAAAGTCGCGTCGGATCTTGGCCACTCGCCCCAACACACTAAGGCCGCATCCTTCATCCGGAGCCTCGACTTCAGCCGTTCCGCCTGTTGCGCGCTGACCGGTACCGGGGGCTTGACGATCACGACAGTGGCCACATCGAGCAGACCTGCTGCCACGCTCAGCCAAAGCTCACCGGGACGCGGCACCACCACAGTCCGCTCGAGATCGACTCCGAACCCTGCTGCCGCCTCCAGTCCGAGATCGGGAGCTCCTACGATGGCGATCCACTCCCCAGCTTGTGATGGACCTGCGGCCAAGGCCATCGCCAGGCTCGGACTGTCTACCGCGTACGCCTCACCAGTCCTGAGCTGAATGACTCCCGACAGGCCTGGTACCGATTCCAAGGCCCGCGAAATCGCTGACCCCTGCATCCGCTGGACGCGCTGCTGCAGCTCGTGGACGCGGCTGGGAGGAGCATCGGATGACACTCGTCTATAATCGAACATGCATTCGATCATAGTCAAGGCGGCTGACACGCTGCATGCGATGTCGCTCTGCCTTGACCAGACCCGCCATAATCCCAATACAGCGTCATAGTCGGGGTTTGTGCACCCTTGGGCCAAAAAAGGAAGTGGGGCAATGTCTGCGGTGGTTGTCCTCAACACCGACAACACGGCCCTGCACACGGTCTCGATCAAGCATGCAATTCGAATGTTGGTCCGCGAGGTCGCGATCGTCGAAGAAGCCCGCGACGGGCATCGTATTGGCCCATACCCATGGCCTCTGGTCTTGCGCCTGATCCGCTACGTCAAGACAACTTTCCTTTACGCCCGAACGCCTACGTGGTCCAAACGCGGAGTGCTACGCCGTGATCATCATCGCTGCGCCTACTGCGAAGGCGTCGCCGACACTGTTGATCATCTGCTGCCCCAATCGCGCGGTGGGACCAACAGCTGGCAAAACACCGTAGCCGCCTGCACCCGCTGCAACAATCGCAAAGCCAACCGCACCCCCAGCGAGGCTTCCATGACTCTCGCCTGGAAACCAAGCGTGCCGACTTGGCGAGAGGCCTACCACCGGCGGAACTGATCACCAACCAGTGATCATCTCCCGGGTGTCTGCGAACGTTTCCCTCAAAAACTGACGCCA
>JBKOUS010000176.1:0-18003 GCA_046723505.1 Actinomycetota bacterium
TCCGGGCAGGATTAGTGCCGGTGCCGAGCAGCAGCGCGTCAAGATGCGGCAGCGGATTGCCCGCCTCGGTTCCAGTCGACCGCAGACGCCGGCGCTCGATCCGCTATTTCGAGTTATCCGGGCCAATCACCCGAAGGCCGACCTAGGGCTCGTCGAACGCGCGTACCGCAAGGCTGAGCGGCTGCACAGCGGCCAGATGCGCAAGAGTGGGGATGCCTTCATCACTCATCCGCTTGCAGTCACGACCATCCTCGCCGAGCTGGGCATGACAGAGGCGACGCTGTGTGCGGCGTTGCTGCACGACACGGTGGAAGACACCGACTACACGCTCGGGCAAGTAACCCGCGACTTCGGCGAAGAAGTCGCGCTGCTGGTCGACGGCTGCACCAAGCTGGACAAGGTCAAGTACGGCGAGTCGGCCAAGTCCGAGACCATCCGAAAGATGGTCGTCGCAATGAGCCGGGACATCAGAGTGCTCGTGATCAAGCTCGCCGACCGCTTGCACAACATGCGGACGTTGCACTACTTGAGGCCGGACAAGCAGTCCCGGATTGCGGCAGAGACGCTTGAGATCTTCGCCCCGCTGGCGCATCGCCTCGGCATGAACACCATCAAGTGGGAGCTGGAAGACCTTGCCTTCGGCACGTTGTATCCGAAGGTTTACGACGAGATCGTACGGCTGGTGGCCGAGGCTGCACCCAGCCGCGATGAGTACCTGTCACACGTCATCGACCAGGTTCAGGCCGATTTGCGCGCCGCCAAGATCAAGGCAAACGTCACGGGACGGCCGAAGCACTACTACTCCATTTATCAGAAGATGGTTGTCCGCGGTCGAGACTTCCAGGAAATCTACGATTTGGTGGGTCTCCGCGTGCTGGTCGAGAGCAATCGCGACTGCTACGCGGCGCTAGGTGTCTTGCACGTCCGCTGGAACCCGTTGCCTGGACGGTTCAAGGATTACATCGCGATGCCGAAGTTCAACATGTACCAGTCCTTGCACACCACGGTTCTTGGACCAGAGGGGAAACCGGTCGAGTTACAGATCCGGACCGACGACATGCATCGTCGTGCCGAGTACGGTGTCGCAGCTCACTGGAAGTACAAGGAAGGCAAGGGTGGCGCTCAGCCAGTCAAGGGTGTCGATGACGCTGGCGAGCTGGTGTGGGTTCGGCAGCTACTTGACTGGCAGCGGGAGACTGCCGACCCCAGCGAGTTCTTGGACTCACTGCGCTTCGAGATCAACTCCAACGAAGTCTATGCGTTCACGCCGCGAGGCGACGTGATCTCGCTCCCGCAGGATTCCACGCCGATCGACTTCGCGTACGCGATCCACACCGAGGTCGGGCACAAGACGATCGGCGCCCGTGTGAACGGTCGATTGGTACCTCTGGAGTCGTCTCTGGCGAATGGTGACGTGGTGGAGATCTTCACCTCCAAGGCCGAGAACGCCGGACCCAGCCGAGACTGGTTGACCTTCGTGCGCAGCCCGCGCGCACGCAACAAGATCCGCCACTACTTCACCCGTGAGCGTCGTGAGGAGTCAGCCGAAACCGGCAAAGAGTTGCTGGCGCGCCAGCTGCGCAAAGGCGGGCTGCCGCTGCAACGGCTGCTTACCCTGGAGCATTTGACCGCTGTGGCCGGATTCTTCAAGCTGGCAGACGTCTCCGCACTTTATGCCGCGGTTGGCGAAGGAACAGTCGGCGCACAGGCCGTGGTGAACAGGCTGATCATGGTCGAGGGCGGCGACGAGATCGTCGCCGATGAGACCAGTGAGGATCGTGTCGTCACCGGGCGCCGTCGGCGCAGCAGCGGCGGCGCCAGCGATTGCGGGATCCGTGTTATTGGTGCCACCGACCTCCTCGTCAAACTTGCCAAGTGCTGTACACCTGTGCCGGGCGACGACATTTTGGGCTTCGTGACGCGGGGAGCGGGAATATCGGTGCACCGCGTCGATTGCAGCAACTCCGACAACCTGCGCTCCGAGCCGGAACGCCTGATCCCCGTCGAATGGGCACCCAACGCTAAGAGCTCGTTCCTGGTAGCCATACAAATCGAGGCCCTGGACCGCAATCGGCTGCTGTCCGACATCACTCGTGCCTTGTCGGACCAGCACGTCAACATTTTGTCTGCGGCACTGAACACCAGCAAAGACCGCATCTGCCGAGCCAAGTTCACCTTCGAGACCGCCGACCCAACCCATCTGGACCACGTGCTGCGTGCCGTGCGTGGTGTGCCGGCGGTCTACGAGGCATACCGCATCCATCAGTAGCGCTCTGTTTGTTTTGCTCGCTCCGCTCGCTGCGGATCGCGCCAGGAAGCCGCCTACTTCGTCGTCGCTCGCAGACGAGAAGCGTGTCGGCTCGTTCCTCCTCAGCACGGCGGCGCGCGATCCGGGGTTTGTTTTGCTCGCTCTGCTCGCTGCGGATCGCGCCAGGAAGCCGCCTACTTCGTCGTCGCTCGCAGACGAGAAGCGTGTCGGCTCGTTCCTCCTCAGGACGGCGGCGCGCGATCCGGGGTTTGTTTTGCTCGCTCCGCTCGCTGGCGATTGATGTGGCTCAGCCGCCGAGATCACTCGCTGTTCGCTGCGCCTGCACGAGCCATTCCCGGTAGGTGGCAGCTGAAGCTGTCGCCTCATGTGCGGCCTGATGGTCGCCACGTGCTTCAGCTTCCGCGGCCCGTGCTTCGAGCGCGGCGATCTGTGTCTGCAGCTTTGCGGCGGTGTCCGCAGCCCGCGCCTTCGCCTCGGGATTGCTGCGCTGCCACCGCTCTTCCTCGGCAGCCTTGATGGCGTTCTCCACCGCGCGAAGGCGAGACTCGAGCGGACGAATCGCGTCACGGGGCACCTTTCCGATGGCCGACCAGCGGCCCAGAATGTCGCGGTACGCGGCCCGAGCAGCGCTCGTGTCACCGATCGGCAGCAGCGCCTCGGCCTCGGCCAGCAATCTTTCCTTAGCTTGAGCGTTGGCCCGGAATTCGGTGTGCTGCCCCGACAGTGCCGACTGCTTGGCCACGAAAAACCGGTCTTGGGCTTCGCGGAATCGTTTCCACAGCAACTCCTCGACATCGCGCGGGGCCGGTCCGGCCACCTTCCAGCGAGCCATCAGGTCCCTGAAGGCCCCGGTCGTCGGGCCCCAGTCAGTAGATCCAGCCAGCGCTTCCGCCTCGGTGACGAGCCCTTCCTTGATCAAACGCGCCGCCTCGCGCTGCTCATTCTGCTGGGCAAACTGGGCTTTGCGGCGCCGCGTGTAGGTGGTGCGCGCGCTGGAGAACCGGTGCCACAGTGCGTCATCGGTAGCACGGTCCAGGCGCGGTAGCGACTTCCACTCCTCAAGCAGCACGCGAAACCGGTTGACTCCGCTGCGCCAATCATTGCCGGCGGCGAGCCGCTCGGCCTCCAGTACGAACCTCTCTTTCGCAGCGCGAGTTTCCTCGTGCTGTCTTGCACGTTCCGCCTTGCGAGCGGCCCGCTGATTCGCGATCACCGGAATAAGTGCTTGTAGTCGGGCCTGCAGGCCATCCAAATCACCCACAGCACGGGCGTCGGCGACTGCGCCGCGCACCTTGTTGATGGAGGCCACAGCATCATCGGGTGACAAAGCCCCGGTCTCGATGCGCCGCTCCAGCAGCGAGACCTCAAGTTCCAGAGCCTCAAACCTGCGAGTGAAGAAGCTCAGCGCCTCGGCTGCCGGAACATCAGGCACCTGCCCGACCGCGCGTTCCCCAGCCGAGCTACGGACGTACACCGTGCCGTTTGGATCCACTCGTCCGAAGGCGGCCGGGCCCACAGCTTCAGGCCCAGCTTGTTCGGTCATAGCTCCATCCTGCCCGATAGCCTCGAATAGTCTCGAACGCGTGCTCATAGCCTCATTTCCTGCTGGGCCTTGGCAAACCAACTGTTACCTGGTGGCTGCGATGCCGGGCTCAGAGTGCGTGATCATCGATCCGGGAATGGATGCAGTCGCCGGCGTCACCGAGTTGATCATGGAGCACCGTCTCAAGCCGGTAGCGGTGATGCTCACCCACGGACACCTTGATCACATGTACTCTGTCACGCCGTTGTGCCGCTCATACGACTCGACCTGCTGGGTGCATCCCGATGACCGAATGTTGCTCACGGACCCGTTGCGAGCCATGGGGGCTGAGGTACGGCTCATGCTTGAGCGCCTGACGGGACAGTCGACATTTTTCAGTGAGCCGGAAGAGGTGCGGGAGCTGACTGACGGCGCCGATGTGGCGGTCGCCGGACTTATCTTCCGTGCGCTGCACGCCCCTGGACATACCCCGGGCTCGACCATGTTCCAGACCGAGCTGCGCGCGTCGGGAATCGCGGCGGATCCCACGGGCGATGCGCACGCAGCTCTGCGATGGGGATACCAGGCAGGCGCCGACATCGATTCAGTGGTCTTTTCCGGCGATGTCTTGTTTGCCGGCTCGATCGGCAGAACCGACTTGCCAGGGGGAAGCCTGCCCGACATGCTGAAGAGCCTGCGTTCCAAGGTGCTGCCGTTGCCGGACACGGTCGCTGTACTTCCAGGACACGGTCCGCAGACGACCATGGCCCGCGAGCGAGTCGGCAACCCGTACCTGCAGAAGCTCGCTGAACTGTCCAAGGAGTAGCGTGAGTCGCCCCAAGCCGCTGTCGGGCTTCCCGGAGTACACGCCGGAGGCCCGCATCGTCGAACAGTTCGTACTGGACCGGCTGCGAGAAACCTTCGAACTCCACGGCTTCGCTTCGATCGAGACCCGGGCAGTCGAACCGTTGGATCGTCTGGCTAAGCAAGGTGAGATCGACAAGGAGGTGTACACGGTCCAGCGGCTGCATGCCGATCCGGAAGAGCCAGCCGATCTTGGTTTGCGTTTCGACTTGACGGTGCCGTTTGCCCGCTATGTGCTCGAGAACGCTCACCAGCTTGCTTTTCCCTTCCGGCGTTACCAGATCCAGAAGGTCTGGCGAGGCGAGCGTCCACAGGAGGGTAGGTATCGCGAGTTCACTCAGGCTGACGTGGACATTGTGAACGCCGAGGCACTCGCAGCACATCATGACGTGGAGCTGCCGCTGGTCACCCTGGCCGCACTCGAGCGACTCCATGTTGATCTTGGTCTGCCGCCAGTGCTGATGCGGGTGAACAATCGGAGGTTGGCGCAGGGTTTTTATTTGGGTTTGGATATCGCCGATCCTGCTGCAGTGCTGCGGCAAGTAGACAAGATCGACAAGATCGGGCCCGATCGGGTGATCGAGCAGTTGATCAACGAGGTCAAGATCACCGAAGCCCAGGCCAGAAGCTGCGTGCAGCTGGCCGAGATCCGCTCCGCCGATGCCTCGTTCGTCTCCGAGGTGCGCCGGCTGGGGGTTGAGCATGATCAGCTCGACGAGGGACTCGACTTGCTGGCCGAGGTGGTGACCACCGGGGCCCGCTACGTGCCTGGTCGACTCATCGCCGATCTCAGGGTGGCGCGCGGTCTGGACTACTACACCGGCACCGTCTATGAGACTGAGCTGGTCGGCTTTGAGTCTTGGGGATCGATCGCCTCCGGCGGCCGGTACGACTCGCTGGCCAACGATGGCCGGATCAGCTACCCGGGCGTCGGGCTCTCGATCGGGGTTACACGGCTACTGGCCCCGCTGCTGGCCAAGGGAATGCTGCGGGCATCCCGGCCAGTTCCGACAGCCGTGCTCGTCGCGGTCGACAGCGAGCAGGCACGCGCCACGGCGATCGAAGTCGCTGAGCAGCTCCGCGCCCGCGGGATCCCGACTGAGGTGGCTCCCCGAGCGGACAAATACGGCCGCCAGATCCGTTACGCGGACCGCCGCGGTATCCCGTATGTATGGTTCGGTGGAACCGACGGCGGAGAAGTCAAGGACATCCGCTCGGGCGAGCAGGTTGCCGCAGACCCAGCGTGCTGGATGCCGAGCGCAGAGGACCTGAAACCGTCAGTGGTCAGTCTTCGGCCATCAAGCTGAGATTGCGCACGGCCCGCTCAATCCGATTTCCGGCTAGTGTCCCTGCATCGTGAAAGAGATGACTCGACAAGACGTGCTACGACGCCGCCTGGCAACGCAGCGGTTGCATGATGCGGGGCTGCCGAGTGCAGCGGACGTCGTCCGGCTACTCGGCTGCGTGCAGTCGCAGGAGTACGCCCATGCTCTGTGGTCGCTTGGCATGCGTACCACCGGGCTGCGTGCCGCTGAGGTGCAGGCCGAGTTTGACCGCGGAGACTTCCTCCGGACGCATATCCTGCGCCCAACCTGGCACTTTGTGGCCGCTGAGGATATCCATTGGATACTTCAGGTCACGGCTCCACGAGTTCAAAGGCTCAATCAGACGATCTATCGCCGGCAGGGGCTCGATCCTGCCACTCTGGACCACGGCGTCGCCGCGATCGCCGAGGAACTCAGGGGTGGGCGGTATCGGACCCGGGCCGAGCTCGGTCAGGCGTTGGCCGACCGACGGCTGCTCAGTCATGGCATTCGGTTGGCCTACATCGTCATGAACGCAGAGCTCCAAGGCGTCATCTGCAGCGGGCCGATGCGCGGTGCGCAGCAGACCTACGCGCTGCTCGCCGAGCGTGCTCCGCGCTCCGGAGACGTGGACACGCCCCGAGCGTCGGCTGAGTTGGCGCGCCGATTCTTGATGGGCCACGGGCCGGCAAGTATCCAGGACCTGGCCCGCTGGTCGTCGCTGACCCTCAGCCAATGCCGGGCCGCTCTGGATGCGGTTAAGGACGGGCTGGCCTGCACAACGGTAGAGGGAGTCGAGCTGTGGTTCGACCCGGACGCACGGCCGATGGACGAATTGTCGGGCGCTCTGCTGTTACCGCTGTACGACGAGCTCACCCTGAGCTATCCCGTGATCAACTTTCCGCAAGCGAGCGGCCATCCGCACACACCGGGGGAGGATCTCTTCGTGGGCTGCGTGATCATCGCTGAAACCAACGTCGGGATCTGGAGGCGGATCGTGAAGGGCCGCAAGATGATCATGGAGATTGTTCTGGCCCCCGGTGTCCTGCAGCGCTTCCGCTCGGTCGCGGAAGCGGCGGCCACCAAACTGGCGACATTTATGGAAATGGAGCTGGAGCTGACGATCACGGGCTGACGATAAGGTGACGTGCAATTAGCCGAGGAGGAGATCGTGACCGTGCGGTCGGCCGGACATACCGTCCTGGCGTCGGCGGACAGTGACGTTTATGCCTCGCTGCGCAAGCGTCCCAGCTCGCGCGCGGAGCGGTACGCGATCGGCCGAGCCTTGCGCCGCGAGGTTCCGCGCAAGAGCCTGGGTGTGTGGCGGGCAGCGGCCGATCGCCCTGACCCAGTGCAGTTGATCATCGAGTCACACCAGGGTCGCCTCGACTGGTTGATTCCGGTCCGGGTGGCTCGCATGGTGCTCTCTCCGTACGGCTTCTTGCGCGGTACGGCGGTCGTGATGGCAGACGACGTGGCGCGGCTTCCGGCGACCGGCATCAATCCAGTTGTCTGCGGCGACGCGCATCTGGGCAACTTCGGCTTCTACGCCTCACCCGAGGGCGAGCTGGTCATCGACCTGAACGACTTCGATGAGGCCCACCCGGGTTGCTGGGAGTGGGACCTGCGCCGGCTGGTCGCCAGCATCTGGGTGGCGGGCCGGGAAAACGGGTCATCGGAGGACCAGTGCCGCGCGTCGGTCCTGGCCTGTGTCGCCGCGTACCGGAATGAGGTCCGATTGTTGGCCGACCAGCCGCTGCTGACGCGCAGCTACAACCGTCTCGATGTCAGTCGGCTGCACGAGACAGCCACCGAGAAGTCGCTTCGAGAGGAAATCGACCGCTCCGCGAAGCGTGCCCGCTCGCGCACCAGTGACCGTGCGCTTCCGCGCTTCACTGTGGAGCGCGACGGCCAACGGCACATCATCGAAGACCCGCCGCTGATCACTCGGCTTAGCGATCAGGATTACGAGGCGGTCGCTCAGGCGCTGGACGAGTACCTTCACACCCTGGCGCCGCATTGGCGGCGCGCGCTCGGTGGCTACACCCTCATCGACGTCGCGCACAAGGTCGTCGGCGTCGGCAGTGTGGGCTTGCGGGCGTACGTGGCACTGCTGGAAGGGAGCAGCCCTGAGGACGTGGTCTTCCTTCAACTCAAGCAGGCTCGTCGGTCGGTGCTGGCGAAGTACGTGCACGGTGATTCGGCGTGGCACGCGCACCAGGGCCAGCGCGTGGTGGAGTACCAGCAGGCGCTGCAGACTGTCAGTGACCCGCTGCTTGGCTGGACGACGATCGGCGAGCTGCAGTACTACGTGCGGCAGTTCCGCAACATGAAGGGGACTATCCCACTGGACGCAATCGATGCGGCGGCACTCACCGACTACGCCGGCATCGTTGGTCATCTACTCGCCAAAGGTCACGCTCGAACCAGCGGCGCTTCGATGATTGCCGGCTATGCGGGGGCGACGGACAAGTTGGATCAGGCGCTGGCGAAATTCGCCCGGGCCTACGCCGACCAAACCGAGGCTGACCACGCGGCCCTGGTGAAGGCGACGCACCGTGGCATTCTTCCCGTGGTCGACGGTGCGTTGCAGCGAACCGGCTCCTCGTTTCGTCCGTGATTGTTCCGAGTCCGCGCCTGGTCACCTGGAGCGGCCTGGCCGCCAGAGCACACCTACACCGATCACGGCTAGGGCGCCAACAAATAGCGCCCCGATTCCCGCGATGGCGAACCCGCGCGTCAGGATCCGGTCCGTGTTGGTGGATCTCTCCTCCCGATCAGATGCTCCCGCCAGAGGTTGTCTGGGATTGCGGAGCACGGGAGGTGCAATGCCGGTTGGCAGGTTGCCACTGCACAACGTGGTGATGAGCCGGTTCACGGCTCGGTCGCCCTCACCCTCAATGCCGTGGATGGCGAAGATCACCCAGGTGCTTCCGACCTCCGGGTCGAGACCACAGGCATCCGAGTCACGCGAGGAGGCGACGACCTGTTCACGGTAGACCGTTCCCTTGTAGACCCGATCAACGGCGAAGCGGATATCGGTCCGAGCCCGCTCACTACGGCCGACGACATCCTTGTTGATCACCGTGCCACGGAAAACCGCATCCGCTTCACGCAGCGCACGATTGGTCGAGATACCTGCACAGCTACATGCGAAAGCTTCCGTGGTATCGACGAGCGCGGCACAGGTGCCCAGCAGTAGCGAGGCCATCAGGGCGACAAGGCGCAGCGTGAGGCTCCTCACTTTGCAAGTTTCGGCTGCGCCTACCTGGAACACAAGATCGCTGCTGTGCTGCTACTGGTAGGCAGCGGCCTGGATTCGGTAGAGGTCCGCGTACGGGCCGTCCCGCTGCATCAGCTCATCGTGGCTGCCCACCTCGGCAAGTCGCGAACCGTCGAGGACGACGATGAGATCGGCCATTCGCACGGTGCTGAACCGGTGCGAGACCAAGATCGTGATGGTGCCCGCGTCGCTGCTCGCCGACTCGTCGCCACGCGTTGCGTCCGCGTAGCGTTCGAACAGCTCGTGTTCGGTCTCGGCGTCCAGCGCCGCTGTCGGCTCGTCTAGCACCATCAGGAGTGGTGCGGCGCGCATGTAGCCGCGGGAAAGCGCGAGCTTCTGCCATTGGCCGAAGCTCAGCTCCTGACCACCCGGCCATGTCGAGCCCAGCTGGCTGTGCAGGCCCTCCGGCAAGCGCTCGACGACGTCGCCGGCTCCTGCTTTCCGCACTGCCTCCGTCACCGCTGGCTCATTGTCGAGCCTCGGAAGATCCCCGAGGCCGACACTGTGCTGGGCGCTGAACTCGAACCGAAAGAAGTCTTGGAAAGCGCCTGTCAGCCGATCGCGCCACTCTGTCGCTGACATCCGGCGCAGCGGCTGGTCGTCGATCAATATGTCTCCAGAAGTTGGTTCATACATCTTGGCGAGCAGCTTCACCAGCGTGGACTTCCCAGCGCCGTTTTCCCCGACGACCGCGACGACCGCGCCGGCCGGCAGGTGCAGGGTGATGTCCTCCAGCGCGAGGCGGCTGGCCCCGGGGTACGTAAACGACACGTGCTCCAGGCTGATGCCGTCGACCAGTCGCTCCGGCACCGTGATGTCGGTGTCGGCGGTCAATGCGGCGGTGTAGTTCTCCAACCAGACCAGCCTCCTTGACCCGTCGAGCCAAATGCCGCGCAGAAAGCCGATCTCACCGATCGTGCCACCGACGTACGCTGACAGCCGAGCACCAGCCGCCAATATCAGCAACACCGAACCGACCGCTGCGTCGAGCCCGACCACAACGAACACCACCGCTCCGACGTACCCCAAGCCGAAGATCGCCCAGGCCACCGAGTGCGAGATGGCCGTCCCCCAGCGCGCCCGTGCCACGGGGACAAACCAGCGTTGCCACTCCGTACGACGCCGGTCAGCCAGATCGTCACCAATGCCGGTGACCCGGATCTCCTTCGCTGCAGTTGCACTGGTCGCCGTGGCGAACATGTGCTCAGCAAGCCGGTTGTGCTGGGCGAACCGCTCTTCCACCTGCCGCTCGACACCTGGCCGCCACGCTGCGCTCAGCACAGTCGGCACTGCGAAAACCGCCAGCAGCACCAGCACCGGATCGATGCTGGTCAGCAACACGATCGTGATAATGACGCGTACGATCCAGCCGATCGTCTCCAGCAGCGACATGTACATGTGATCCAACACGAAGACCTGGTTGCGGAGCACTGCCAGCCGGTCGAGATAGTCCTGCCGCTCGTGGAGCTCAAGTCCCGAGACCGACGCCTGGAGTGTGGCGACGTGGGTCTCGAGCGCGATCGTGACGCGGTCGCGGAACCGTCGGGTCATTCGCGTAGCGACTACCCGGAGGAGCCAGGTCAAGGTCGCCGACGCGGCGATTGCCGCCAGCGTGGCGAACAACATGGCGGCATTGCCTGCCAACAGCGCCTCGGCCATCAGGCTCAGCCACAGAGCGAACAACGCGTCCGGCACTGCCTGCAGCAATGTGAGCGTGACCACCACGACGACCAGCCGCGGCTCGTGGGTGTATCCGAGCCTGCACAGCCGCCACATCGACGAGACTGCTGGCGGCAGCTCATCGCGACCGGACCGTGGCGACCGGCGCGAGGTCTGATCGGCTGTCGCCTCAGAGGACATCGAACACGACGCCCTCTTCATCCATCGTGGCCTCGAACCGCTTGGCCTGGAGCTCGAACATCGTCTTGTACCGACCGCCCAGTGCCATCAGCTCGTCATGGCTACCCAACTCCACAACTCGGCCGTGCTCGAGAACGCAGATACGGTCGGCGTGCCGCACCGTGGAGAACCGGTGCGAGATCAAGATCGTGGTGGCGTCACGGGTGGCCTGCAGCACCCTGTCGAATACCTCCGCCTCGCCGCGGACATCGAGCTGTGCTGTCGGCTCGTCGAGCAGCACCAACCCTGCGCCGCGTCGTACTGCGCACAGCGCCCGTGCCAGGGCAACGCGCTGCCACTGACCACCTGACAGGTCGATGCCGTCGCTGTATCCCTTGGCCAACGGCCTGTCGAGCTCGGCAAGGTTCGCAGCACCCGCGTCGACAAGTGCAGCCCTAATGTCTTCGTCGCGGGCCTCCCGAGTGGGATCGACATTTTCGCGGAGTGACAGCTCGAAGCGGACAAAGTCCTGGAATACAGCTGCAATGCGACGTCGCCAAATGCCAGGTTCAAGGCTGCGCAAGTCGACTCCGTCCACCGTGATAGCCCCGCTACTCGGGTCATAGAGGCGGCAGAGCAACTTGGCGAGTGTGGTTTTGCCGGCGCCGTTCTGGCCGACGATCGCCAGCGAGGTGCCAGCCTGCACGGCGAGGTCGAGCCCGGAGAGGACCGCGCGTCTACTGCCGGGGTAGGCGAACGAGACGTCCCGGAAATCGATGTCCTGAGGCATTTCGGCCGCGGGGTCGTGCCCGTCAGCCAAGCTTCCCAACGGCGCCATCGCCGGTCCCAGCCGAGCGACCGCGGCGACCGGAGCGGCGGCTCCATCCAAGGCCCAGTTGAGACCGCCGAACGCAATCAGGCTGACCCCGAGCGCTACCTGGGCGTACACGACGAGCCGATCGAGCGACAGCTCCCCCGAGACGGCGCGGAGGCCAAGAGCACCAAACACCGCCGCGTTGGCTGCGATCACAATGATCATGCACAAGATCACGGAGTTCTCTCGGAGTCGCGTTGCGCGGTACTGCAGCTCGAACAGCTGTTTGCGGCGCGCGATGAAGCGCTCGACGGTCCAGCCCGCCAGCCCGAAGAGCCGCAGCTCCTTGGCCGACTGAGGATCGACAGCGAGCCGGTAGGCATAGTCCGCATGTCGCTGGGCCGACCGCACCTCTGGGGTGTTCCGGTCCTTCCAGACCCCGCTCTCGCGTAGCAGCCAATGGGTCGATCCCCATGCCGCCACGAGAACCAGCGGTGCCCACCACGTGAACCCGATGAGGACGACGGCCGAGGCGACCCCACTCACGGCACTAACCAGGCTTGTGGCAATGAAGTCGACATTGAGGTACATCGGCGGACCCGTCATGCCCCTGTCGAACTCCCGCGCGGTCGTCAGATCCTCAGCAAGGTCCGGATCCTCCAAATGTCCGATGCCGGGTGGTTGAATGCAGGCGCGAATAAGCGCCTCGTTGAGCCAGGCGGAAACCTTGTTGCCAAGGTTCATGCTGACCGCGGTCTGGATCGGATTCAAGATCAGCATGAGCACGAACACCACACCAGTCAGAACGAGGGCATCTGCGACCGGGCGGCCCTGTTCGACCACGCCGACCGTGGCGCCGATGGCTACTGCAAAGACCGCGGGCATGGCACCGTTCAGGATCAGCAGCGCCCACCAAACCGTGGCCAGCACTGGATCGGCTTTGGGCAGTGCGCTAAAGAACTGCCACTCCTGCCTCGCCCGGAGCCGGTTGAGCACGGTTACGACTCTGCCACTTGCCAGTGACATATTGCGCTGGTGGCCGAGCCTTTCGATCGGTGGACGCGAGTGGCAAAAGCGGTACGGGAGGGACGTTGCCGGCCCGTAGGATCGGATGTCGCTCCACTCATTGGGAAGGACACCCGCTCGTGATGCGCACCCATGGCGTCGGCACCCTTCGTGCCGACCATGCCGGAACCACTGTGACCCTGACCGGCTGGGTGGCTCGCCGCCGTGATCATGGTGGGGTCGCTTTTGTTGATCTTCGCGATGCATCCGGACTCGTTCAGGTAGTGGTACGAGACGAAATGTTGGCCGCATCTGGTGCGCACGAGCTACGCAACGAGTACTGCCTGCGGGTCACCGGTGAGGTCGAGCTGCGACCCGAGGGCAATGCCAATCCTGAGCTGGCTACCGGAGAGGTGGAGGTGGTCGTCACCGCGCTTGAGGTGCTGAGCCCTTCAGAGGCGTTGCCATTTCAGATCGACGAGCGCGTGAATGTGGGGGAAGAGACGAGACTGAAGTACCGCTACCTTGACCTGCGGCGGCCAGCGCCAGCGATGGCGCTTCGCCTGCGCAGCGAGGTCAATCGGGTGGCCCGTACCATGCTTGCCGAACGCGGCTTCGTCGAGATCGAGACACCGACGCTGACCCGTTCCACGCCGGAGGGCGCGCGCGACTTTTTGGTCCCAGCACGTCTCAAGCCCGGCTCCTGGTATGCATTACCGCAGAGCCCGCAACTGTTCAAGCAGCTGCTCATGGTGGCCGGGATGGAGCGCTACTACCAGATCGCCCGGTGTTATCGCGACGAAGACTTCCGAGCAGACCGACAGCCAGAATTCACCCAGCTCGACGTCGAGATGAGCTTCGTCGACCAAGACGACGTGATTGAGCTCACCGAGGCGCTGATCACCGCGATCTGGCGGCTGATCGGGGTGCAGGTCATGACTCCCGTGCCACGCCTGACGTACGCAGAGGCGATGAACCGATTCGGCACCGACAAGCCTGACCTCCGGTTCGGACAGGAACTGGTCGAGTTGACCGACTACTTTGCGGAGACACCGTTTCGGGTGTTTCAAGCCGACTACGTCGGTGCGGTGGTCATGCCGGGTGGCGCGAGCCAGCCACGCAGGCAGCTCGATGGGTGGCAGGAGTTCGCCAGGCAGCGTGGCCACCGCGGCTTGGCGTACGTGCTGGTCGGCGAGGACGGCGAGCTCGGCGGACCGGTAGCCAGGAATATCTCGGAGTCGGAGCGCTCCGGCCTTGCTGCTGAGCTCGGTGCTGCGCGGGGGGATTGCATATTCTTTGCGGCCGGTCCGCGCACCCTCGCGCAGTCACTGCTCGGTGCTACCCGACTCGAGATTGGCCGAAGGGTCGGTCTGATCGACGAGAATGCCTGGGCTTTCTGCTGGGTGGTCGATGCGCCATTGTTCGAGCCTGCGAGTGTCGCTATGGCCGCCGGTGATATCACGGTCGGGGCGGGTGCCTGGACAGCGGTACACCATGCGTTTACGGCGCCACAGGACCCGGAGAACTTCGACACCGATCCCGGCTCAGCGCTCGCGTGGGCATACGACATCATCTGCAATGGCAACGAGATCGGCGGCGGCTCAATCCGTATCCATCGGCGAGACATCCAGGAGCGCGTTTTCGCGGTGATGGGGCTGCCGATCCAGGAGGCGCGGGAGAGGTTTGGCTTCCTACTGGATGCATTCAACTTCGGCCCGCCGCCGCACGGGGGAATCGCTTTTGGATGGGACCGCATCTGCGCTCTGTTGTCAGGAAGCGACTCCATCCGTGACGTGATCGCCTTCCCGAAGACCGGAGGCGGCCTGGACCCACTCACCGGCGCTCCCGCACCGATCACCGCAGAGCAGCGCAAGGAGGCCGGAGTCGACATCCAACCTGACGTCTGAAGTTCGGGCGTTATCAGGACTCTGCGACGGTTTGGAGTTCCCGTGTCATTTCCTCAACGAGCTCGGGGCGGCCGTGGAACTGAGCGGCTGTGTTCTGGAAAAGCACAATCCTCCATTGACCATCCCGATCTTCGGCGACGACGGTCTGGTGGGAATTCGCGTCGGGTTTGATCGCAGTCTGGCCAGGTGGAACCAGTCCAGCAATGGCTCGCAAGATCATGGCATGCTGACCAAGCTCACGAAGGGACTTCACCTTGACGGCATAGCGCCCGGTCTCGTGGTCTGCGAAAATGTTGGACATCTCAGTGCCAATCGTCTGCTTACCGGAGCTCACGCTGCCATCGAATCCGATGACCACTCCGTCTGCTGCGAAGAGTGCAGCCACAGCGGTGCCATCGTGATCGTTCCACCCGGCGATCAACGTGTCGTAAAGAGCCCTGACTTCGTTCTCGCTCATGGGTGCATCATGCTCCCTACATGAACGCTGTGGTGGAAGGAGAATACATATGGCCCTGAAGTTGCTCACCGCGCACGACGCCAATAGGGATCTCGAGCGTCTTCGCCGAGCAGCCCTTCGAGCTGACCAAGGCGTTCCCGCCGGAAACGGTGGACCGCCTTCGCGAGGTCAAGCAGCGTTATGATCCTGAGGACCTGTTTCAGTCGAACCATCCGGTGACTGGCTGAATGAGCGAGGATCTTTTCGGCAACACTGTCGGCAGTCAGACAGCTACGCCCAGTGGCAGCCTGTCCGACAACGACCGTGCCGGCCTGCCCCTCGCCGTTCGGATGCGACCGCGCACACTGGAGGAGATCCTCGGTCAAGATCACTTGCTGGCGCCCGGATCCCCGCTCCGCCGGCTCGCCGCGGGCGAACCCATGTCGGTCTTCCTTTGGGGACCGCCCGGCGTGGGCAAGACCACGATCGCAGCGGTTGTCTCACGCCAGAGTGACTCAAGATTCGTGGAGCTTTCTGCGGTCACCGCCGGCGTGAAAGACGTCCGGGCAGTGCTCGACCAGGCTCGGCGCGACTTGCGTACTGCCCGGCAGACGGTGCTGTTCATCGACGAGGTGCATCGCTTTTCCAAGACCCAGCAAGACGTGCTGCTCCCGGCAGTGGAAAACCGGCTGGTGACGCTGATCGCCGCGACAACGGAGAATCCGAGCTTTTCGGTCATTTCACCACTGCTGTCACGATCGCTCTTACTGACGCTGAAGTCGCTCAGCGATGAAGACATCTCCACTCTCCTTGATCGGGCGCTGAAAGAGGATCGTGGATTGGCTGGCGGTTACCAGCTGGAGCCCGATGCTCGCGCCATGATCGTGCGTCTCGCGGGTTCCGAT
Source organism: Actinomycetota bacterium (assembly GCA_046723505.1). Taxonomy (GTDB): domain Bacteria; phylum Actinomycetota; class Actinomycetes; order Propionibacteriales; family Propionibacteriaceae; genus Microlunatus. The sequence goes on from JBKOUS010000176.1 coordinate 16,149, forward strand.
GCGCGTCGCGCCCTGACCTTCCTGGAGGAATCTGCAGCCGGTGCATCGGCCGTCGGGCAGACGATGATCACCACTGACTTGGTCGAGCGTGCCGTCGACAAGGCAGCGGTCCGCTACGACCGTGCCGGCGACCAGCATTACGACGTGATCAGCGCGTTCATCAAGTCGATTCGGGGCTCGGATGTCCAGGCGGCGCTGCACTATCTCGCACGGATGATTGCAGCAGGAGAGGACCCGCGTTTCATCGCCCGCCGGCTGGTGATCTTGGCGTCGGAGGATATCGGCCTGGCCGACCCAACGGCGCTGCCAACAGCGGTAGCCGCCGCGCACGCCGTCGAGTTCATCGGGATGCCCGAGGGGCGAATCAACCTGGCCCAAGCGGTCATTGCGCTTTCGCTGGCGCCCAAGTCGAACGCGGTGATCAGGGCAGTCGATGCCGCGCTCGCCGATGTGAACGCCGGCAGGATCGGCCTGGTGCCACGACATTTGCGTGATGCTCACTATCCGGGCGCCACGCGGCTCGGACATGGCCAGGACTACGCGTACGCCCACGACGAGCCACATGCCATCGCCGCCCAGCAGTACCTCCCTGATGAGCTGGCCGACGCGCACTACTACGTTCCCACCGAGTACGGGGCCGAGGCAGCGATGGTGACCAGGCTGGCGCGCATCGAGCAGCTGTTGGGCCGCTCTGATGACTAGAGGGTGCTGGAAATCCCCGTCTCGCCCGGGTAGGAGCAGGGTAAGGTCGCATAGGCACGCCGCGTGACCGCTCCGCACTCACCACTAACCAGAAGGAAATCCGATGTCCGTAGGGGAGATCGCAGGCCTGATCGCCGCCGTTGCATTCGTTGCCCTGGTGGCCTTCACGGCCGTGCCGCTGCTCAAGCTCGGGCGCGTACTGGAGGAGGTCCGGCTGGCGGTGCGTGACATCGGCCATGAGTCGGTGCCGATTCTGACCGAGCTGCGCGGCACTGTACGCGCAACTAACGATGAGCTGGTTAAGCTCGCCGTCGTGACCGAGGATGCCGCCAAGGTGAGCCGCAATGCGACGGTGGTCAGCGAGAACGCGGCGCAGATGACTACTCTGTTCTCCGCAACCCTTGGTGGGCCGCTGGTCAAAACAGCGGCATTCAGCTACGGCGTACGCAAAGCGATTCGCGGCAACGGCTCACGCCGTAGGGCGAAGCGGAGTACGTGATGCTCCGGCGCTTGTTCTGGTTCGCTATCGGCGCGGGCATCGCTGTGTTCGTCTCGGTCAAAATCCGGGGCTATATCAAGAAGACACGTCCGGAGGCGATCGGCCGTCGAGTTGCCGAGTCCGCGAGCGGCATAAGCGAGTCGGCCCACGGTTTCGTCGATCGCTTACGAGCCGGAATGGCCGAGCGCGAAACGGAGCTCCGCGAGTCGCTCGGCCTGCCCGATGAGCAACCCCCTCGAAGCTAGCCCGTTCTCGATTCACCCAAGGACCACGTTTATGAAAACCGCCGAAATTCGGCGCCGCTTCCTGGATTTCTTTGCATCTCGTGATCACGAAGTTGTGCCGTCCGCACCGCTGCTGTACAACGATCCCACTCTGTTGTTCGTCAATGCCGGCATGGTGCCCTTCAAGCGGTACTTCATCGGAGCCGAAACGCCACCTTTCGACCGCGCGGCGAGTGTGCAGAAGTGTGTTCGGACCCTCGACATCGACGAAGTCGGCAAGACAACCCGACATGCCACGTTCTTCCAGATGAACGGGAACTTCTCATTCGGCGACTACTTCAAAGCCGAGGCGATTCGGTACGCCTGGGATCTGGTCACCGGTTCGCAAGAGGCTGGCGGCTACGGGTTTGACCCACACAAGATCTGGGTC
>JBKOUS010000221.1:0-19413 GCA_046723505.1 Actinomycetota bacterium
GAGCAAAACGCTCCCGCGGCGCTCTCGCTCGCCAACTACGGCTATGTACTGGAAGTCGGCAAGATCGTGCTGGAGAACACAGGCAAGGCGCTGCTGGTCGATGAGAACGTCCGCAAGGCCTATCTCGGGGAGGAGTAAAGACAGAAGAGCAGTCGGTTGTCCACGGCCTGACCGCGAACTAGCGTGCGAGTACGCCGGCAGATGATCGGCGAGGCAGGAGCTGGCGACGTCGTCCACAATGGGTTCGGATGCTGCCGTCCCGCCTGCGGTCGGAGCGGCAGCAGCCAGCGTCTGGGGAGATGAGACCGAGATTGCTGCAGCGGCCGTGGCTCTGGCCAGCCGCCGCATCAGTAAGCCATCCGATCCGAAGACAACGGCACGACCTGCCTCCGAGCTGTTGGCAGCCGCCGGACAAACCATTACCCCGGACGGGTTGGGGGCCGATGAGGCGCTGCGAATCTTCGAAGACGTAATTGCCCCAGCGACGCGGGCGCAGGACGATCGGATGAATCTTGCCTACATTCCGGCCGCGCCAACTCGCGCTGCGCTGGCCTTTGACGCCGTGGTGAGCAGCTACAACATCTTCGCCGGGAGCTGGGAGTCCGGAGCCGGTGCGATATTCGCGGAGAACCAGGCACTCGCCTGGCTGGTCGAGCTGCTCGGCTGGCCGAGGACGGCTGGGGGCTGCTTCGTATCCGGCGGCACTACTGGCAACCTCTCTGCCCTTGTTGCCGCCCGGCAGTTCGCGCGAAACCAGCGTGGCCGGCATCCCGTAGGGCAATGGCGGCTGGCCTGCACCGCGCAGGCACATTCCTCGGTTCATGCCGCTGCCTCGGTGCTGGACGCGGAAATCGTGATCGTGTCGGAAAACGAACGAGGTCAGCTCACCGGCGGAGCCCTTCAATCAGCGTTGACCAACTCACATGACGTGTTCGCCGTGGTCGCCTCGGCGGGTACGACCAACGCAGGCATTATCGACGACCTGGCCGGCATCGCGGACGTCTGTCAGCGGTTTGGGGTGTGGATGCACGTCGACGGGGCGTACGGTGGTGCCGCACTCGCTGCTCCGAGCGTGCGTCACCTTTTCGCCGGAATAGAGCGCGCCGACAGCTTCATCGTCGACCCGCACAAGTGGCTGTTTGCGACCTACGACTGTTGCGCGCTGGTCTACCGGCAGCCGGAACTCGCCCGCGCGGCCCACGCCCAGCGGGCCGGCTATCTCGACGCGATTGACCGCGAGGCCTGGAACCCATGGGATTACGGGGTGCACCTGACACGGCGAGCTCGCGGCTTGCCATTCTGGTTCAGCTTGGCGACACACGGCACCAAGCGGTACACCGCGGCGATCGAGCAATCCCTGGCAACGGCTCGGGCGGTAGCAAATGGAATCCGAGCCATTCCGCAGCTGTCATTGCTAGCGGAGCCCACGCTGTCTGTGGTGCTGTTCGAGCGGCCTGGATGGGATGACGCTGCCTACCGGCGCTGGTCCCGCCGACTCGCACTCCAGGGCCAGATTCTGTGCATTCCAACACTGTGGCGAGGCCGCACTGCGCTACGGCTGGCCTTCGTCAATCCGGCGACGGAGGCCGACCATGTGCTGGAGGTCCTCGCCGATACCACGGTTGACCCGACGGGCCGCGGATAACCCGCAAGCGTAGATCAGGCCACGCGCGGGGTGACCAGCTGGCAGGTGACCCGGGCCGTACAGACCCGCTCGTCAGCGTCGTTAGTGATCACGATTTCGTAGCTGGCAACCGAGCGGCCGAGCTGCAGGGCGGTGGCGGTCCCCGTCACCCAGCCGGCGGTCACCGAGCGGTGGTGTGTCGCGTTGATGTCCACTCCCACGGAGATCCTGTCCGGCTGTGCATATATGAACGAGCCCAATGAGGCGAGGGTCTCCGCCAGGACGCAGGAGGCGCCGCCATGCCAGAGTCCGTACGGTTGAGTGTTGCCTGCAACCGGCATCCGTCCGACCACTCGTTCAGGCTTTAGCGAGAGCAGCTCGAAGCCCATCTTGGTGTCAAGGGCGCTGTTCAGCTCGGCGTATTCGGCGGGGATGTCTTGCCGGTCGTGGATCGGAGTCACGGGCTCAGACTAGTGAGACTTGACCCGGCCCTTCCGTCGGTGTGCGCGGCTAGAGTCGGCATGTGCCGACCACGACTCAGTTAGCTCCTGCGCCTGCCAGGGAGTTGCCGACGCGGCCCAAGCTGATGCTGATTGACGGCCACTCGATTGCCTACCGGGCCTTCTTCGCGCTTCCTGTAGAGAACTTCTCGACCCAGACCGGGCAGCACACCAATGGCGTGTTCGGGTTCACCTCGATGTTGATCAATGTGGTGCGTGACGAGAAACCGACCCATCTCGGTGTTGCCTTCGACGTCTCGCGTCATACGTTCCGCTCTGAGATCTACAGCGAGTACAAGGCGAATCGCACAACGACTCCCGATGAGTTCAAAGGTCAGCTCGATCTGGTCAAAGAGGTGCTCAAAGCCCTCAACATCCCCTACGTGGAAAAGGAAGGCTTTGAGGCCGACGATGTCATCGGCACCCTCGCAACACAGGCTCAAGCGGCTGGTTATGAGGTATTGATCTGCACCGGGGACCGCGATGCGTTCCAGTTGGTCAGTGACAACGTCACTGTTCTCTATCCGCGCAAGGGCGTCTCCGATCTGGCCCGGATGACGCCCAAGGCAGTGGAGGAGAAGTACTTTGCGACCCCGGCCCGATATCCAGACCTGGCGGCGCTGGTAGGGGAGTCGAGCGACAATCTGCCGGGTGTCCCGGGCGTCGGACCGAAAACTGCCGCCAAGTGGTTGGAGATGTACGAGGGGCTGGACAATCTTGCCGCGCACGCTGGTGAGCTGAAGGGCAAGGCGGCCGAGGCCTTCCAGGAGCGGGTCGACGATGTGCTGCGCAACCGGCAAGTCAACAGATTGGTGTGCGATCTCGACCTGCCACTCAGCCTCGACGATTTAGTACGGCGCCCGTGGAACCGTGAGGCGACACACCAGCTCTTCGATGGCCTGGAGTTTCGCGTGCTGCGCGATCGGCTGCTCGAGGCGCTGCCCAATGAAGAGGAGGTGGTGCCAGAAGGCGGCTTCGACCTTGATGCAGCCCGACTCGAGCCAGGCGAACTAGGAAGCTGGCTGGCCGAGCATGCGGCCGGTGAGCGGACGGGTGTCGACATCATCGGTCATTGGGGGTCTGGGACCGGCGATGTCACAGCGCTCTCGCTGGCAGCTGCCGACAGCGCCGCGGCGTACGTTGTAGTGTCCGACCTCGGCCCGTCCGATGAGAACGCGCTCGCGAACTGGCTAGCCGATCAAGATCGGCACAAGGCGATGCATGACGCCAAAGGCCCTCTCTTGGCTCTCTGGGCGCGCGGTTGGGAGCTCGCCGGGTTGACCTCCGATACTCAGCTGGCCGCTTATCTCACCCGTCCTGATCAACGCACCTTCGACCTCGCTGATCTGACAATTCGCTATCTGAAGCGCGAGCTCCGGGTTGAGGGCGCACCCGAGCTCGATGACCCGAACCAGCTGGCGCTCGACTTCGGCGATGACGACTCAGGCGCAAGGCTGGCTGCTCAGGCATCCATGGTTCGTGCCCGAGCTGCCATCGATCTGGCCGACGCGCTGGACACCGAGATCGAGCAGCGCAATGGCACCAGCCTGCTGTATGGGGTGGAGCTTCCGCTGCTTCGCACGTTGGCCCGCATGGAGAAGACCGGCGTGGCCGTGGACGTCGACCACCTCGAGGCGCTGGAGGCGGGGTTCGGCGCCACGGTCAATCGGGCCGCCAGCGAGGCGTACCAGGTGCTCGGCAAGCAGATCAACCTCGGATCACCCAAGCAGCTCCAGGTGGTGCTGTTCGACGAGCTGGGAATGCCGAAGACCCGACGTACCCGCACCGGCTACACCACCGACGCGGAGGCGCTGCAGCAGCTCTATCTCAAGACCGAGCATCCATTTCTGGCGCATCTGCTGGTACATCGGGACGCGATCCGGCTCAAGCAGACTGTCGAGGGTCTGCTCAAAGCGGTGGCTGACGACGGCCGGATCCATACCACGTATGCGCAGACCATCGCGTCCACCGGACGCCTGTCCAGCACCGATCCCAACCTGCAGAACATCCCGATCCGTACCGAGGAGGGCCGCCGGATCCGGCAGGCGTTCATCGTGGGGGAAGGTTACGACGCTTTGATGTCGGCGGACTACTCGCAGATCGAGATGCGCATCATGGCCCATGCCAGCGAGGACGAGAGCCTGATCGAGGCATTCAAGTCAGGAATGGACTTCCATACCGTCACTGCGTCGCGCGTTTTCGGGGTCGAGCCGGGCCAGGTCACGCCCGCTGAGCGGGCCAAGATCAAGGCGATGAACTACGGTCTGGCGTACGGACTCAGCGCGTACGGACTCAGCCAGCAGCTGAACATCGAGGTGTCCGAAGCGAAAGCGCTGATGGATGAGTACTTCGAACGGTTCGGCGATGTGCGCACCTACCTGCACTCTCTGGTCGCCGATGCGCGGCGTACGGAATACACCGAGACCATCCTCGGTCGCCGCCGTTATCTGCCGGACCTGATGAGCGACAATCGCCAGCGCCGCGAGATGGCCGAGCGGATGGCGTTGAATGCACCCATCCAAGGATCGGCTGCCGACATCATCAAAGTGGCCATGCTGGATGTGGAGAAGGCCCTCGACGACAAGGGCATGCGGAGTCGGATGTTGCTCCAGGTTCATGACGAGCTGGTCTTCGAGATCGGGCCGGGGGAGCGCGAGGCGCTCGAAGAGCTGGTACGCACCAAGATGGGCCAGGCCGTCACCTTGAACGTCCCACTGGATGTGTCGGTGGGTGTGGGCCGCTCCTGGCACGACGCCGCGCACTAGGTCCAGTGCAACCTGCGCACGACGATGAGGTTGAGGACTCGAGCGTGGTCAGCTATGACCACGATTTCGCTCTGTTTCCTGCGGTCCGTCGGGAGCGCCCGCCGCAAGTCCCAGAGGATTGACAGCACACGTTTGACCCTATTTGGCGCGCAGCGCTAACCTGAACCGTCGCTGTGGCCTGCGCGACTTCGGACGGAGTAGGTCACGCTCGTACGGGTCGGATTGTCGTCAGCTGTTGGTTGAACCTCTTCGTGTGTACGGATCGGGTCACAGCCACGCCCAGAAAAATCATCAACCATCCCGGAGCCCTACTACATGACGTCCTCCCTTGAGGCACCACCGCAGGTCGCCGTCGACGACCTGGGTTCGCCCGAAGCCTTTCTTGAGGCCATCGACAAGACCATCAAGTACTTCAATGACGGGGACATCGTCACCGGCACCGTTGTCAAGGTAGACCGCGACGAAGTCCTACTCGATATCGGCTACAAGACCGAAGGGGTCATCCCGTCCAAAGAGCTCTCGATCAAGCATGACGTCGACCCGTTTGAGGTCGTTAGCGTTGGCGACGAGGTCGAGGCGCTTGTCCAGCAGAAGGAGGACAAGGAAGGCCGCCTCATTCTGTCCAAGAAGCGTGCTCAGTACGAGCGCGCCTGGGGCACGATCGAGAAGATCAAAGAAGAAGACGGCGTCGTCACCGGTCAGGTCATCGAGGTCGTCAAGGGCGGGTTGATCATCGACATTGGCCTGCGTGGCTTCCTGCCCGCTTCACTCGTTGAGATGCGGCGCGTCCGCGATCTGCAGCCCTATGTCGGCATGGAGCTCGAGGCCAAGATCATCGAGCTGGACAAGAACCGTAACAACGTGGTGCTGTCGCGTCGCGCCTGGTTGGAGCAGACGCAGTCTGAGGTTCGTCAGAATTTCCTTACTCAGTTGCAGAAGGGTCAGATTCGGCGTGGCGTCGTGTCTTCCATCGTGAACTTCGGTGCGTTTGTTGATCTTGGCGGTGTGGACGGTCTGGTGCACGTGTCAGAGTTGTCCTGGAAGCACATCGACCACCCATCGGAGGTGGTCGAGGTGGGCCAGGAGGTCACCGTCGAGGTGCTCGACGTTGACATGGACCGCGAGCGTGTTTCGCTGTCCCTCAAGGCGACTCAGGAAGATCCGTGGCAGGCCTTTGCTCGCACCCACCAGATCGGTCAGATCGTTCCCGGGAAGGTCACCAAGCTAGTCCCCTTCGGCGCGTTCGTTCGCGTCGAGGAGGGCATCGAGGGTTTGGTGCACGTTTCCGAGCTGGCCGAGCGGCATGTGGAGATTCCAGAGCAGGTGGTCCAGGTCAACGACGACGTCATGGTCAAGATCATCGACATCGACTTGGAGCGCCGGAGGATCTCACTGTCGCTGAAGCAGGCCAACGAAGGCGTCGACGCGACTGCTGACGACTTCGACCCGACCCTTTACGGCATGGCTGCCTCCTACGATGATCAGGGCAACTACCTCTACCCAGAGGGCTTCGACCCGGAGACCGGCGAGTGGTTGGAAGGCTACGAAGAGCAGCGCGCGGCTTGGGAGCGGCAGTACGCAGAGGCGCATGCCCGCTGGGAAGCGCACAAGAAGCAGGTGGAAGACGCGGAAGGCTCGAGCATGCCCGCATCATCGACCTATTCGTCCGACGCCGAGCCCACACCGGCTCCGGCCGGACCAGAGGGTTCGCTTGCCTCCGACGAGGCTCTGCAGGCGCTTCGTCAGAAGCTAACCGGCGGCAGCTGATCGCGAGTCCAACTCACCCTATGGTGCGGGTAGCTCTTACCGGCGGCATCGCGTCAGGTAAGAGCTTGGTGGCCGCCGAGCTTGCCGCCCGCGGTGCGATCATCATCGACGCCGACGTGTTGGCCCGTGAGGTAGTCGAACCAGGCACCCCAGCGCTTGCTGCGATCATCGACCGTTTTGGGGAGCAGGTGGTTAGCGAGGGACGACTGGACCGGCCGCGCCTGGCCCAGATCGTTTTTGCCGATCCGCTCGCGCGTCGCGATCTCGAGCGAATTGTGCACCCTGCGGTTCGGGCCCGGGCCGCCGAGCTCGAACGGGCTTCCGGACCGGCGGCAATCGTGGTGCATGTCATCCCCCTGCTGGTCGAGACGGGCCAGGAGGGGGACTTCGATCTTGTGGTGACGATCGATGTTGATCATGAAACTCAGATCCAGCGACTGGTGGCGCGTAACGGGTTCACCCGCGCTGAGGCCGAGTCCAGGATTGTCGCTCAGGCCAGTCGTGACGATCGTAGGATCGCGGCTGATTTGGTCGTGGACAATACCGGAAGCGTGACCCAGCTGAGGGAACAGATCGATGCGCTCTGGGCAGGACTCAGCTCGGCTGCCGCCCGACAATGACATACTCGCAGTGCTCGAGGTCACCGACGCCAGGTCCTTGAGCCAGAAGGCTTGTCGACGCCAGATCAGCTGACCAGCTGGCAGGTTCAAGGAGGTCAACGTTGGAATGCCCACGGTGTCGGGCTGAGCTCCCCGAAATCGCGCACTTCTGCCATGTTTGTGGGCAAGATCAGCGCTCGCCGGATCTTGCTCGACGGAAATCCTTTGCGGCCAGGCCCGACGAGCCAGTCGCCTCGTTCGCGCTGATCTCCTCGATCATGCCGCGCGGTGCCGGCCGACGTCCCCAGACGTATCGGATCGCGTTCACCATAGCCCTGCTGGTGGCCCTCATAGCAGCGATCTTCGGCGCCATGCCGATTGCTGTCTTAGTAGCTGCCTTTGCCGTGCCCGTGGTCTACGTCGTCTACCTCTACGATGTGAACCTCTGGGAGGACGAGCCGCTCATCGTCACCGGGCTCGCCTTCTTGCTGACCGGCGCGCTTACCGTTGGCTTCACAATCTTGTGGACCTATCTCCGCGGACCCGTGCCATATGGCACCACCACGTACGAAGGTTCGCTGAGTGCCGCGCCTACCGTTGGCACCTTCCTGCTGGTGGCATTGGTGGTGCCGATCGTGGGCGAGGCGATACGCGAGATCGGTCCGGTCCTCCTTGCCAGTCGCCCGGAGTTCGATGACCTCATGGACGGCCTGACCTTCGGAGTGATCAGCGGGGTCTCGTACTCCTGCTTCGACACTCTGGTTCGTCAGTGGGACTTGCTGACCGGTGGGCTGCAGGGGAGTGATCCGGGCCTATGGGTGTCGTTGATCTTCCTGGAAGGCTTCGTCAAGCCGCTGATCATCGGCACCGCCAGTGGCATCGCTGTTGCCGAGTTCTCTGGTCTGGGCCGCGGCTATGACGGTTTCACGCCGCGTTACTTCCGCGGGGTCGGCGAGGCCATTCTTGCCAACAGTGCCTATCAGGCCGGCACCTATCTGTTCTCCTTCGTCGGCGACGCGACGCTGGGCGTGATCTTGAGCATCCTTTGGGGCCTGCTCATACTGGCGATCTTGATTCTGCGCATTCGCACCGTGCTGCATTCCGGCCTGATGGAGGCCGCCCTGGAACGGTCTGCACGCGGTCGCGGTACTTGGTCGGCGGCTGAGCTCCAGTACTGCGCGCAGTGCGAGATGCCGCTGGCTGAGCACGCCGCCTTCTGCAATGCATGCGGCACGGCGGTACGCGTGCAACCTAAGGCGTCGCGGCCCAAGGTGGGGGCTGTGCTCAGGACGGCCGGCCCTGAGGAGTCGATTGTTCCGGGATTCGACACGCCAGTAGCGGGCGAGGAACCGGCGCCCGGTGCCAAGCCGGCCCGGGCTGCTCCTGATGAGCCGACCGCCGACGACGAGAGCGGAGGGTCCAGTGACCCGCGTGACCGCTTCTACGACGAGGAGGAGGGCCGGCCGTGACGGAGGACACGGGTCAGTGGGGTCCCCAGGGCGGCTACCCGCCTCAGGGCTCTGGCGGCTACCCGCCTCAACAGCCTGGTGGCTATCCGCCGCAGGGTGGCTATCCGCCTCAGCAGCCTGGTGGCTATCCGCCCCAGCAGCCTGGTGGCTATCCGCCGCAGGGTGGCTATCCGCCTCAGCAGCCTGGCGGCTACCCGCCCCAGCCACCTCCTGGTGGCTATCCGCCGCAGCCACCTCCTGGTGGCTACCCGCCCCAGCCACCGGGGGGCGGCCCGGGTACGCCGGCTACACCAGCCAAGAAGAGCCCAGTGATGATCATCGCGATCGTAGCTGCGGCAATCGTCCTGCTGGCAGCTGTTGGCGGCATCATCATGGTGTTGACCCGGGGAGCCGAAGATCAGCCGCCGGATGTCACCGTCACTCCAAGCCAGCCGGTACCGCCGACCGAGCAGCCAACCCCGGAGCCCACAGGTCGGTCAACGACCGCCAGGCCGCAGCCGACACCGACCCAGACCTCGCAATCGCCGACCCGCGGTGCCATCGATCTCGGTAACGGGATCGAGCTCCAACCTGCCGCGGGCTGGCAGGTCAAGAAGACCGGCGAAAACGTAGCGCAACTGTCCGATGGGAAGAGTGTGTTTCTCGGCCAATCGCTGCAGATCTCGCAGTCCACTAACCCTGGCCAACTGTGTGATGCGTGGCACCGGAATGTCGCCGAAGGAACGTCCAACGGCCAGTTCCAGGATTCGAAGGATGTCAAGGTGGGCACCAGCAGCCTCGAGGCAGCGACTTGTGTTGCCCAGGTGACCGTGAGCGGTGGCCAGGGCACGACAAAGCTGTACTTGTTCTCGCTGGTTTCGGTCCGACAGAGCGACGGTGTGACGGTCATCGGCACGGCGTATTTCACACCAAACGCCGACACCGAGAAGCTGAACAAGGACTTCACATCGATGGTCAACTCAATGCTTGGAAGTCAGGTCGCCGGAGGCTAGCGCCCTTTTGTGATTTGCTCGCGCAAATGCGCAGTTTACCGACGCTCGCAATCAGCTTGTCAGAACCGCCACGTAGGCTCCCGTCATGCGTCCGATTGAGGATCTTCAGCGTGCGGTGGCGCCGTTCAAGGTGGAGAGCGACTTCGCGCCGTCCGGGGACCAGCCCCAGGCGATCGACCAGCTAGAGCGTCGGATCACCAGCGGTGAACAACACGTCGTCCTGCTGGGTGCCACGGGCACCGGCAAAACGGCCACCATCGCCTGGCTCGCGGAACGCGTGCAACGGCCGATCTTGGTGATGCAGCCGAACAAGACCCTGGCGGCGCAATTCGCGAATGAACTTCGGCAGTTCTTTCCTAGGAACGCCGTCGAATACTTCGTCTCTTATTACGACTACTACCAGCCTGAGGCGTACGTACCGCAGACCGACACCTACATCGAAAAGGACTCCTCGCTCAACGAGGAAGTCGAGCGGCTGCGACACTCGGCGACGAACTCCTTGCTCACCCGTCGCGACGTCATCGTCGTGGCTACGGTGTCAGCCATCTATGGCCTCGGTACGCCACAGGAGTACGTCGGCCGGATGATCACGCTCCGAGTCGGCCAGGAGCTCGACAGGGACGCCCTGCTGCGCCGGCTGGTGGGCATCCAGTACGCGCGCAACGACCTTTCCGGCAGCCGCGGGACGTTCCGGGTGCGCGGGGACACCCTCGAAGTGTTCCCGATGTATGAAGAGCTGGCCGTCCGGGTGGAGTTTTTTGGCGACGAGATCGAGAAGCTGAGCACGCTGCATCCCGTCACCGGCGAGGTCGTCACCGAGGACCGTGAGATCTATCTCTTCCCAGCCAGCCACTACGTCGCAGGCCCGGAGCGGATGGAGCGCGCCATCGCTGGGATCGAGTTCGAGCTTGCTGATCGGCTCGCCGAGCTCGAGCGACAGCAGCGGCTGCTGGAGGCACAGCGGTTGCGCATGCGTACCAGCTATGACGTCGAGATGATGCGGCAGATCGGGACCTGTTCGGGTATCGAGAACTACTCACGGCACATTGACGGCCGGGCGCCCGGCAGCCCGCCGAACTGCCTGCTCGACTACTTTCCGTCAGATTTCCTCCTCGTCATCGATGAGTCGCACGTCACCGTGCCTCAGATCGGAGGAATGTATGAGGGTGACATGTCCCGGAAGCGGACGCTGGTGGAGCATGGCTTCCGGTTGCCGAGCGCCATGGACAACCGGCCTCTTCGATTTGAGGAATTCGTGGAGCGCGTCGGCCAAACGATCTATCTGTCCGCTACACCGGGGAATTACGAGCTGGCCAGATCAGCCGGTTTCGTCGAGCAGCTGATTCGGCCCACTGGCCTGGTGGATCCTCAAGTCATTGTCAAGCCGACCCACGGCCAAATCGACGATCTGATGGCCGAGATCAGGTTGCGGACCGAGCGGCGTGAGCGCGTCCTGGTGACCACACTGACCAAAAAGATGGCCGAGGATCTCACCGACTATCTCCTCGAGAACGGCATCCGTACCCGATATCTGCACTCCGAGGTTGACACGCTCCAGCGCGTGCAGTTGCTGCGCGAGCTGCGGACGGGTGATTTCGACGTTCTGGTCGGCATCAACCTGCTCCGCGAGGGCCTGGACCTCCCGGAAGTGTCCCTGGTCGCCATCCTCGACGCCGACAAAGAGGGGTTCTTGAGAAGCGAGAAGAGCCTGATCCAGACGATCGGTCGGGCGGCACGTAACGTCTCTGGCGAAGTCCACATGTACGCGGACTCAGTCACCGACTCGATGACAGCCGCAATCGATGAGACAAACCGTCGCCGGGCCAAGCAGGTGGCCTACAACCTCGCCAACGGGATCGATCCACAGCCGATTCGGAAGAAGATTGCCGACATCACCGACATGCTGGCTCGAGAAGACGCGGACACTCATGACCTGATCGGCGGCCGGCAGCGGGGTCGCGGCCGGTCTGCCGTCCCGTCACTCGGAGCCAAGGATGTGAGCGCCCACGCACGAAGGCTGGCGGGGATACCCGCGGGCGATCTAGCGGACCTGGTGCAAGAACTCACCACACAAATGCACGCCGCGGCAGCCGATCTGCAGTTCGAGCTCGCAGCACGGCTGCGCGATGAGATAGCGGACCTCAAGCGGGAGTTGCGTCAGATGGTGGAAGCCAACCGCTGACTCCTGATCTGAAGCCACCGCGGACTCCTGACATACTGAATGGCGGAGGGGAGTATTCCTTCGCGGCGGCATCGTCATCACGGAGCGTTCCGGATAGGAGCTATTCCTTCTAGGACACCCGGTGCCTTCGGCCGGTCAGCCTGGCGGGAGAGACCTCCGAGACCGAATCGTTTCCTGAATCCCGGCTCGGAAGGACTCCACATGGAGGTTCACCTTTATACGTGGACCATCACAGCCATCGTCATGGTGGCGATTCTCGTTATCGACGTGCTGATCATCGGCCGCCGGCCGCACGAGCCGTCGATGAAGGAGGCCGGCATCTTTGTCGGCATCTACGTGACCTTGGCGGTGCTCTTCGGCTTGGGCGTATGGGCCATCGCCGGCCCACGTTACGCGGGGGAGTTCTTCGCCGGCTGGATTACCGAATACAGCCTTTCGATCGACAACCTGTTCATCTTCCTGGTCATCATGACCAAGCTCAAGGTGCCGCGCCAGCTGCAACAGTTCGCGCTGCTGGTCGGCATCATCTTGGCGCTCATCTTCCGCGGCATATTCATCGCTTTGGGGGCTGCGGCCATCAATCGCTTCAGCTGGATCTTCTTCGTCTTCGGGGGCTTCCTCATCTGGACCGCAGTGAAGCTCTACCGCGACTACCGCAAGCACGACGAGGACACGGACGAGCCGCCTGACAACGCCGTTTTGCGGTTCGTGAAGCATCGGTTCAACGCAACAAAGGAGTACCAAGGCACGAAGTTGACCGTGGTGGAGAACGGCAAGCGGATGATCACTCCAATGCTCATCGTGATCATTGCTTTGGGCAGCACGGACTTGCTGTTTGCGCTGGACTCCATCCCGGCGATCTACGGACTGACCCAGGAGCCGTACCTGGTGTTCACCGCCAATGTGTTCGCGCTGATGGGCCTGCGGCAGCTGTACTTCTTACTCGGCGGGTTTCTCAGGAAGCTCGTCTATCTGTCGGTTGGCCTGGCAATCATCCTGGGCTTCATCGGCGTCAAGCTGATCTTCCATGCGCTGCACTCTTACCATCTTGCGGACTGGGCGCCATGGGACGGCGAGATTCCCATCTGGGTCTCGTTGACCGTGATCATCGTGACGATCACGATCACCACCGTGGCCAGTCTGGTGAAGTCCAAGCACGACGAAGATCAGCTTGAGTCACGCGTAATCCCTGAGCCAACGGATTAGGCGGCGATAGGGGTGGCGCCGTCCGCAATGCCAGGCTCGATGGCCTGAGCGACGAGCTCCGCAACATCCGTCGTCGGAATGACCTTGATCGTCTCAAGCACATCCGCCGGGACATCGTCAAGGTCCGGCTCGTTCCGCTTCGGTACGAAGACGGTGGTGAGACCGGCCCGCTGAGCCGCCAACAGCTTCTGCTTCACGCCGCCGATCGGCAGTACCCGCCCATTCAGCGTGACCTCGCCTGTCATGCCGACATCGGACCGCACGGGCCTGCCGACTGCCATCGAGGTGAGGGCCGTCACCATGGTGACGCCGGCCGACGGGCCATCCTTGGGAACCGCTCCCGCGGGAACGTGGATGTGGATCGGCCTGTCCAGGATCGACGGATCGGTGATCCCGAGCTGGTCGGCGTGTGCGCGAACGTAGGAGAGCGCGATCTGCGCCGACTCTTTCATCACATCGCCCAGTTGCCCTGTCAACGTCAAGTTGCTAGATCCTGAGCTCTGCGAGGGACCATCCACAGCCGACGCCTCGACGAACAATACGTCGCCGCCCAGACCAGTCACAGCCAGTCCGGTGGCCACGCCCGGGATCGACGTGCGCTCGTGCGCTTCCGGCGTGAACCTCGGCCGACCGAGGTACTCGCGTAGGTTGGATGGCTCGATCATCAAGCCCGGCTGGGCGGTTCCGTGAGCAAGCTTCGTCGCTGCCTTGCGAAGCACTTTCGCGAGCGACCGCTCCATCTGACGTACCCCAGGCTCCCTGGTGTAGCTCGCGGCGATCTCGCGCAACGCCTCATCGCTGACCGTGACCTCCTCGGCGGTCAACGCCGCACGCTCCAGCTGCCGCGGCAGTAGGAACTGCCTGGCAATGACGATCTTGTCGTCCTCGGTGTAGCCGTCGAGGCTCACCAGCTCCATGCGGTCGAGGAGCGCCTGCGGAATCGTCTCGACCACGTTGGCCGTCGCCAGGAACAAGACATCGGAAAGGTCGAGGTCCACCTCTAGGTAGTGGTCGCGGAAGGTGTGGTTCTGGGCTGGGTCGAGCACCTCGAGCAGGGCAGCTGCCGGGTCGCCGCGGTAGTCGGAACCGACCTTGTCGATCTCGTCGAGCAGCAGGACCGGGTTCATCGATCCGGCCTCGGTGATCGCCCTCACGATCCGGCCGGGGAGAGCGCCTACGTAAGTGCGCCGGTGACCGCGGATCTCGGCCTCATCGCGTACGCCACCAAGGGCGACACGCACGAACTTGCGGCCCAACGCCCGCGCGACCGACTCCCCGAGCGAGGTCTTGCCCACACCAGGCGGACCGACCAGCGCCATCACCGCACCCGAACCACGACCGCCGATGACCTCCAGTCCGCGCTCCGCGCGGCGGGCGCGGATCGCGAGATACTCCACGATCCGATCCTTGACGTCCTCCAGACCGTGGTGGTCAGCATCCAGCACCTCGCGCGCTGCCGTGATGTCAGTCGAGTCTGTGGTTTTGCTGTTCCATGGCAGCTCGAGGATGGTGTCCAACCAGGTACGGATCCAGCCAGATTCAGGGCTCTGGTCGCTGGCCCGCTCGAGCTTCCCGACCTCTCGGAGTGCAGCCTTGCGAACCTCATCGGGCAGGTCGGCCGCCTCAACACGGGTGCGATAGTCCTCGGCACCATCAGGCTCGTCCTCACCCAGTTCCTTCCGGATCGCATTCAGCTGCTGGCGCAGCAGGAACTCGCGTTGACTCTTCTCCATCCCTTCGCGAACATCGTCGGCGATCTTCTCATTGACTTCGGTCTCGGCGATATACGCCTTCGTCCATTCGATCAGCGAGGTGAGCCGTGCCACGACATCCGGAGTTTCCAGAAGCTGGCGCTTCCGTTCGTCACTCAGCCATGGCGCGTACCCAGCTAGGTCAGCCAGCGTGGAGGGATCGGTGACCCGGTTGACTGTGTCAATGACCTGCCATGCGTCGCGGCGCTGCAGGGTGGCAATAACGAGCCCCTTGTATTCGGCGGCGAGCTTGCGGACTTCCTCCGTATCGTGCGCCGGCTCGGGGAGGTCCTCAGCCTCGACCCAGAGCGCAGTACCAGGCCCCGAGACTCCAGATCCGATCTTGACTCGCCGCTCGGCCTTGATCACCGCCGCCGGTTCTCCGGTGGCAAGCCGGCCGAGTTGCACGATCGTGGCCACCACACCGAACGAGGCGTAACGGTCCTCAAGGCGGGGAGCGACGAGCAGCGTGTCATCGCTGTGGGCTTTCGCCGCATCCACCGCTGCGCGGGCGGCGTCATCGAGCTCGATCGGTACCACCATTCCCGGCAGCACGACGAGGTCGGTAAGGAATAGCACAGGTAGCCGGGTTATCGACATCAATTTCGCCTTCCAGAAGGAGTCGCTCGCAAGTTGAGCGTCATAGACTCAAGGCTATTACGCCCGAGTTTCTTCCCGGCTAGCTGATGTTCTCCGATAGCGAACTGGTGCAGTAGGCCGACCAGGGCGCG
Source organism: Actinomycetota bacterium (assembly GCA_046723505.1). Taxonomy (GTDB): domain Bacteria; phylum Actinomycetota; class Actinomycetes; order Propionibacteriales; family Propionibacteriaceae; genus Microlunatus. The sequence goes on from JBKOUS010000221.1 coordinate 15,587, forward strand.
GGCTCAGTCGCCGAGACCAGCCGAGCGGGCGCGAATGATCGCCTCCGCCCGGCTCGCCACCTGGAGCTTGGCGAAGATGTTGGAGATGTGGTTGCCGACGGTGTGCGGGGCCAGGCCGAGCCGGGTGGCGATTGCGGCGTTGCTCAGGCCGCTGGCGATCAAGGTGAGCACTTCCCGCTCGCGAGGAGTCAGCTCGGGAAACACCGTACGGTCGGCTCGAGGGTTGCTGAAGTAGCTGAGCGCCCGGTGGGCGACGCCTGCGCCGAAGATGGCCTCTCCGCCGGCGACCACTGAGATGGCCCGAATCATGTTGTCCGGGGGTGCGCCCTTCAGCACATAGCCGAGCGCGCCGGCCCGCATGGCGGCGAACACCGACTCGTCGTCGTCGAACATAGTCAGCATCAACACCCGGACGTCCGGTGCCGCACGGGCGATCTCCCGCGTTGCCTCGATCCCGCTTATCCCTGGCATCTGGATGTCCATCACCAGCACGTCGGGCTGAAGAGTGACCGCAGCCCTAACAGCTTCTGCGCCGGTCGACGCGGTGCCCACAAGCTCATAACCGTCGACGGCGGACAGCAGCGCGCGGAGACCCTCGCGGACCACGGCGTGGTCGTCGGCGACAACGATGCGCAGCGTCACGGGAGGCCCCTGTCCTCCGAGACCGCGTCGCCATGGCGGGCCCGTGAGACCTGCGGGAGAGGCAGCTCGACGTCGACCCGGCCGCCGGTGCGGTCGTGCTGGATGCGGCAGCGCCCGCCGAGTTCGGCCGCTCGCTCTCGGATTGACGTGAGACCGACCCCAGGCTGCCAGCTGCTCTCGAGGTTGATGCCGTCGTCGTGGACCGCAACGTGCAGGGTCCCGGCGGAAGCACTCAGTATCACGTTCGCGGCCGAGGCGCTGGAGTGCCGTACCACATTGGTCAGCGCCTCCGTCACGATGCGGTAGGCGGCCACCTCCACCGCCGCGGGAAGTTCCGGCAGTTCGCCCGGCGCCTCAATGTTGACTCGAAGGGGAGCCGCATCCTCGCGACGACCCAGCAACACAGCCTGCTCCCGGAGCGCCTCGAGCAGGCCCAGGCTGTCCAGGGCAGGCGGCCGCAGGTCGTAAACCAGGCGTCGGATGTCCTCCAGCGCACCGGTCGTTTGTAGGCGGAGTTCAACGAGCAGGTCCGCGCTGCGGGCCGGATCGCTGGTCAACAGGCGCAGCGCCGCCTCGGCGTTGAGCACGACGCCGGTCAACACCGGGCCCAGCCCGTCATGCAGATCGCGTCGCAGGCGTCGCCGTTCCTCCTCCCGGCCAGTGATCACCTGCTCGCGGGACCGCCGCAGTTCCTCGGCCAGGGTCGCAGCGTGTACGGCGGCGGCGATCGGTGCCGCGAGCAGCTCGAGGACCCGCGCGTCGTTGGCGGACAGCTGAGACTCTCCCTTCCGCAGCCCGATCACCAGCTCGCCGAGGGCCTCCTCGCCTCGAAGAAGAGGCGTCGCGTGTCGGGTCGCGGGCGGTTCACCGAACGAGGCGATCTCGACGCCGTGCAACACAACCGCGGCCCACGGGAACCGCATGACCCGCATCAACGCCTCGAGCACCCCGTCAAGACCGGCACCTCCCGCGACACCGACTTCGCCGAGCCGCTCACCAACTGCCGCAACCGCGCGCACCGGATCCCGGCGGGCGCCATAGATCGCCCGGTCGACCGCCCGCTGCAGCCATAGCTGAACCGGGTGGAAGGCAACCGCGATGACCAGCGTGGCGATCAGTGCCATGCCCAGTCCGACACGGGTCGGGAGCAGCACGCCGCCCAAGGCGACGATGGCTGCGTAGACGCCAATTACTGCTGCGGTGAGCACGACGTACACCACGGACCGCGACAGCACCAACCGGATATCGAACAGCTGATACCGAAGCACCGCCACGGTGATCGAGAGCGGAATCAGCGCGATCGGCAGGATGGTGAAGATGCTGTCGGGCAGTACGGGGTCCAGCAGGCCAAGCGCGACCACGATCACCAGGGCGAGCAGCACCCACGAGAGTTGCCGCCGCACCTGCGCGGAGCCTCGGCGAAAGCGCACAACGAGTATCAGCAGCGCGATCGCGTAGGTGAGCAGGCTGAGTGACAGAGACAGGGTCGGCCAAGCTGAGGTATTGACCTCCGGTCGGTCCAGGTAACCGGGCACACCGACCGCATAGCTGAAGCCGGACATGACCCCCAACGCGGCGAACAGTGGCCCGTTGATCGCCATCGGTAGCAATGCCCAGCGCCACCGCCGCCCCGGCAAATGCCCGTCGGGGAGGAGCATCAAGGCAAGCGGCAGACACACCGTAAGGGCCCAGGTCCAGCCGCCGTTGGTTGCTGTTGCCACCAGCCGCCAGAACGGGCCATCGAAACCGTGCGAGTGCGCCCAGGCGAGCAGCGCGATGCCAGCGCCGGTCGAGGCCCAGGCGCAGCCGCCGATCATCAATGCCCAGCCGACCAGGTTCCGAGGGCGTTGCGCGGCGATCGGCCAGCCGGCCAGAGCGAGCGCTAGGCCGAGGATGGCGTTGCTGACCACCAGGAGGTCTACCAGCTGGCTCCAGCTCAACGGTGAGAGCGCCCCAAACACGGCCGCCGCCAGCACCTCGGCTAGCGCGAGGGCGAAGAACAGCCCGGCCGCCACGCCCGACCGCGTGAGGGAACCCATGACGTCATCATCGCCACGTCGACCCCTAGTTGAGTAGTGCTGGGCCCCCAGGTCGGTCGGAAATCTCCCGGCGTCGCTGGGTGGGGAACACCTCCTCGCCGAGTCGCGATCGGACGACGCTGGTCGCGTCCGAGCAAGCTCCAACCCGAATGGAGTGTCATATGTCCACCACTCGCTTGCGGTCCGGCGCGGCGACCGAGGAGATCTCTCTTCCGGCGTCGCCCCGGACACGCGATACCCGCACCTTCTGGCGACTGGTGTTGGCGTTCGTGGCGCCGGTTCCCATGACAGTCATGGGAGTTGTCTACCTGATCAGACCCGTGGAAGGCGGTGCCGCCTTCACCGAGACGGTCGACGGCGTGGAAGCCCACCGCCAGTTGTTCGACGTCATGATGTGGCTGGGTCTGCCGTTCCTGGTGGGCCTGATCCCGGCCGTCATCGCAGTGGCTTGGGTGACCCGCCGCCGGACCCCCGTCCTGACCACGATCGGGGCGGTCTGGACCATGCTCGGATGTCTGAGCGCTTTTCCCCTTGGGGTGCCCGACGATCTACTCGCGTATCTCGCTGTCCGAGAAGGCCTCGACGTGGCGACCGTTGCGGCGCTGGACGCGGCCTGGTGGTTGCTGCCACCTGTCGAGGCTGCTGGGCTGCTATTCATCTCCGGCGTTGTCGTCGGTCTGCCTTTACTGGGTCTCGCCCTGTGGCGCAGCCGGGTGGCGCCGCGATGGATGGCCATCGCATTGATCGTCGGCGGGGTCACGCACCCGTTCCTGCCCAACCACGTCATCGCCGGCATCGGGCTGCTGGTTGCTGCCGCCGGGTTCGCCGGAGCCACGGTGGCCTTGCTGCGCATGCGCAATGACGAGTTCGATCTTCCACTGATTGCGATGTCTTAGGAGGAGGCATGATGAAGCAGGTCTATCGGGTCCTGGCGTTGGTGATCGCAGCCGGCGTCATCTTGCAGGCGGCCGCCATCGCCTATGCGGTGTTCGCGATGTTCGAGTGGGTCGGCGCAGGCGGCACGATCGACAAGGCGCTTATTGAGAGCGAGAACCCTCAAATTGGTGGTCTCACTGGCTTCAAGCTGCACCAGCTGGTCGGGGTCACGGTCCTTCCGTTGGTGGCGCTGCTGTTGCTGATCAGCTC
>JBKOUS010000198.1:0-42004 GCA_046723505.1 Actinomycetota bacterium
TCGCCGGAGACCCTGAGGTGCCCGTTCTGAGCTAGCTGGGGGCCGCCCTCGTGGGCGGGCTTCCGTAGGCGGCAAGAAAGACCTCCACACCCGCGTCAGCTAGCGCATGGAGCTCGCGACGCGTGCGGCGACGGCCGACGCTTCGAAACATCGCGGTATCGAGCGGTTCACCGATCACCAGGAAGGCGAATTGGATCGCGGCAACCCGCGGATCCTTGATCATCAATTCCCCGCGCTCGGCCAATCGGGCAAATGCGGTGCTCAAACCAGCGATCGCGCGCCGTGGCCCGGATTCGTGATACTTGTGCGCGAGATCTGGAAACCGTCCCGCCTCGCGCAGCACCAGCTGGCGACGACGCAGCAGCATGGGGCTCATCACCGCATCGATGTAGGTTCGCGCCAGCGCCCGGAGCGCCGCTGGCACATCGTCGGCCTCCGCGGTCGCTGTCACCTCCACCCGAAACGCGCTGCCGACGCGTTCTACGCTGCCGAGCGCAACCTCTCGAAACAGCGTCTCCTTGTCAGTGAAGTGCTTGTAGACAGTCTGCTTCGATACCGCAGCCGCCGAGGCAATGTCCTCCATCGAAGTGCCGGCGTACTCCCGCGTCAGGAACAGCTCCGTGGCCGCGTCGAGAATCGCACTGCGCTTGCGGGAACTTCGACCCGACATCTGTGAAGCCACCAAAAGATTCTAGGTAAGGCCGATGATTCTGTCAGTACTGGACGGTCTAGTTCTGGTAGAGAGACCATCCAGGATCGAAAGGACTCCACATCATGTTGTCTCAAAATCTCCATGAGCATCAGGTGAGCACTTCGCCGCAGTTGCGCATTGCCCTGATTGCCGGCGCGATCGCCGGGCCCCTCTACGTCGGCATTGGCACTCTCGAGGCTGTGTTGCGTGACGGCTTCGACATCCGCATCCACTCCCTAAGCCTGCTGGCCAACGGCTCGGGCGGCTGGATCCACTCGACGATGATGGTTGTCAGCGGCCTGCTCACCGTCATCGGAGCGCTCGGAGTAAGTACCCTCCAGCAGCGGGCCGGACGGCGCTCGCACGCCATGACCGCGGGCCTGGTGATCTACGGACTCGGCGTTGCTACGGCCGGCCTGCTTCGCGCTGATCCTGCTGAGGGATTTCCGATCGGTACGCCGCCGGGCCCTCCGGTCGTGATTACCGCTAGTGGCGTCGGACACCTGGTAGCAGGCGGCATCGGCTTCCTTGGGTTGATCGTGGCATGTCTCGCCAGTGCCCGCAGCTCAGCACGGGCTGGCGATCGTATCTGGACCGTCTGCTCGGCGGTCATCGGCGTCTACTATCTCGTCGCCTTCGCAGGTATCGCCTCAGGAGCCGGCATTCCCATGATCAACATCGCCTTCACAGTGGCAGTGGTGCTCGGGTGGGGATGGATCACGGCGCTCTGTATCCGGGCGCTCAAGTAAAGAGTCTTTTGAGCACCTTGGCGCTGTACCAGGTCACGCGACCGGTCTCGGCGAGTTGGCATGGGCATGATCAACTTCACCGTGAGCGGTGATCCCCCTTTACAGTTAACTATGGACGCCAGCGACCCCCGGCTGGCGGCGATCCAAGAGGGCCCGGCCTATACGGCGTACGTGCCTCGGCTATTGCCCGCGTGGGCCGCCGCTGATCAGGGGTCTGCCCACCGAGTCGTCGATGGGAGCCTGCTGCTGTTCGACATCACCGGCTTCACCCCACTCACCGAGCGGCTCGCCCGCCGAGGCCGCGAGGGCGCCGAGGAGCTGAGCAACCTCCTTGACGATGTGTTCGGGCGGCTGTTGACCGGCGCGGAAGACGAGGGCGGCGACTTACTCAAGTGGGGCGGTGACGCCCTCTTGCTCTTCTTCGACGGCCCAGCCCATGGCTGCCGCGCTGCCCGGGCAGCGCTGCGCATGCAGCGGGCGCTGGCCCAGATCGGACGCGCCACCACGTCCATAGGCCGGGTGAAGCTGCGTGCGTCGGCTGGTGTCGAATCTGGGCCGGTGCATCTCGTACTCGCGGGAAATCCCGCCATGCATCGCGAGTTGGTTGTGCTCGGACCAACCGCAACGGGCGTCACGATGCTGGAGCATGCCGCCGGCACCGGTGAGGTGCTGCTTGGGGACTCTACTGCTGCCGACCTGGGGACTGAGTTGGTACGCCCACACGATGGCTTGGGTCACCTGCTGGCCGGCGTACCGACACCACCTCCGAACCCTCTGCGTCAGCCGGAACCTGAGCCGGTGCCGGCCGTGGTTCAGCAGCTGCTGCCGCCGCAACTGTCGGCCTATCTCGACCAGCAGTCTAGAGAACCGGAGCACCGGACCGTTGCGGTGGCCTTCCTCCGCTTCGACGGTACGGACACCGTCCTGGCCGAGGATGGTCCGGAGGCGCTGACGACAGCAATTGACGAGGTGCTTCGAAATGTGCAGCGGGCCACGACGGCCCACGACGTTTCCTTCCTTGACACGGACGTGGATGTGGACGGCGGAAAGATCTTGCTGGTCGGCGGTGCGCCCCGCAGTGCCGGCGACGACACTGATCGGCTGCTGACAGCAGTCTGCGAGATCGTCAATCGGGATTCCCGGCTGCCATTGCGGGCCGGCATATCGCAGGGCCGGGTGTTCACCGGCGAAACCGGCTCGCCCAGTCGCAAGACGTATTCGGTGAAAGGCGACGCCGTGAACCTCGCCGCCCGCCTAGCCGCGCACGCAGAGTCCGGAACAATCCTCATGGCGGCCGACGTGCTGGAGCACACCCGGCGGTCCTACGCCGTCAACGACGCGCCCACGGCGAGCCTGAAGGGCAAAAGCAAGCCTGTGCCGGTCGTCACACTTCTCCAGCCGCTCGAGCCCCGCAGGCAGCAAGACACAGGGGACTTGCTCGTCGGCAGGGATGCCGAGATGGCGGTTTTGAAAGCCGCCACAGAGCGATTGATCAACGGATCGGGCTCCGTAGTCGAAGTAGTCGGTGAGCCTGGAAATGGGAAGACCAGGCTCGTCGACGAGGCTGTCGCCCAGACCAGTGGGGTCACCGTACTTCGCTGCGATTGCGAACGTACGGGCGCTGAGACGCCGTTTGCACCGGTGCGGCGCCTGTTGCACCACGTACTCGGCACCAATAGCGCCATGGATCCGAACACTGTCGGCAAGTGCCTGCAGGATTGCGTGGCGGTCTCGGCGCCCGAGCTGGCCCCGTGGGCGTCGTTACTCGGTGTCGTGCTCGACGTCACTCTGCCCGCCAGCCCAGAAGTGGCAGAGCTGGAGGAGCAGCACCGTGCGGAACGGGTACCTGAGTTGGTTGCAGACCTGCTTGAGCGGATGGTCCCGATCCCCGTGATGCTCGTCGTCGAGGATGCGCATCTGGCCGATCCGGCGAGCGCTGGCGTTCTGGCGACGATCGGTCAGCGGACAGAGAAGCAGCCGTGGCTCCTCCTGGTAACCCGCGAGGATCGCCCAACTGGCTGGGTTCCCGCGGCTACCCAGCGGATCGAGTTGGGACCGCTCGACGTCGAATCAGCGACGGAGCTGGCAGAAATGGCAACGCCGGAGCGGCCATTGCCGCCTGCGATCGCCGAGGCGCTGGCCGCGCGCGCCGGTGGACACCCCCTGCTCTTGCGTGAACTCGCCCGCGCCGTCGCTCGCGGCGAGGACCCGGACGAACTTCCGTCGACTGTCGAGGAGCTCGCCGCGAGCCAGATCGACCGGCTGCCGCCGGTGCAGCGTTCGTTGCTGCGCCGTGCCGCCGTGCTGGGCGATGAGTTCGACGAGGACCTGTTTCTGCGGATGGTCGAGGAGGTTGCGCCCCCGGGGTCGGTACCCGAACTGCTTTCCGGACTAGAAGGCCTCATTGTGGCGACTGATCACCGGCTGAGTTTTCGTCACCCGATTCTTCGAGAAGTCGCATACGCCGGCCTGCCCTATCGGCGACGCCGCGAGTTGCATGCACTGGCCGCGGAAGTAATTGAGGCCACAACCTCGGCGGCTGATCGCCGCCCGGAAATCCTCGCCCGTCACTACTTCGTAGCTGGCCGCTATGACAAGGCGATGGACTACGGCTGGCGCGCCGGGGAGCGAGCAATGGCGCGTTATGCGCCCGCCGCCGCCGCCGATGCCTACCGAAGGGCGGCTCAGGCCGCCCGACTTTCCTCAAGCGTCAGCCCAGGCGAGCGTTCGTTCTACCTGGAGGCGCTGGGCGATGCAGAGTTCCTGGCGGGCAGGTCGACCGAGGCTGCTGGAGCCTACCTGGAGGCGTTGCGAGGGGTACGCGGCCAACCATTGCGGGAGGCACATCTGGCACTAAAGCAGGCGCGTCTCGAGCAGCGTCGGGGCCATTACACCAACGCACTCCGCCGAGCAAGTCTTGGACTACGTGCCGTGAACGGCGTCGCCGGCGGCGAAGCGGGGGCTGCGCGGGCCCAGTTGGAGGCTCGGTATGCCGCTTGCCGGATGAGCCAGGGCCGCTACGTGGATGCTCGGCGATGGGCAGAGCACGCTCTCGCCGAAGCCGAGGCGGCCAACGAGCTGGATGCTAAGGCCCAAGCACACCTGGTGATGCACACCGCCGACTTCTGGTCGGTCGGTCAGGCAGGCGAAGAGCACGGGCTAACGGCACTGCACCTCTTTGAACAGCTGGGCAACCTCAGCGGCCAAGCCCACGCGTTGAACAATCTCGCCTCTCGCTGGTTCTATGCGGGCCAGTGGCCTGAGGCGCTGCCAATGTTTGCCCGAGCGGCCGAGTCGTTTCGCCGGATCGGCGACGCTGCCAACGCCGCCAACGCGGACTTTAACCGGGCCGACGTCCTGGTTAAGCAAGGTCGTTATGAAGATGCCTGGCCATTGCTCCAGGAGACGCTTCGGGTAGCTCGAGCCGTGGGCGATGAGGAACTCGTGGCCCTCATATGGAGAGATCAGGGACTCGCCAGAAGCCGCGCCGGCGACATTGAACCTGGCCTGGAGTTGCTCGGTCAGGCCCGCACTCAGTTAGCAAAACTAGGGGAACCGCAAGAAGTAGTGGAGACCGACATTGCCACTGCCGAGGCACATTTACTGGCCGGCCGGCCAGAGCAGGCACTCAGCATCATCCGGAGAGCGCTCGCCGAGGCGACCTCCCTTCCCGCCCCAACATTGTTACCAGCGGCATATCGGGTGCAAGCCGCTGCGTTGTTTGCCAGTGGGGCATCGGAGCAAGCCCGCTCAGCACTCGGCAATGGTCTGCAGTCCAGTTCCTCGCCCGAAGTTGCGCACGAGCGGGGCTTTCTCCTAGCTGTCGGCACCCGCATCGCTCGTGCGGAGCATCACCCGGATGCCGATCGGCTGGAACAAGAGGCAAGGTCAGCGCTTCAGTCGTTGGGCGTCGTCCGCGTGCCGTTCCCGGACGGGCCAGAAGAACCTAATGACTGAAACGAACGTCGTGCTTGAAGAGAACATAAGTGAAGAGGTCGCCCGCTGACCGGGTGCTCTGGACGTAGTCGGCGCAGATCTCTTGGTCATCACCGACGACGCCCTTAGCCGGACACGCAGGTGCCGTTTTGGTTAGATCACCATTGTTGTCGAAGGTGTACTTCACTTCAATCTTCGGCACTCCGGACCCACCACAGAGGGCCTTGTCGCAGCCCAAGATCAGGGTGGAGTACTGGCCAGCGTCGGAATTGGAATGCTCGATATCTGCGATGACGGTGACGACTAGGGCGGTGGTACTGCCGACACTCAGACAGCGTGCTAGGCCGTCGCATGAGCCGACGGACATGATGACAAGTCCGTCCGCCCCCTTCGTCAGCAAATGGCCGCAAGTGGGCTCTCCCGGTGTTGGGACGCCACCACCGGCGCCACAGTCCGGATCGTCCAGGTCGAAGGTCACGCCCCGATCAGCGTCGTCACTGACCGCCGTCAGCGCAACGTCGATCGTTACCTCACCCGGGTCTAGCTGGACTCCAGATGTCGCCCGGACCCGCAGTTCGATTCCGTTTGCGAACTGCGAGTATGTCGCGCCCGAAATGGTGGCGCCGGAGCCGTTGCGCGGGATGTCCGCGGTTGTTGTGCCTCCGAGATCGCCAGGACCGGACACCTCCTCGAGCCTGATGCTAGTGGCTTGGTTCACCGTCATTGGCTGCCCATCAGTGTCGAGGACTCTGACCTGGACAGCGAACCTCTGGCCCTGGACGATTAAGCACTGATCCAGGCTCGGTTGACAATACGCAGGCTTGTCAATGTTCGTTACCGACGTGATCTCTAGGGAACCCTTGGTCGGTGCGGCGTTAGCCGGAATCGAGATCCCGACTGCCCATGCTGTAGCCAGCAAGACAGTGCTCAGCACGACAAGAGAACGTCGAATCAGTGATTGTTTGCGGGCCAGCGATTGTTTGGGCGTCATTGACAGCCTTCCCCCGGGGGAACGGTTCATGCTGCGGCAAGTAGGCCTATGCTAAGCGAATCTTGCATTAATGTCATTGAGCGTCGTTTTGATCGCCAGTCGGCCCATCGGGGCTGAATCGATCGAGCATCTCCTCCACCTCCGCCCCAGCCTCCCGCGAACTCGGCGGGAATCCCGTCACGACCGGCAGGAATCGGTCGCAGGTCAGAGCCTGAAGTTCAAGATCGGTGCCCGCCCGAACCGTGGCCGTACGTGGCACCCTACGCAGCAGCGCGATCTCGCCGAACCCCTCCCCCGGACCGAGCGTCGTGACCAGGCGACCGTCTCCGACCACATCGGCCGCCCCCATTTCGATCACGTAGAAGCGGTCGGCGGGATCACCCTGCTTGAAGACCGCCTGGCCGGCGGGCACTCGGACCGGCTCCAGGCCACGCGCGAGCTGTTCGATAGCCGGCAGCGGCAACGGCTGCAGCATGGGCAGGCCGCGCAGCAGCCCGATCTCCTTGTCCAGTCTTCCGATATTGCGGTCAGGACGCCTGAGGCGATGCCATGTCGCCGCCACCAGGATCGGACAGAGCGCGCCGATGGCGACCATTGCCACGGACACGCTTGTCAGGTCGATCAAGAGTGAGGCAAAGACAGCGCCTAGCCCGACGGTGAGCGAGACCAGGCTCTCCTGCAGGCCGAATAGTCGGGCAAGAACCGCATCGGGCGCCAATCTGGCCATCAACGTGAACAGGCCGACATCGACGAGGGCGTTACCGAAGCCCACACATGCAAGCAAGATCAGGGCGGTTGCCTCCCGGGGAAAGAGCGGAATCAGCGCGATGGGTAGACCCCACAACGCAATACCAATGCCAAACCATCGAGCGAGCCGATGCGTTCCGACCAGCAGGGATGCAGCGAGAGAACCAACCACCGCACCTGCACCGACGGCAGCCGTAAGCGTTCCGACACCAGGCTCACCAATGCGTAACAGATCTAGTGCTACGACAACAGTGAAGACGGTCAACGCACCGCGGGTGAATGTCTGGGCGATGGCTAACCCGTTGAGCAGCGCCAAGTCGCGGTTCCGCACGATGGTACGGATGCCCTCCGCTACGTCAGCCATCAAGTGGACCCCTCGTGGCGCCGCGGGCCGCGGCGGAGCGTCGTAGCGCAATTGCAGCACGAGGGCCGCAGCGGCCAGCGATGCACCTGCCGCGACAGCAAACACAACGGCGACTCCAGTGAACCCCACAAGAAGAGCGGCCAGCAATGGACCGACCAGTGTGGCAACCGAGTCCAACATCCCTCTTACGGCGTTCGCGCTGGTGAGTTCCTGCCCGGTCCGGCAAAGCGATGGGAGCAATGCTGAATGTGCGGGTACGTAGAGGGTCCCAGCGACGGTCGAGAGGGCCGCGAGCACGTAGACGATCAGCAACGGGCCGTCGAGGGCGACGACGACTCCGGCCGCGCCGGTAGCGACGCCGCGAGTGGTGGACACCAGGACCAGTACGCGTTCTCGGCGTCCCCGATCCGCCAGTGGCGCAGCGAAGGGCGCGACCACTGCCGACGGCACCATGCGCAGTAGTCCGACCAGCCCGACTGCGGTCGCGCCTCCGTCCCGGTACGCCACGATGCCCAGTGCCACAGTGAAGGCCCACTCAGCCGTCCAAGCTGCGAAGTAGCTCAGCTGAGCACGACGCAAGTTGCCGTTCACCGCATTGCTGGCGAACGCGGCCGCGGCTGCACTCAACCTCTCGTGCCACTGCGTCTTGTTCATGGCTGCCAAGGGCGCCCTGGCTAGAGAAGTGCCTGCACTGTGCTAGGCCTCCCGTAGCCGCGCGCTTGCAGGTCCGGGATAGACCCAGGACAAAGCATCGCGCAGTCGGTCGCGCCAGTTCTCCCAGGTGTGACCGTCCAGCGCCTCGACGTAACGCACCCGCATGCCCGCAGATTCGAAAAGGGGCACGATCGACCGGTTCGGAATGATGAGCGGCTCATACAGTCCGCAGCTGACAAAAAGTCGGTCCGCGACACGGCGTGGCTGCTCGCGATAGCGGTTGACGAACCTCACAACCGGGTCGAAAACCGTACCACCGCCGTGATCCATTGCCGAATCGGAGAATACAAACGACCCGGACATAAGGGCGAGCGAGCCGTACGTGCGTGGAGAACGGTACGCAGCCGAGAGGGCCGCAACCGCCCCAAAACTGGCGCCAAGGAGAACGCGACTGGACGGGTGACGTTCCAGGGGAAAGTCCATTTCAAGTCGCGGCAACAGCTCATGCCTCAAAAAGCGTGCGTGCTGAGGCGAATTGGCATATTCGACGAGCCGATCCTTGGGGTGCAAGAAGGCCACGATTGTCGGAGCAATCTCCCGGCTGTGGATCAGGTTGTCGAGCACCACTTTAGCGGCGGCATACTGCAAGAAATCGCCGCCGTCGTGTACCACAAGTAGCGAATAAAACCTGCTGCGACGAAACCCGGCCGGCAGGTAGACAGTGATAGGACAGTCGCGTCCCAAGGCAGGGCTCTCCACAACAAGGTCAATGAGCTCCCCGGGTGCGGCGCTGGGATCGGGAAATGTCCATTCGGGCGTCGTGTAGCCGTACGCAAAGCACACCGAGGACGTCCCGAAGGGACTGTGCGAGAGCTTAGGGTTCAGCGGATCGTTAAAGCGATCAAGATCATCTCCACGTCTCACTTCGATCTGGTAGTTGATGCGTGATCCTTCGGGCACCTTGAGCACGATGTACCACAAGGTGGTCCCGGGTAGCCGCTGCATCGCCAGCCGACTCGGCAGACCGAGGATTCGTTGCGAAAGGTGTACCTCGTCAGCCTTCCCCCGGAAGAGGAACGTTACCTGACGGCCTTCGACGATCGGGACTTCGTGCTGCGTGAGGAATCGGTCCACCGCAGCTTCGTCGACGGTGTCCTGTTGCTGGAGCTGGTTGATGGCCAGACGGCTGTCGCCCGATCCGGCGGACCAATACTGCGAACGTCCGAAGCGACCGCTCACTGTGCGTACACGTGCACGGTACGGCCCACATCGTCTAGCAAGTCGCGCAACACGTCGTAATCGGGATGGCGCATGCGAACGTAGGCGTTGGCCATGTACCCCGCTTCGACAGGTTGTGTCGGCGTACCCGGCGGAGGCAGATGCGCATCAATCACCCATTCGCCCGACTGAGCCTGGATCTCTTCGACTCCGGAGTATCCGGAGATGTGACCATCATGGTCGGGCCGAAGCGCCACGATCCCAGCGGCGTAGCGCCGAGACGGGCGAGCGGCGATGTGGTCGTGCACGATCGCGTTGGCCCACTCGCGATACAAGTCGAAATCATTGCCGACCGAGTACAGATCCCATGCCCCGACGCCGGGCGGGCGACAGCCGATCTCGGAGAACCGCAGTCCCTTCGGCCCGAAAAACCATTCCATATGGGTCGCAGTAGTCCCGATGCCAAGTGCCTCGTTGACCCGATACCCGAGCTCCCGGATCTGGTTGTAGTCCGAAACCGAGTCGACGCGATTGGTGGCGATGAACTGCGGTGAAATCCACCGGGCACGCATCGCTTCGAGCACGTTCGGGTAATAGTGCGAGACGAAATCCAGCGAGACGTATCCGTTGACGCAGACCGTGTCGTAGAAACCCTCGTGGCCCTCCACGAACTCTTCAACAGCGATGGACTCGACACTCTGGCCGCCGAATCGTCCGAGAGCAGCGTCTAGTTCGGACTTGTCGTCGACGCGTGTCGTATCGAGAGCACCCGCGCCAGTGCGTGGTTTGAGGATGACGGGATAGCCGATCGCGTTGACGAATTCGTACACCTCGGTGGCGTTGTGCACGGCTGCGGAGGCCGCGGTCGGGACCCCGGCCGCACGCAGCGTCTCTTTCATCGACGGCTTATCGCGGCACAGCCATGCTGTCCGCACCGACGTGCCAGGGATGGTGCAGTTCTCGCGCACCTGCGCGGCCGCGAGCGTATGTGCCTCGATCGTGGCTTCCAGCCGGTCGACCCACACATTGCCCTGAATCCAACGTACGGCGTCGGTCATGACTCCCACATCGACGACTGACGGAACGTGGTGGTAGTGCGTCATCCAGCTCTTGAGCTGTTCGTCCAGCGCGTCGGTGTGGGACTCACCGATCCCGATGACTGTTGCACCGACCTCGGCAAGTCCGCGCACAAAATTGCGTTGCGTTGGCGGGAAAGACGGCTCGACGAACACGACGTTCACCCTCGGCATGCTACCGAGTAGCGTCCTGCCTATGGTGGTCGCCGCCTTCGTCGCACCCTTTCTGCTTCCCGCAACAGCGCGGTTCGTTGCTACGGCCGCAAGACTGCCCGGCGTAAGCCTGGCCGTCATCACGACTGAGCCGGCTGATCAACTGTCGCCCGAGTTGAAGGAGCACCTCGACGGGCATTGGCAGGTTGGCGATGCACTAGATCCCCAGCAGCTAGTTGATGCCGTACGAGGGCTCAGCCGGCAGATGGGGCCCGTGGAGCGCCTCGTCGGAGCACTGGAACAGTTGCAGGTGCCGATGGCGTACGCACGTGACGTGCTCGGCCTTGATGGCATGGATGTGCTCACGGCGCTCAACGTACGCGACAAGTCCCGAATGAAAACGGTGCTCCACGAGGCCGGAGTACCTTGTGCGCGCCACCAGCTCGTGACGCATGCGGAGGAGGCGTTGGCGTTTGCCGAAGCGGTCGGGTTCCCGCTCGTGGCAAAACCTCCGGCCGGTGCTGGAGCGCAGGCCACCTACCGCCTGGATGATCTTAGTGCGCTACACGGTTGGCTGGAGTCAATTCCTCCCCTTGCGGATGCGCCGGGATTGCTCGAGGAGTTCCTGGTCGGAGAGGAACACACCTTCGACAGCGTCACGATTGGCGGCCGGACGGTGTTTTCCTCGATCGCCGATTACCGGCCGACGCCGCTGGAGGTTCTCCGCCAACCGTGGATTCAGTGGACTGTACTGCTTCCGCGGGAGCTGGATGACCCGCGCTACGACGGTATCTGGGAGATCGGCCCGGCCGCTCTACGGGCGCTTGGCGTACAGGATGCCCTGACCCACATGGAGTGGTTCCGCCGCGCGGACGGCTCGGTTGCTGTGTCGGAGGTCGCGGCGCGACCGCCAGGTGCGCAGATCAGCTCAATGCTGGGGTACGTGCATGACGTGGACTTCTACCGGGTCTGGGCGGAACTGGTCATTCTGGGCACCTTTGAGGTGCCCGAGCGCCGATACGCCGCAGGCACTGCGTACCTACGGGGGCAAGGTCGGGGCCGGGTCAGAGCGGTCCATGGCGTCGACGAGCTGCAGCGGGAGATCGGGCACCTCGTTGTAGAGGCCCGACTTCCGGAAATCGGTCAACCAGCCTCGTCAAGTTATGAGGGTGAGGGATACGTGATTGTGCGCGATCCCGACACCGAGGTCATCCGGGATGCCTTGAATCGCATCGTCAGGCGGATCCGCGTCGAGCTCGTGGAGGTGCAGTGAACATTGTCATGATCTCGCCCGGCTATCCGGCAGAAATGGCCTACTTCACCCGAGCGCTTGCCACTGTGGGCGCCACCGTTATCGGGGTCGGCGACCAGCCACCATCGGCGCTGCCAGACGTGGCGCGGGATGCCCTCGCGCACTACGAGCATGTGACTCTTACGGACGAGCCCGGTGTGCTCGGGGCGCTCCACGGTCTTGCTCGTCACGTTTCAATCGACCAGGTCGAGTGCTTGTGGGAGCCATACATGATCCTTGCCGCACGAATCCGGGAATCGTTCGGACTGCGCGGCATGACGGTTGAGGAGACCGTTCCGTTCCGCGACAAGGAACGCATGAAGCAGAGAATCGATGCTGCCGGGATCCGTACGCCGTGGCACGCGAGTGCCACGACTGTCGCTGGAGTGTGGGAAGCCGCCGAACGAGTTGGCTATCCGCTCATCGTGAAGCCCATCGCAGGTGCCGGTTCGGCCGACACCTACCGCGCGGATTCCGCCCAGGAGCTCACCGACGTCCTACCGCTGCTTAGGCATGTACCTGAGGTCAGCGTCGAGGAATTCATCGATGGCGAGGAGTTCACCTACGACACCGTGTGCGCAGGAGGATCAATCCTCTTCGAGAACATCATGTGGTACCGGCCCCGGCCACTGCAGATGAGAATGCACGAATGGATCAGTCCGGCGTCGATCGTGCTGCGTGACCTTACCGTCGCTGATCTGCAGGGTGGCCGCCAGATGGGCGCCGAAGTCATCGCGGCATTGGGTTTCCAGACCGGGTTCACGCATATGGAGTGGTACCGCAAGGCCGACGGTGAAGCGGTGTTCGGCGAGATCGGAGGACGACCACCGGGCGCTCGCGTCGTCGATCTGATGAACTATGCAACCGACGGAGACCTGTACGTTGCGTGTGCCGAAGCCATGGTCCACGGCCGCCTGTCTCAACCGCTCGAGCGCCGATTCAACTCCGGTTGCGTTTTCAAGCGTGCCAAGGGGGTCGGGCAGATCACCCACGTGGAAGGACTAGACAAGCTATTGGCTGATTATGGCGAGCACGTCGTGATGGTGGACCTGCTCCCAATCGGTGCCCCCCGCCGCGATTGGCGCGCCGTCCTGATCAGTGACGGAATGATCATCGTCCGGCATCCGGAACTGCAGCCGGTCATTGAAATGACCGAGCGCTTCGCGGCCGATCTGCATATGTACGCCGGCTAACTCCCGTCCGCGGCCTCCATTGCGGAACGGTTGGTGAGCTCAGCTACCCCTTGCTGAGACGGCGAGGTTGCTTCGTCACGTTTCCACAGGTCGATGAGGCCTCGGAAGTGGTCGATGAACCGCTCATGTTCCTGCGGGGGGTATGTACTCCGTACCGTGTCGATAAGCAACTGATCGAAGTCCGCGCTGTTCACCCAATCAAAGGTGATCTCGTCAATGTGCCCGAGCCGGCTTGCGCAGAAGTCGAGGTAACGCTCGGTCTCGAAATACTCATCCGCCAGTCGCCGATACGCCCCGAGCTTGGCGTCGTACGACAGATCCTCACGGTCCGCGATGTCGAAGAACCGCCGGGTCTCCAGGTCATATTCGGGACGTCGCCCAGTGACTGTGCAAAACACGGTCCATTTCACCAGCGTCTTCATTGCCCACGGGAAGTAGTAATGAAGCGATGTGAGAGCAACGTCGGGACACGCATTTGCATAATCGATGGGATATAGGTCAGATCCGTGCACCAACATCTCGCAGGAGTTGAATTCCCAGCGGAAGAACGCGTTTACCAGCCGCGAAATCGTCACCGCCTCGTGGCCAGCAGTCGGCGTGAGGAAGTCGTGGGCAACCTCGTACCTGTCATGCATCGGCAGCTCGGGCCGGAACTTCATGACCAACGTTTCCGCACCTATGGACAAAGAGCGCGCGAATACGTCATAACCCTCCACCGACTTTTGCAGATGCATCAGCCGCTGGCCCGATGCATCGTACGCGGCGTGCAGGTCCTCTGCGTTGCGGATCCGTGTCACACCTACCCAGGCCCCGCCGTCGTACGGCTTCATGAACAACGGATAACCCATTTGCTCGGCGATGGCATCCAGGTCGAACGGCTCGTTGTAACGACTCGCGGTGTAGGCCCACTTGGCGTTGTCCGGCGGATTCTTGAAAGGCACAAGCACCGTGTCAGGGACCTTGAGTCCGAGGCGGATCATCGCGCAGTACGCCGCGTGCTTCTCCATCGACTGGAACGTGAACGGGCTGTTCAGCAGGTACACGTCATCCATCAGCGCGATCTTCTTCAGCCATTCGCGCGGGTGGTAATACCAGTACGCCAGCCGGTCGATAACAAGGTTGTAGCGAGGTTTGGAACGCAAGTCGAACGGCTCGATTGTTATTCGCTCGATGTCGTAGGCGTGGTCGTGTCCCGCCGAGTCCTTGACTGGCGCAAGCCGGCGCATTAACTCCTCGAAGGCGACCGGCCAATCCTCTTCGGTGCCGAGCAACAGCCCGATTAGATGTCTTTCCATACCCGCCTCCTCGCTATGAACGGCTCAGCAAAACCGCGGCAGGTGGTGGGCAAATTGCCGCCGCCACCAGGGCCAGTCGTGCGCTACGTCGTAACCCCAAAGATCGACCTCATGTGGGATGCCTTTCTCGGCGAGCACGCCGCCAAAAGCCTTGGTGCTCACGAGAGCGCCAGTCGTGTCTTCCCACATCCCTTGTCCGCACACCAGAAGCAGGAACACGCGAGAACGTAGCCAGTCCAGGTGGTCGCCGTCCATGTTGGGCACATAGTCCAGCGGAGTGTTGAAGTACATTGCGTCGCCGCGTTCGCCCCAGCCATACAGGACGCTGAGGTCGTAGATTCCGGACATACACAGCGCCTGCGGAAAAAGATCGGCCCGTTTCAGGGCGAAGTTCGCGGCGTGATAAGCACCGAGACTGGTGCCTGTCGTAAGGATGTCTGCAGGTCCCTCACAGTCGGTGAATATCCACGGCACGACCTGATCGATGATCCACGACTCATATTGCCCGTGGCGCTGAGCGCGCTCCTCCAGCGGTATGTGCTTATCGGACCATGACTGCGCGTCGTAGCTAGATACGCAGTAGAGCTTCACGCGGCCGCCATCGATGAGATCGGCCACAACGTCAACCATTCCCCAGGATTCGAAGTCCTCGGCATTCCCCATCTCGTGCGGGAAGACCAGGATCGGTCGACCGAAATGTCCGTACGCGACCACCGAACCAGCCGCCCCGATCGCCGGCGACCAAAGATCGATAGTACGGCGCCTCATGAGAGACCCTTCGTGGACGAGTCGCGACATTGCGTAGCACTCGATGCGCCAGTCAGTCTAGTGGTGGCCACTGCCCCGATGCGACTGAAGCTGCGGCTGTACGGTGCCGAAAGTCAGCGCCGGTCGGAACCTGTCCGAGTGGGGCCTATGTTGGACTTGATCCAGTCATTCAATGGCTCGCACGCGTCGAAGGTATCCACAACGAACTGCCGTGCGGCGGCGCCGTCTCGCAAGCCGCTGCCCGCCAACCTGCGATGAGCGCTCACCGCTTTCTGTCGCAGCAGCTCGACGCGAGGGTGATCCTTAGGATAACCGCGGGGCGCTGTCTTGAGCGCCTCGCCCATGCCATGCCCGACCTCGAAGTCGCGCTTGCGCAGGTCATGCAGCATGTCCTGCAACGCCCGACCCGTAGTATCGGCCGCCACGGCCTCCCGGTAGCGTTCCAGCTGATCAGGCGCCATCATGTGGGCACCGCACGCTGCCATCAGCCCGCGCGCGTCGAGGTGCACGTAATAGACCGTGCCTTCGATCTCATGTGCCGCTCCATGCTGGGTCTTGTACGGCGACTTGTCAGGTGAGAATCGAATGTCACGATTCATTCGAAAGATCTTGAACGGTTGGAACCGCTCTGGCAGCGAGTCCACTAGCACCGCCATCGGCTCCTTGACCTCTCTATCGAAGATCGTTTTGTTCGCCGTCCAGTAGTCCTTCGAATTGTCGCGTTCCAGACCTGTGAAGAACCTGGTCGCCCTTGCCGAGAAGCTGCCTACCTGTACATCAGTCACGCCTACGCTCCCATCGCTGTCAGCCACGCCGCGGAACATCCCCACCTTTCTCGATGCTCCATCAAGTGCCGATCACTCAGCAACAGGGCATCGCCGATTCAGAGTCGGACATGGCCTGCAGGCCCGCGCAGCCGCATCGTTTCGTCGTGATTGAACTCCGCCGCTCGAGTGAACAGCTCGTCGACGAAGGCAATCTGCTCCTCGGTCAGACTGTTCAGATAATCCGCCCAGCGCTGCCCCACCGCGCCATATATCGAACCGACCTTGGCTAGCACTACCTCGAGATTGACCGTCACGATCACCCGCCGGCGATCATGCGGATCTCTGGACCGGACCACAATTCCGGCTTGCTCCAGGCGGTCGATGGCAGCCGTGATGGCACCGCCTGCAGTAAGCCCGGATCGATCCGCGAGTTCGCCGGGCGTCGCCGGCCCGAAAAGCATCAGCAGGCTGGTCAGCTGAAGATCTGTGCTGTTCAGACCGGCCCTCTTGGCCACTGCGTCCTGGAACAGCACAGCACGTGCCATGAACACCCGCATCGTGTAGCCGACGTGCTCGATCAAGGCATCGCGCTGCGCATTTGTTGACGAATCTTCAATCATGGTGCTATTCTCTCGTATATCGAGAGACTCTATCAAAGAGAGTCTCCGAAGTGTACTAAAGAATCATAGACAGGAGTTGCCATGCCACGCGCACTTGTCATCGGTGGCGGCGTCGCCGGCCCAGCTACGGCCATGTTCTTGGCCGCCGACGGCTGGGAGGTCGAGATCTTCGAAGCCGCCGCGCACCCCGACGACTATGCAGGCGCCTTCCTCAACGTAGCGACCAATGGACTCACCGTGCTGGACGCCCTAGGCCTCCGCGAGCATCTGCTTTCCGATGCCCATCCGGCTCCGCACATGATCATGTGGAGCAGCACGGGCAAGCAACTCGGGTCAGTGCCGAATGGCCCTGCGGGTGACCCTGCCCGCGGCAGTGCCGTCGTGCGCCGAGGCTGGCTACACCGAGTGCTTCGAGAGGGCGCCGAAGACCGCGGAATCCCGATCCGTTTCGGCTCGCGCCTGACCGGCATCACCGGGGAGTCCGAGGCTGTGCACGCGACGTTCGCCGATGGTCGCAGGGCATCGGCCGACGTCCTGATCGGATGTGACGGCATCGGCTCACCGACGCGAACCCACATCGATGCGAACGCGCCAAGCCCGCGCTACAGCGGTTTGGTGGGTCTCGGTGGTTTCGCTCGGGTCGCCGGGCTGTCGCCAACCCCAGCTACGCAGCACTTCCTTTTCGGCCGACGGTCCTTCTTCGGATATCTCGTACGCGCCGACGGCACGATCTACTGGTTCGCCAACATCACCGCGCCCGAACCGTCCCGCGGCTCGCTCCGCGACGTGTCGGCCGCTGAGTGGCTCGACCGGCTTCGCGTCCTCCACCAGGGCGACCCGTATCCGGTGCTGCAGATCATCGACGGCCATCACGGCGATCTCGGCGCCTACCCCATCTACGACCTGGGCGGTGTCCCCCGCTGGAGCCGCGGACGCGTGGTCGCGGTGGGCGACGCAGTGCACGCCACCAGCCCGAGCGTGGGTCAGGGAGCCTCGCTTGCACTCGAGGATGCGCAGGCGCTCGCAATGTGCCTACGCGAAGAAGCTGATCATGAGGCGGCCTTCGCCCGCTACCAGGCCGTGCGACAGCCTCGAGCCGACAAGGTCGTCGAATATGCACGGAAGATCAACAGCCAGAAACGGGTCAGCAAGAGTCGGGTCGCCGTGGCCATCCGTGACGCGATGCTCCCGCTGTTCCTCAAATGCGCCGCGAACGACCGATCTAACGACTGGCTGTACAACTACCGCCTGAGGGAGGGCCGACCGCTCGGTCAGTCTTGATAAAGGCCACGCTTGGCGATGTACTGCACGATGCCATCCGGCACCAAGTACCAGATCGGCTCATGCTGCTTCACCCGAAGCCGGCAGGCGGAGGAGGAGATCGCCAGCGCCGGGATCTCAAGCAGGGTGACTTTGTCCTGGGGCAGCTGAGCGATGACGGGTGAGTCAAAATCAACTCCTGGGCGGGTACAGCCGACAAAGTGGGCAAGATCGAAAATCGAATCCACCTCTTGCCAGGTGAGAATTTGCGTCAGCGCATCGGCGCCGGTGATGAAGTACATGTCCACGTCATCGCCACGCTCGACGCGTAGATCGCGCAACGTATCCGCGGTATAGGTAGGCCCGGGACGATCGATGTCGACGCGACTGACGGTGAACCTCGGGTTGGACGCTGTGGCGATGACGGTCATCAAATAGCGGTCCTCCGGCGATGACACTTCGCGGTGAGTCTTCTGCCAGGGCTGCCCGGTAGGTACGAAAACGACCTCGTCGAGACCGAAGCGACCGGCTACCTCGCTGGCCGCGACGAGGTGGCCGTGATGGATCGGATCAAACGTGCCACCCATGACGCCGAGCCGGTGACGTTGGTGCGGCTCGATACCGCGCTGCCGGGCCAGCCCTGTCGCGCGAGGTGGCGTGACCATGCCCTAGCTGTGCGGGCGGCCCCTGCCGATCGACCAGGTGATCAACAGGAAGATGAGGAGGATGCCGAACGCCAGAACTCCAAAGGCCCAAGCAGGAATTGGCAGCTCGCTGTGCGTCTCGGTCTGGAGGAGCGTCAGTCCCAGGGTCATACCCGCAGCGTAGCGGTTCAGAGCAGTTGGTGGGTGACTCCGCTCGTGCGTTCAGCTACTGCCTGATTTGGCCAGATCCGGTCACCACATACTTGGTCGAGGTCATCTCAGGGAGACCCATCGGGCCACGCGCGTGGAGCTTCTGCGTAGAGATTCCGATCTCGGCACCGAACCCGAACTCACCCCCGTCGACGAACCGACTTGAGGCGTTGACCAGCACCGCAGCCGCATCCACCTCCGCGCTGAATCGAGCAGCAGAGGTCTGCGACTCGGTAACGATCGTCTCGGAGTGACTGGTGCTGTACCGGCGGATGTGCTGCAACGCCGAATCCAGGGACTCAACAATGGCGATGGCGAGGTCCAGCGACAGATATTCCTCGGCAAAATCCTTCTCCTCCGCCGGGATGACGTCGCCGTACGCCGCAACCTGCGAATCGCCGTGCACTGTCACGCCGTGCGCGGCAAGCGTCTGGAGTGCCTTCGGTACAAAAGAGTCGGCGATGTCAGCGTGCACCAGAAGCGTCTCCACGGCATTGCAGACCGACGGCCGCTGAGTCTTTGCGTTGATCAAGATGTTGAGGGCCATCTGCTCGTCGGCTGAGGCGTCGACGAAGAGGTGACAGTTGCCCACGCCCGTCTCAATGACCGGCACCTGGCTGTTGCGGACCACGTTGTCGATCAGGCCTGCGCCGCCGCGTGGAATCAGCACATCGACCAATCCGCGGGCAGCCATCAGTTCATTGGTGACCTCACGCGGACCGGGCACGAGCTGGATGGCCTCGGCCGGGAGCCCGGCATCGACGAGTCCAGCCTGCAGCGCCTCGACCACAGCTGCGTTCGACTCAGCAGCCGAAGACGAGCCGCGGAGCAGGGCGGCGTTGCCGGACTTGAGGCAGATGCCTCCAGCGTCGGCGGTGACGTTGGGGCGGGCTTCATAGATGATGCCCACGACACCGAATGGCACCCGAACCTGACGTACCTGCACTCCATTGGCGTTGGTCCAGCCGCGCACCACGTCGCCGACTGGATCGGGCAGCGCAGCCAGCTCTCGTAGGCCGTCGACCATGCCCGTGATTCTGTCCGGCGTCAGCCGCAGCCTGTCGATCAAGGCAGCGCTGGTTCCGTTGGCCTCGGCGCGCGCGACGTCACGTGCGTTGGCCTCCAAGATCGCGGTTTCGGATTTGGCGAGTGAATCGGCCATCGCCAGCAAAGCAGCGTCTTTGGTTGCTCTAGTTGCGCTGCTCAACGTCAATGCGGCGGTTCGGGCCCTCCGGGCCTGCTCCTGAACGGTCACCGACCAAATCTAACCGCCTATGACTCGTCCTGGTGGTCTCCCCTTGACCACTTCGCGGTAGCTACCAGCGCTTCGCGTTAGGCGCAATTACCGCGAGGTGGTGCTAAATGCCCCGGAGGGAGCCACTGCGTTTTCGCGAGCTGCCCACGTACGCACCTAGGGCGCTGGCGAGCGATGCGTTCACCGGAAGCGGCGGAAGAACTGGCGGAGGTCACCGACCAGCAGGTCCGGAGCGTCGTGGGTGGCCCAGTGGCTGCCGCGGTCGAACTCGCTCCACGAGACGATGTTGGCGTGGTCGCGCTCGGCAAACCTGCGTATCGGTCGGAAGTCGAAGGCGAAGCTAGCTAGGCCCATCGGAACCGTTGTCGGCTCGGTCGGTTGGTCGGCGTGCTTGTTTTCGTAATAGAAGCGGGCCGCCGAGGCCGCGGTGTTCGTCAGCCAGTAAATGGCCACATTGGTGACGATGTGGTCCTGGCTCAGGGCGTTGCCGAAGAGCTGGCCGCTCCAGGCGATCTGCCCGGCGGGTGAGTCGGCCAGCGCATGGGCGATGGTCTGGGGCTGATCCGACTGCACTTTGTCATGCACCGCATGGTCCACGAAGCCCTGCAAGAAGCTCAGGTACTGCAGCTCTTCCGCGGCCAGACTCTCGAATTCAGCTGGGTCCCCTGAGGGGAAGGAGAAGATCTGGGTGACATGCACCCCGAGTACATGCTCGGGGTCGACCCTGCCCTGCAGAGGGGCCACGATCGAGCCGGCGTCGTTGCCGTGGGCGCCGTACCGGTCATAGCCGAGCCGTCGCATCAGCTCCGCCCACGCCCGCGCGGTGCGCTGGGCGTCCCAGCCGATCTCGGCGGTCGGCCCGGAGAAGGCGAAGCCGGGCAGCGATGGAACGACAACATCGAAGGCATCGGCCGGGTCGCCCTCGTGCGCCCGCGGGTTGGTGAGCGGCCCGATCAGGTCGACGTACTCGAGGAAGGTGTTCGGCCAGCCGTGAGTCAGGATCAGCGGGATGGCGTCGGGCTCGGGTGAGCTGGCGTGCAGGAAGTGGATGGTCTGCCCGTCGATCATGGTCGTGAATTGCGGATAGCCGTTCAACCTGGCTTCCCAGCTACGCCAGTCGTAGCGGTGCAGCCAGTGGTCCACCAGGTCCTTCACGTAGCTAACCGGGACCCCGTATTCCCAGCCCGGCGGGACCGGGCCCGTCTGCGGGGCGCCAATGTCGAGCGGGAGCTCGTTGGCCCAACGGGTCCGTGCGAGCCGGTCGCCCAGGTCGTCCAGATCGGCTTGGGGAATGTCAATGCGGAAGGGCCGAATTTCGGCGCTCGCCTGTTCGGTGGAATTGGTCTCGGTCATGACTGCTTCCTTCCTGAAATCGGAACAGATTGTTCCGCTCCATCATAGTGGAACAGAACGGTCCGTTCAAGTAGCCTTGAAAGTATGGAACCGATGACGGAACCAACAACGAGGCCGCTCAGCGGCCGACGAGCGCAAGCTGCGCGCAATGACGAGCTGATTCTGCAGGCCGCTCGCGCCGTATTCGTCAGCGACCCCGGTGCGCCAATCTCCGCAGTGGCCGAACGGGCGGGTGTTGGCATCAGTGCCCTGTATCGCCGGTATGGCAGCAAAGAGGAGCTGTTGCGTCGACTCAGCGGCGACGGCCTGCGCCGGTACATCGCCGAGGCCGAAGCGGCGCTGGCCGACGAAGGAGACCCATGGGGCGCTTTTGCCGGATTCATGCGCCGGATTGTGGATGCTGACACCCACTCGCTGACGCTGCGCTTGGCAGGCACGTTCACTCCGACCACGGAGCTCGCCCGCGACGCAAGCACGGCCATGGAACTCAATGTTCGGCTCTTGGAGCGCACTAAGGCCGCCGGCGCCATACGTGCGGACCTGGACGTCAACGACCTCTCATTCCTGTTCGAGCAAGTGGCGTCGATCCGCCTCGGCGATGAGGTACGCACCAGCCAGCTCCGGCATCGGTACCTGACGCTGCTCCTGGACGCCCTCCACACCCCCTCACAGGGACCTCTTCCCGGTCCGCCACCTACCTGGGAGGAGATCGGCAGCCGTTGGAACCGCGGCGGAGATTAGACCAGATTGGTTACACCCGTGTGGAGGCTCGCCGGCGCGCGAAGTCTGGTGCGTGTTCGGGTAGTAGGCCGATGCCCACGAAGTAGCCAGGAATCGCTTGCAGGTAAGGAAAACGCTGCATCAGTCTGAGCGGCGCTGGAGCCGAGGTTGGTCGCGGCCCGGCTTCATCCTCGGCGATGGTCGTCGCAATAACGAGCCGGTGCGCTATCCGCTGGAATGTCTGAGTGAGGACCGTCGGCAGCCAACGTCGACGTTGAACTGCGCGCAGGGTTGCCTTTGCTACCCGCCCGGTACGCATCGAGGGTGCGAGAAACCGGCCCGCGGCCACGGCGTCCTGCACGGCAAGGTTGATTCCCACACCGCCGACGGGTGACATAGCGTGAGCGGCATCGCCGATGCACAACAAGCCGTCGCGATACCAGCGCGGTATCCGGCTCAGCACCACGTTGAGCAACCTGATGTCGTCGAAGGACCGGAGCAAGTCCACCCGATCTCCCAGCCAAGGGACGGCGTCACACAATCTTTGTCGTAACGCCTCGATGCCATGATCGCGGAGCGTCGCCAGCGAGCCCTTCTTGATCACCATGCCGACTTGGAAGTAGTCCCCCCGGTCGATCATGATCAGCAAGTTCGATCGTGAGATGCGGCCGACGACGCCTTCGGGATCGGTCGACACCCGCGGCAGCCGGAACCACAGCACATCCATAGGCACACCGAATGTCCGCGACTTCAACCCGGCTCGCTCGCGTACCACTGAAGATCGCCCGTCGCATGCGACAACAAGATCAGCCTCTAGCTGGTAGCTGTGGCCATCCTTGTGGTACGTCACGCCGCTGATCCTTGGGCCGTCCCAGAGCAGGTCGGTGACCTCAGCGCTCATGATCAACTCGTAGCTGGGTTCCAGCCGGCTAGCGTCGGCGACCACGTTGAGGAAATCCCACTGCGGCACCAGTGCAATGTGCTGGTGACGGCCTGGCAATCGGGTCAGGCTGGCAACCCCGTAGGTTCCGGAATCCAGCTGGACGGTGAGCGTGTCCACCCAGCGAGGTGGCAGAGCGGCGAACTGCTCCCCCAATCCGAGTTCATCCAGCAGAGCCAACGTGGAGGCATGGACGGTGTCGCCCCGAAAGTCGCGCAGAAAATCCGAGTGCTTCTCCAGCACAGTTGTCCGTGCGCCCGCGCGAGCCAGAATGAGGCCGAGTACCAAACCTGCGGGCCCGCCGCCGACCACACAGCAGCCCGTCCGGGGCGGGGAAGTCGCCATGTGATGATTATCCGGTCGCTCGGGCCTACACCAGCGCGGGCGGTAGTGCGCCCTCGTTCTCCAGCAGCCAGCGCTTGGTCTCCAAGTGGCGCCCCGGATCGCCGCCGGAGTACCCCCCAAGGCCATCACTGGCCACTACCCGATGGCACGGAATGATGATCGGCACCGGGTTTGCCGCCATGATCTCCCCGATCGCACGCGCTGGCACGCCTGTGCCGCTCAGCTCGGCCAGTTCGCCGTACGTGATCGTCTCGCCGTATCCGACGGTCCGCAGCGCCCGAAGCACAGCTTCGGTCACCGGCTCCAACGGGGGCAGGTCGAGCGGCAGCGTGAAATCTCGCCGTTGCCCCGCAAAATACTCACGCAACTGTCCGAGTGCCTGTTGCACCGTCTCGTCCGGTTCAATCGAGGCACCTTGGGGTCGCAGCCTCCAGCCGACCTTGCGTACGCCCGCGGGTCCAGCGAGGATGCCAATCACACCGACCTGGCTGTCGAATTGGTCAAAGAAGAGCATGGTCATGATTGACCATCGTGCCGCACCGCACTGACAAGTTTTTTGAGCTGCTCGCGCAATCGCGCGTGCGATCCGCCTACTTCGTCGTCGCTCGCAGAGGAAAGAACGCCTCCACTCACTCCTCCTCAGCACGGCGGCGCGCGATTTTCCGACGCTCGCAACTGTTTTTGAGCTGCTCGCGCAATCGCGCGTGCGATCCGCCTACTTCGTCGTCGCTCGCAGAGGAAAGAACGCCTCCGCTCACTCCTCCTCAGCACGGCGGCGCGCGATTTTCCGACGCTCGCAGCTGTATTTTTAGCTGCTCGCGCAGCGAATCTGCTGTGTCTAAGCGCTGGTGTCGCGCTCGATGACCACGAGGGCGTCGCGATGCACCACCGTACGGTCGTACCCTGCACCTAGCTCGGCGGCGAGGTCGCGGGTGCTGCGGCCGAGCAGAATAGGCAGTTCGTCGGAGTCGTAGTTCACCAGTCCGCGCGCGACAACCAACCCATCCGGACCTACCAACTCAACCGGCTCGCCAGAGGAGAACTGACCGTGTACGGCGGTGATACCGGCCGGTAGCAGCGATGCCTTGCGCTGGGTGAGCGCGCGGACGGCCCCCTCATCAAGCACCAGGGTTCCGCGAGCGTCACTAGCATGTCGCAGCCATAGCAACCGAGTTGGGCGTCGACGGCCGGTGGGATGGAACAGCGTGCCGACCTGCTCACCCGCCAATGCTGCCTCGGCCAGCTCTGTTGTCGTGAGTACGACCGGAATCCCGGCAGACGTCGCAATCCGTGCCGCGTCAATCTTGGTGATCATTCCTCCAGTGCCGACTCCGGTGCCTCGTGTCTCGATGTTTACATCGCCGAGATCAGCTTCGCTCCATACCTCGCTGATCTTGCGCGCCTCCGGCTTGATGGGGTTGGTGGTGTAGAGCGCCTCGACGTCGCTGAGCAGCACAAGGGCGTTGGCATGGACCAGATGTGCCACCAACGCTGCGAGCCGGTCATTGTCACCGAATCGGATCTCGTGCGTGGCAACTGTGTCGTTCTCATTGACGATCGGCACGACGCCGAGCTCCAGCAGCCGACCGAAGGTCCGGTACGCGTTGCGATAGTGCGCATGGCGTGTCACGTCGTCGGCAGTGAGCAGCACCTGACCCACCCGAAGCCCGTACCCGTCGAACAGCTGGGTGTAGTACCCCATCAAGAGACCCTGGCCGACTGAAGCTGCCGCTTGCTGATTTGCGAGGTCGCGGGGGCGCGTCTTGAGTCCCAGGGGTGATAGGCCAGCAGCAATGGCACCGGAGGAGACCAGAACAATCTCGCGACTCGCCAGTCGTGCCTTCGCTAGTACGCCGACCAGTTGCTCGATCCGTTGTGGGTCGATGCCGCCCTCGGCGGTCGTCAGGGAAGATGAACCGACCTTGATCACGACACGCCGGGCGCCTGCGACCTCTTCACGCATCGTCGTGCCCTGAAGTTGTCGAAGGGCCGGCGCCCAAGTTCTCGTCGGCCTCTGGCGGCAGGTCTTCAGATACCTCTTCCTCCGCGTGGTAGATCCGATTCCGCTCGCGCCGACGCTGGGCGGCGGGTCGTTCCTCGGTCAGCCGCCCGTCCTCGCCGCGACGGCTGAGGATCTCCGAGCCGATCTCGATCTGGGGGGCGAAGTCAAAGATCACCGCATTCGCGCCACCGATTGCGACACCATCGCCGGGCTGGGCGCCAAGCTCGAGTAACCGATCTTCGATGCCAATACGGTTCAGCCGGTCGGCGAGGTAGCCGACGGCCTCGGCGTTGGTGAAGTCGGTTTGCTGTATCCACCGCTCCGGCTTGTCGCCGCGAACGCGCCACAGGTCGCCCTCACGCGCCACACTGAACTCGGCCTGGCCGTCCAGCGGCTTTGGCCGAATGACGATCCGTCTGGGCGGAGGCGCTGGCTCGGAGTCACGGCGAGACTTGACCAGCTGGGCCATCGCAAAGATCAACTCCCGCAGGCCTTCGCCGCTTCTGGTGGAGATCGGGAAAACGTGCAGGCCTCGGTCATGCAAATCGCCCGAGGCCATCTCGGCAACCTGCCTGGCGTCGGGGATGTCGATCTTGTTGAGGGCCACGAGCCGCGGCCGGTCCTCAAGTCCTCCGTGCGCTTTCAGCTCGGCCTCGATGACATCGAGATCGGTCAGCGGGTCGCGGCCCGGCAGATATGTGGCGCAGTCGATCACATGGACGATGGCGGCACATCGTTCAATGTGACGCAGGAAGTCGAACCCCAGCCCGCGTCCTTCACTGGCACCCTCGATGAGCCCAGGTACGTCCGCGACTGTGAAGCTCATGTCACCGGCGACTACGACACCGAGGTTGGGCACCAACGTCGTGAAGGGGTAATCGGCGATCTTGGGCCTGGCGCGGGAGATCGCCGCTACCAGCGATGATTTCCCGGCGCTCGGGAATCCCACCAACCCGATGTCGGCGACAACCTTCAACTCCAGGCTGATTGCCGTGGTCTCTCCTGCCTCGCCGAGCAAGGCGAACCCAGGCGCTTTCCGGCTAGGTGAAGCTAGGGCCGCATTGCCAAGCCCGCCACGGCCCCCCTGCGCGACGACAATCTCAGCGCCGTCAGCGGTCAAGTCGGCGATGAGCTCGCCGGTGTCGGCATCGGTCACCACCGTGCCGCGGGGCACCGGGAGGATGACGTCCTCTCCTCGGGCGCCGTTCGCGTGGTTGCCGCGACCTGGCTCACCGTTGGTCGCACGCCGATGTGCCTGCCGATGGTAGTCCACCAGCGTGGTAAGACGATGATCAACACGAAGGATCACTGATCCACCGTCTCCGCCGTTGCCGCCGTCCGGGCCGCCGAGCGGTTTGAACTTCTCACGATGAATGGAGGCGCAACCGTGGCCACCGTTGCCGCCGTACACGTGCAGCGTGACGTGGTCGACGAAGGTCGGGATAGCCATGGCCAAGCCTCCTCTCAGTGATCAGAAACGCGCGAAGGGCGGCCCAGATGCTTGGGCCACCCTTTCGGCGATTGTGATATGTGGTTACTTTGCCGAGGTGGTGGCCTCGGCTGGCTCGGAATCTGACGCAGGGGGCGTCACATTGACGACCCGACGCCCTCGCCGAGTGCCGAACTCAACATGCCCGGCGACCAGCGCGAACAAGGTGTCATCGCGGCCGCGGCCAACACCGTCACCTGGGTGGAAGTGGGTACCACGCTGCCGGACGATGATCTCGCCGGCGTTGACCAGCTGGCCGCCGAACCGCTTGACGCCGAGCCGCTGCGAATTGGAGTCCCGACCATTTCGGGTCGATGACGCTCCCTTCTTGTGTGCCATGTCGTCGCCTCAGCTCTTGATGTCTGTCACCAAGACCTTGGTGTACCGCTGACGGTGGCCCTGACGCTTGCGGTAGCGGGTCTTGTTCTTGAACTTCAGGATGCGGATCTTCGGGCCCTTGGTCTCGGCAAGCACCTCGACGGTCACCGAGGCCGAGCCGAGCGCCGATGCATCTGACGTGACAGTGTCACCGTCGACGAGCAGCAGGGGTGTCAGAGTGATGCTAGAGCCGACTGTGTCGACGAGGCGGTCAATCTCGACGACATCGCCGACAGCGACCTTGTGCTGGCGGCCGCCACTCCGCACGATCGCGTACACGCCTGACCTGCTCTCTCTTGCTGTCTGATTGAGTGGTGTGCAACACAAGGGTTTGAGGGCACACGCAAGGCGCCCGCCGAAGCGTGCGCACCGACGGTCCAGGGTACGCGGCCGCTCCTCATGGGGTCAAACCGTGTACGCATCCTCTGGCGGGATAGCCAGCAGGGAGAACTCGTACCCACTATTTCGGCCATTCTCAGCATGTCGATGGATGGAGTGATCCAGGCTCCCGGTCGATCGAGCGGCCCTTTCAGAGAATCCAGGATCCGCGATGCACCTAGAAGCTCTGAAGCATCTGCGAGACTGCAGCCATGTTCCAGCTGGACGATCAATGGATCTGGGACTCGTGGGTAGTTGATGACGGCGAGCTGTACCACCTCTTCTTCCTCAAGGCGCCGCGCGCACTTGGCAGTCCTAGCGAGCGCCACGTCAATGCCACCGTCGGCCACGCCACGACCAGCGACTTGGTCAGCTGGGACTATCTGGGTGAATGCTTTGGTCCGGCTACCCGCGGCAATGGCGCGTTCGATGACTTGGCCATCTGGACCGGATCAGTCATCCGTGATCATGATCGATGGCGGATGTTCTATACCGCGATCTCTACTGCAGGTCACCACATCTTCGATCAGCGGATTGGCTCAGCCGTCTCTAATGATCTTCATCATTGGCAGCGGGTTGGCGCCGCGCCAGTGGTACTTGCAGATTCCCGCTGGTACAAGACATTGGCCACCGCGCCGGCGCCCACGCAGGGTCCTGTCCTGGAGACCAGCAGCGAGACCTGGCGCGATCCAGTCGTCTTCGCCGATCCAGGAGGTGCTGGCTGGCATCTGCTGATCAGCGCCCGGGCGGTCAGTGCCGGGCGCAACGACGACGGCGTGATCGCACACGCCACCAGCCTCGATCTGTCGACCTGGCAGCTTGGTCCGCCGCTGTGTGCGCCCGGTGCCGGATTTGGCCAGCTCGAGGTGTTGCAGAACAAGATCATCGACGGCCGACCGGTACTCGCGTTCACCTGTCATCCCCAGGAGATGACAGCCGATCGAATAGCGGAATGGGGCGAATACTGCACATGGTCCCTGCCCTCGCCCGGGCTGCTCGGCCCATGGGAGATCCAACAAGCGAGGCCGTTCACTGCCGAGCCGGATCTGTTCGCAGCGCCGCTAGTACAGCTCCGCGACGGACGCTGGGTGATCATCGGATTTCGCAATCTCGAGCCGAAGGGCATTGACGCGTTCGAGATCATTGATCCCATCGCGGTCAGCCTCGACGACGAGGGTTACTTGGTCGCCGTCTAACCCCGGCAACACGAAAGCTAGTCCAATGCAGGGGTTCGTCACCCGGCGTCGGAAGTGGAACGCAGCGCGGCACGAGCGCCCTCGTTGGTGACCCACAGATCAGTGGCGACCGCGAGACAGGTAACGCCGCGTTCCCTGAAGCGATCAGCAAGTTCGGGGGTTCCGGCGAAGCCACCCACCGTGCGACCGTACGCGGCCGCAACCTGCACGATCCGCGTAAGAGGGCTGGTCTCCGATTCGTCGTCGAGCAGCGCCTGCACCGTCGTCTCAAGGGAGAGGGACAGGTCGTATGGCCCGACGAAGAGTTGATCGACTCCATCCACCGCCGCGATCTCCTCGGCGTGCAACAGAGCGTCCACCGACTCAATCATCACGGCGCAGGTAATGCTGCGGTTGGCCGCCTCCGCCGTCACTGTGGCGCCGCCCCAGATGCCGCCCAGCTGACCCCAACTGCGGCCGCCGGCCGGCGGGTAGAAGGTTGCTGCGGCTGCGCGCTGCGCGTCCGCCGCAGACTCGATCTGAGGAACAATCACCGCCCGTGCTCCGGCATCCAACGCAGTACCGACGGAAACGAAGTCACACGAGGGAACCCGCACCACGAGCTGAGCGCCCTCCGATGGGAAGCTCCGCGCCGCCTTGATGATCTCGGTACGCGAATACAAGCCATGCTGCATGTCGAGGCACAACCAGTCGAATCCAAGACGAGCCAGCCGCGCCACCATGCTTGGACTGGCGTCCGCACACCACACTCCCCTGCTCGGCCCACCGAACCCGCGTGGCCCCTGCTCATCTGTTGTCACCCGCCTCATTCTGGCCGCCTACCCATTGCAAGGTCGGCGGCAGGGCCGGAAACTCCTCGTCCTCCTCGTGGCGGTCAGGTGGCTCATTCCTGGTCCTCGGCAGCTGCGAGCAGCTCGTGGCGATGCGCGAGTGTCGTACGCAGCCGCCCACGGCTGGCGCCAAGCTCCAATTCCGCTGCGTCAATGCGGTGCCAGGCCTGCATACCGAGCGCGTGGATACCGCGTTGCGCGAGCAGCCGGTCCAGATTTCCTGACCTTCCATGGGCCTTGACCGCACCATCGTGCACATCGGCCAGCAACGATGCCACAGTCTCCACGGCGTCGGACCTGTTGGTGCCGATCACGCCTGTGGGCCCCCGCTTGATCCAACCGGTCACATATTCGTCCGCTGAGAATCCGCCGTCGCGGATCACTCTTCCTTCTGCATGTGGCACCCGCCCCGTCCTTTCGTCGAAAGGAACACCTGGTAGCGGCAGGCCGCGATAGCCCACCGAACGCACCACTAGATCCGCCGCCAAATCTGGACGACGGCCAACACCGACCACGAAACCCTCGGAATCGATCATGGTCCGCTCGACTTCGACGGTGGTCACCCGCTCAATACCTATGATCTTTGTCGGTCGGCTCCAGAAGTGAAAGCTGATGCGCCGGGAGGCACCACGCAATGGCCGTGCCGCCCAATCCTGTAACACTGCCAAGTTGCGGGCAGCAATCTTGTTCTGTTGCACGACAGCCTGACTCGAGGGATCCAGCGCGAGGTCTTCAGGATCGACGATCACATCGACATCGTCTAGCTGCCCGAGCTCACGAAGCTCCTTGGTGGTGAAGGCCGTGTAGGCGGGCCCGCGGCGGCCGAGCACATGAACATCGGTGATGTTCTTGTGAGACAAAGACTTCAGTACCTCATCGGCCATGTCTGTGTCGTCGAGCTGATCGACGGTCTTGATCAACACGCGTGCCACGTCGAGTGCGACATTGCCGACACCGACCACCACTGCCTCGCGGGACGTGCTGATCAGCTCGTCTATCTCGGCCGCTACGAGATGATCACTGACGCTGGGCTGGTCGGTATCGGGGTGGACGTCGGGATGACCGCAATACCACGCCACGAGCTCGGCTGCCGCGATGCTACCCGGCAGGTGCTCGCCAGGAATCTCGAGCCGTCTGTCGCTGCCTGCGCCATAGGCGTAGATCACAGCGTCTACGGACTCCCGAAGCTCTTTGATGCTGAGGTCGGAGCCAATGGCCACATCGCCGTAGAACCGGACGGTTGGCTTCTCCAGTGTGCGCTCGAGGGTGTTGCGGATCGAGCGAATCGAGAAATGATCGGGCGCCACGCCGTAGCGAACCAGTCCGAACGGCACCGGGAGCCGATCGATGACGGCTACCTCCACGGACACATCGGCCTTCTGGCTGAGGGCCTCGGCGGCGTAGATCCCTGCCGGCCCAGCTCCCACGATGGCGACCACCAGTGGTGACGGCTGGGCCGGCGATGCAGTCTCGATCAGCTCAACACCACCGACTCGACCTGCGACTCCGCCACATCGGATCCCTCAGCTGCTGCGCTGCGGCGGCTGCGGCCGCTCCGTCGGCCACGAGCGGTGCGCTCTTCAGGCGATTCTTCGTTGCTTTCTTCGGCGGCATCCGCCAGCTGTGCGCTTTCCGTGGCCTTACCGGAGCCAGCCTGGGCGTTGCCGCGACGGTCGCGCGGACGGGAGTCTCGCGCTCCCCCATCGGCATGCTTCTGCGACTCGACTGGCATGTCGTGTAGCTCATAGCCGCGGCCATGGCACTGCGGGCACTCGGTGCTGAACGCTTCGAGCAGTCCGGTGCCGATCCGCTTGCGTGTCATCTGAACCAGACCCAAGCTCGTGATCTCGGCCACTTGGTGCCGGGTCCGGTCGCGTCCTAGACACTCCACCAGCCGGCGTAGCAGCAACTCGCGATTGCTTGGCAACACCATGTCGATGAAGTCGATCACGATGATGCCGCCGATATCCCGGAGTCGCAGTTGTCGCACGATTTCCTCGGCGGCCTCCAGGTTGTTGCTGGTGACTGTTGCCTCCAGGTTGCCGCCGGTGCCGGTGAACTTGCCGGTGTTCACGTCGACGACCGTCATCGCCTCGGTGCGGTCGATGATCAACGATCCACCGGAAGGCAGGAATACCTTCCGCTCCAAGCCTTTCGCAATCTGCTCGTCCAGTCGGTACTCAGTGAAAAGATCAGTGTCGCCCTCCCAGCGGCGCAGCCGATCTTTCAAATGCGGCGCTACATGCGAGACGTATGCCTCTATTGAGTCGTACGCATCGGTGATCCCGCCGTTGCCAGAGATGATCAATTCTGAGAAGTCTTCGGTGAAGAGATCTCGGACGATGCGTACGGTGAGATCCGGCTCGGCGTAGAGCAACTGCGGAGCATTGCCGGTGGCGACCTTCCGCTCGATATCCTCCCATTGCGCCTTTAGCCGATTCACATCACGCACAAGCTCCTCTTCGCTTGCTCCCTCGGCAGCCGTGCGGACGATCACACTGGCGGACTCGCCAACCAGATCAGACAAGACTTCCTTGAGCCGCCGGCGCTCGATCTCGGGCAGCTTTCGGGAAATTCCCGAAAGATGGCCACCCGGGGCATAGACGATGTAGCGGCCTGGGATCGAAACATGGTTGGTCAGTCGCGCCCCTTTGGCACCCACCGGGTCCTTGGAGACCTGAACCAAGATCGTCTGGCCCGGTTTGAGCACCTTCTCAACCTTGCGATTCTGGCCTTCAGCGCCGAAGTAATCCCAATCGATCTCTCCCGCGTAGATCACTCCATTGCGACCCCGTCCGATGTCGACGAAAGCGGCCTCCATCGACGGCAGAACGTTCTGGACGCGGCCCAAGTAGACGTTGCCGATCAAGGAAGCATGTGTGGCGCGGTCGACATAGTGCTCGACGAGGATGTCATCCTCAAGTACGGCGATCTGCACGAGATCATCAAGTTGCCTGATGATCATCTTCCGCACCACCGATTCGCGTCGTGCGAGGAACTCAGCCTCGCTGAGCACTGGCGCGCGACGTCGACCGGCCTCACGACCTTCGCGTCGCCGCTGCCGCTTGGCCTCCATCCGGGTAGATCCGTCAATGCCAGAAACTTCGTTATCGGCTTCTTGACGGCGGGGTTCGCGTACTCGAATTACGGTGTCTGTCGGGTCGTCTGGGGCGGAAGCCCCCTCCTCCCCGCGTCGCCGACGACGACGCCGCCGCCGTCGCTGGCCTTCAGCGGAGCCCTCGGTGGTGTCGCTAGTCTCCGCGGCTTCGTCTTCCTCGGCCTGCTCCGCTTCTGGGGATGCGGCCTCGTCTTCGCCGGTGCGCCGACGGCGACGACCTCCGCGGCGACGCCTGCGACGGCGGCCCTCGCCAGTCTCGGCCTCGGTTGCGGTCTCCTCCGCGGCTTGCGCCAGACCCTCCTCCTCGGGCGCCGATTGCTCGACCGCGGGCTGCTCGGGCGCCGATTGCTCGACCGCAAGCTCCTCTGCCGCAGGTACCTCGGCCGCAGGTACCTCGGCCGCAGGTACCTCGTGCTTTCCTTCGAGGGCGGCATCGGCGGCTATGTCGGTGCCGACCGGCAGCCCCTCGTCGGGCGTTGGCGAAACCTCTTCCATCCCGGAGTGAGCTGGAACCACCTCGGACCCTGCTTCGGTCGCCATGGCCGCGGGCTTCTTTGGCGTTCGCTTCCGAGGGATTTTGACGACCTCGCCCTCGCCCGTGCCGGGAGGCGTCTCCTCACGCTGTTTCTTGGTTGTGCGCTTGACCGTGGATTTCTTCGCGAGCGGCTTGGCCGCCGGCGCGACCTCCGCCCCGGTGGAATGCTCACTGACCGGCTCCGGCGCCTCTCTGACGCTCTCGATCGAGGGCGCATCCGGGGCTGAGGAAGGCGGCCCGGCTGGTCGGCTGGCCGCCCGGCGGCGGCGCGGGGCCGGCTGAGCTGGTGGTTGTTCCTTTGTCTCTAGTGTTGGTACGTCGGGCTCGTGGGGGTCGAGCATCAAACTCCTCTATGGCGCATACGCGCACTTTCTCGTTCGCTGCACCGGCGCGGCCGGGCTGCGGAAGCTTGCGGAACCGATGTGGTGAGTCCGATCGTTCCCGCGGTCAAGTGCTGGCTCCGTCACACTCGAAGCCCCGCTCGTCGCGGTGGAAGATCAGCTCCACCTGCTGTCGCGACGTATCACGCCGCGCATGCCTGTCATCGAGGCTGGACGCAGTTTCGTCCAAGCCGTCTCCAGTATCACACACGTCACAGCTAGCCTGCGCGACGTGCCGCGGCGCCGGGATCTTCCCGACCGGGCTCGATGATGGCTCCGGATTCGGGGTCGAGCCTGCCTTGGGCGAGCCGCGTCAGGATCGGCGCTTTCACAGCATCAAACTCCTGGCTTACCACCCGCAGGCCCGCAAGCACGTCATCGGGTCGGACCAGGGGTGTCTGATGAGCCAGGGCAATGGTTAACCGACCGTTATCGACCTCGAGGCCAACCACCGCCCCACGGGCGTCGAACTCGCGCATTCCGTTCTTGGTCATCCGCTGCACAAGCACCGCATTCCGGGCGAGGAAGGCGTCGCGCGCGGCTTGCAGCGTTGTAATTGAAAGACCTGTCAGATCCACCTGCCAGCGCGACCCGGTCAGCTCGTCCGCCAACGCCCCGGGACGCACCGCGGCGACCTCCACCACATCGAGGCCTGGCGGTAGGGCGCCGTCGAGGGCGGCCCGCACTTTGTCCGGATCGCACGCGGCCGCCAGCCCGATCTCTAAATATTCCGCTTCGCTGGCCGCCCCGGTAGGAGAGGCGTTCGGGTAGGAGATCCGTGGATGGGGGGAGAAGCCAGACGAGTACGCCATAGGCACTCCAGCCCGGCGCAGTGCTCGCTCGAACGCCCGCCCGAAATCCCGATGGCTGGTGAAGCGGGCGCGGCCGCGCTTGGCGTATTTGACCCGGAGCCACTGCACCGGCGGCGGGTGCTGGTCCGGCTGGGTGCGAGGCGTCACCACGTAGTCGAGCGTAACCACTCGCGACCGCTGGTTTTGTATCACCGGTGAGCCACAAAGAGTGACATCTTCGGCCCTTCGGGCTCAGGAATAGTGGTGCGAATTCAGGGAGCCCTTGGACAGATCGGCGACTGGTGTCACCGGCAGAAGCTTGCGACCAGTCGGGCCAATCTGAATAGTGGTGTCCAGCTGCGGACAAACCCCGCATTCGAAGCACGGTGTCCAGCGGCAGTCGTCGACTTCGACCTCATCCAAGGCGTCTTGCCAGTCCTCCCACAGCCACTCCCGATCCAGACCGGCATCGAGGTGATCCCATGGCAGCACCTCGGAGTAGTCGCGCTCGCGCGTGGTGTACCAGTCAAGATCTACCCCGCTGCCGTCCAAGCATCGCTCGGCGCAGGCGGCCCAGCGTTCGTAAGAGAAGTGCTCGCTCCAGCCATCGAACCGGCCGCCATCTCGCCAAACTGCCTCGATGATCGCGCCGACACGGCGATCGCCGCGACTCAACAATCCTTCGATGATGCTCGGCTTCCCATCGTGATAACGGAAGCCGATGGCCCGGCCGTACTCCCGATCACCACGAATCGCATCCCTCAGCTTGACCAGCCGCGCGTCCACGGTTTCATGATCACACTGCCCTGCCCACTGGAATGGAGTATGCGGTTTGGGCACGAAGCCACCGATGCTCACTGTGCAGCGGATATCGTGCCGACCGCTGACTCTTCGACCGGTGGCGATCACTCGCTTGGCGAGATCCCCGATGGCAAGTACGTCTTCGTCCGTCTCGGTCGGCAGACCGCACATGAAATACAGCTTGACCTGCCGCCAGCCGTGCGAGTACGCCGCCGCGACGGTTCGGATCAGATCCTCCTCAGTGACCATCTTGTTGATCACCTTGCGCATCCGCTCGGTGCCACCCTCGGGCGCGAAGGTGAGACCAGAGCGTCGGCCGTTGCGCGACAGCTCGTTGGCGAGGTCGACGTTGAACGCGTCCACCCGAGTGCTTGGCAGGGAAAGCGAAACGTTGCTGCCCTCATATCGATCTGCAAGCTGCTGAGTAATCTCGGCGATCTCGGAATGATCACTGCTGGACAGGCTCAGCAGCCCCACCTCCTCCAGACCCGTGGACTCGATGCCGCCCTGCACCATGGCGCCGATTACGTCAATACTGCGCTCCCGGACCGGCCGCGTGATCATTCCAGCCTGGCAGAAACGGCAGCCGCGGGTGCAGCCGCGGAAGATTTCGACGGCATAGCGCTCATGCACCGTCTCCGCGAGCGGCACGAGTGGCTTCCTCGGGTATGGCCAGGCGTCCAAGTCCATCAGCGTGTGCTTGGAGACGCGGAACGGTACCCCCGCCTGATTCGGTGCCACCCGGCGAATCCGGCCGTCGGGCAGGTAGTCGACGTCGTAGAACTTCGGCACGTAAACCCCACCATCGGCCGCCAGTCGCAGCAACAGACCATCGCGGCCGCCAGGCCGACCCTCGGCCTTCCATTCCCGGATGACTCCTGAGATCCTCAGCGCGATCTGCTCGCCGTCACCCAGTACCGCAGCATCCAGGAAGTCTGCGATCGGTTCGGGGTTGAATGCAGCGTGCCCGCCAGCCACAACGATGGGGTCGTGTTCCCGGCGCTCAGCAGCGCGGATCGGTATCCCGGCCAGGTCGAGCTCGGTGAGCATGTTGGTGTAACCGAGCTCGGTAGCAAAGCTCAGTCCGAAGACGTCGAACTCTCCGACCGGTCGGTGCGAATCCAGCGTGAACTGTGGCACACGATGCTCGCGCATCAGCGCTTCCATGTCGGCCCATACCGCGTACGTCCGCTCGGCAAGGATCCAGTCCTGCTCGTTGAGGATCTCGTACAAGATCGCGATGCCCTGATTAGGCAGACCTACCTCGTACGCATCCGGATAGCTGAGACACCAGCGCACCTCAACCGATTCCCAGTCCTTGGTCACGCAGTTCAGCTCCCCACCGACGTATTGGATGGGCTTGCTGACCCGCGCCAGCAGCGGTTCGAGGCGCGGGAAGACCGAAGCGGGGCCTGTCGCGATCGTCGTCATGACGCTCTCAGCGTAATGGCGACTCGGCGACGTGCTGCGCGCGTCGGTATCGCGCGCCGTGCTGAGCCAGGCTGGCCCGCCGCTGTCCTGGACGAACGAGCGAGCAGATACGCCTTCGTCGGCGAGCGAACGAGGAAGGCAGTGGCAAGACAAGCGCCAGCCTGAGCGAGCGGAGCGAGCAATGTATACAGGAGTGAGCCGGCGCGTCTTTCGTTGGCGAACGACGACGAAGTAGGCGGCTCGAGGCGCGAGCAACACAGAAAACTCAGCCGTCAGTCAGCCAAGATCAGGAAACCAAAGCGCGATCTCCCGTTTGGCCGACTCCAAGGAGTCAGAGCCATGGACCAGGTTTTCCCGGTTAGACAGTGCGAAGTCGCCGCGAATGGTACCGGGCGCCGCCTTCCGACCGTCCGTTGCACCGTTGATCGTACGGACCACATCGATAGCCTCGTCGCCTTCAACGACCATCGCCACCGAGGGGCCCGATGTGACAAACAACCGTAGCGGTGGGTAGAAGGGCCGCTCGACATGCTCCGCGTAGAGCTGGTCGGCGAGTTCACCGGTCATCTGACGCAGCTCCATAGCCACGATCGACAGGCCCTTGGATTCGAAACGGCTGACGATGGCCCCGGCAAGACCGCGGCGGACAGCGTCTGGCTTGATCAGTACGAAGGAACGCTGGGTCGGCACAGGCGGTGCGACGTAATTCATGCCAGCACCCTAGTGCCCTGCGCCAGGAACGCGGTGCATAGATCCGACGTCCAGGCGAGTGCATCGCAAGGCCGACGAGGGAGGCATGCCGGGTCGCACGTCGACCGAGGAGAACGCCGCGAGGTGCCGCATGGACGGGGGAGATATGTGGCGCATTCCTGGCGCAGGGCACTACCGGATGTCGCCGCCCTCTGGGGAAGCCTCCATACGCGAGTCGAGCCGCTTGCCCATCATGAACGACATCACCCACACTGCCGTGAACAACGCCCCGACAATGAACATCGTCGCGGTCAAGAATCCGAGAGCGAGCCCGGCGAGTTGAGCGAGCCAGCCGAAGATGTAGCCGACTCGAGAGCGCAAGAGCGCAGCGGCCAACACGGCGAGAAGCGCCGCGCCACCTCCAAATCCTGCGGCTGCTGCGGCTGATACGCCCGAGATCAAGATCATGACGGGTATGGCGAGGCCGAAGACGATCACCTCGAAGATCAGCACCATTTGCAGTACAACCCGCATCGGGTTGCCAGTGCTGAGACTGATCACCGCCAATCCCGGTCGGTCTCGTGACCGTCTTCGGAGTAGTCGGCGTCCCATTCGTCGTCGAGGTTCTCCCTTGTCGCCGGGACAACCACCGGCTCCTCGCGGACGAGGAGGGCGCGTGCCTCACTGATCGCAATCACCGATCCGCTGATCAACACACCGGGCGAGCCGACGACATCCACCTCCGCCAGCGCCACCGCCTGTTCGATCGCGTCGTCAAGCCGGGGAACCACAGTAACGCGTGAAGTACCGAATACCTCCTCGGCCAGTTCCCCGAGCTTCTCAGCCGGCAGCCCGCGCGGGGAGGAGGCGACTTGAGTGATCACGACTTGGTTCATGATCTCCTCGAAGACTTCGAGAACGCCGCGGGCATCCTTGTCCGCCATAACCGCGACGACGCCGATCAACGGAGTGAAGGCGAATGCCTCAGTGATCGCGGCCGCGGCCGCTCGGGCGCCATGGGGGTTGTGCGCCGCGTCCAGCACCACCGCCGGTGAGCGGCGTACCAGCTCCAGCCGACCAGGAAAGCGGACCTGGGCGAAGCCTTCGCGGACCACATCGGGAGGCAGCGCCTTGAGTCCCAGGAACGCCTCGGTGGCGGCGAGTGCCTGTGCAGCGTTCGCGGCCTGATGCGCACCGTAGAGGGGCAGAAAGATGTCATCCACCGGGCCGTCTGCACCGTTGAGTCGAATAACCTGTCCTGCGACTGCGAGCCGGCGGTCGATGACACCGAAGTCGATCCCCTCCCGTTGTGGCAGCGCCCCAACGTCGGCGCATCGCGCGAGCAGGACTTGTGCAGCCTCGACGGTCTGACCAGCGAGAATGGCATGGGCTCCCGGCTTGATGATTCCGGCCTTCTCCCGGGCGATCTCGGCGATGGTAGGGCCAAGCAAGTGAGTGTGATCAAGATCGATTGGCGTAACCACCGCAACGTCGGCATCGGCAACATTGGTCGCGTCCCAGGCGCCGCCCAAGCCGACCTCCACGATCGCGACGTCGACCGGCGCATCGGCAAATGCGGCGTACGCCATTGCCGTGATGATCTCGAAGAAGGTCAGCGAGACGCCGTCGATTTGGCGCTGATCCACGAGTGCAACGTACGGCTCTATCTCGCGCCACACTGCGTCGAAGCGCTCATCGATGATCGGTTGCCCGTCGATGGTGATCCGCTCCGTCACGCTCAACACGTGTGGGCTGGTGAATCGACCGGTACGAAGACCATCGGCTCGTAGCAACGATTCGATCATTGCCGCGGTACTGCCCTTGCCGTTGGTGCCGGTCAGGTGGATGACGGGGTACGTCCGTTGTGGGTCTCCGAGCAGCTCGGTCAGCGCCTGAATCCGGCCGAGGCTTGGTGCTGGTCGGTGTTCCGGCCACCGGCTGGTGAGCGCGGCGACGATCTCGGAGTGAGACTGTTCGACAGGCATGACGCCCAAAGTCTAGGGCGGACGCCGTCCGGACGAGAGTCCGCGGGTGCGCGAGGCCGCTAGGCTGGCAGGCTGACCCGGTACCAAGGATCAAACGCAGGTGCACACCCCAGTGAGCTTCTTTAGGATGCAAGATCATGACCACGCGAGCTGACCGCCGAACCGACGCGCCGCCCACTATCGGCGTGGCCGTACCGGAGAAGCCTGCGCTGGAGGGTCTAGAGGACAAGTGG
This sequence comes from Actinomycetota bacterium, assembly GCA_046723505.1. Lineage (GTDB taxonomy): Bacteria > Actinomycetota > Actinomycetes > Propionibacteriales > Propionibacteriaceae > Microlunatus. Next base: position 39,478 of record JBKOUS010000198.1, read on the forward strand.
ATGGCGCGCTGGAAGGCCGACGACATCTACGCGTTCGTCCGGCCCGCCAGCCGGGCTGAGGTGTACAGCATCGACACTCCCCCGCCCACAGTGTCGGGCTCGCTTCATGTCGGCCACGTCTTCTCCTACACCCACACCGATCTGATTGCCCGCTTCCAGCGGATGCGAGGCAAACACGTCTTTTACCCGATCGGCTGGGACGACAACGGCCTACCCACAGAGCGACGCGTCCAGAACTTCTACGGTGTGCGCTGCGACCCGACGGTGCCGTACGACCCCGACTTCGCACCACCGGAAAGGCCCGACCCCAAGCACGATCTGCGGATCAGCCGACCAAACTTCGTCGAGCTCTGCCATGAGCTCACCCATGTGGACGAGAAGGCATTCGAGGATCTCTGGCGACGGGTTGGGCTCAGCGTGGACTGGTCCAGCCTCTACACCACGATCGGCGAAGACTCGATCGTGGTGGCGCAGAAGGCATTCCTACGCAATGTCGCACGCGGTGAGGCGTATCTATCCGAAGCACCCACCCTCTGGGATGTGACCTTTCAGACTGCTGTCGCCCAAGCGGAGCTCGACGCCCGCGACTACCCCGGCGCCTATCATCGAGTCGCCTTCCGCGGGCCCAACAACGATCCGGTGTACATCGAGACCACCCGGCCTGAGCTCATTGCCGCGTGCGTGGCTCTCATCGCCCATCCCGACGACGAGCGATACCGACGACTGTTCGGCAGCACAGTGACCAGCCCGCTGTATGGGGTGGAGCTTCCAGTTCTGGCGCACCCGGCTGCCGAGCCGGACAAGGGCACCGGGATCGCGATGTGCTGCACCTTCGGTGATCTGACCGATGTCACCTGGTGGCGCGAACTGCAACTGCCGGCGCGGGTGATCATCGGTCGCGATGGGCGGATCGTGCGCGACACGCCAGAATGGATTGCCAACGACGCCAGCTGGGAGGCGATTGCCGGGAAGACGATCGTCTCTGCTCGGGAGTCGGTCGTGGCTGAGTTGAGCGCGTCCGGTGATCTTCAAGGCGAACCGACGCCGACGCTCCGCAAGGCCAATTTTTATGAGAAGGGCGACAAGCCGCTGGAGATCGTCTCTACTCGTCAGTGGTACATCCGCAATGGCGGTCGCGACGACGATCTGAAGCGCGTGATGTTGGAACGTGGTGCGGAGCTGGAATGGATACCGCCGCACATGAAATACCGATACGACAATTGGGTGAGCGGCCTCAACGGGGACTGGTTGATCTCGCGGCAGCGGTTCTTTGGAGTCCCGTTCCCCGTCTGGTATTCCCTGGACTCCGAGGGCGAGCCTGACTACGACCACCCCATCCTGCCGAGCGAAGACAGCTTGCCGGTGGACCCGAGCTCGGACGTTCCAGTCGGCTTCAGCAAGTCCCAGCGAGGCAAGCCCGGCGGCTTCATTGCCGATCCGGACGTGATGGACACCTGGGCGACGTCCTCGCTCACCCCCCAGATCGCGTGCGGGTGGGAGCGCGACCCGGAACTGTTCGGAATCACGTTTCCTATGGACCTCAACACCCATGCTCACGAAATCATTCGCACCTGGCTGTTTTCCCGAGTGGTACGTGCCCACTTCGAGAACCACTCTGTGCCGTGGCTGCGCTGCATGATCAGCGGTTTTGTGATGGATCCCGACCGCAAGAAGATGAGCAAGTCCCGGGGCAACGCGGTGGTCCCGACAGACGTGCTGGAACGCTATGGTTCGGACGCCGTACGCTGGCGTGCCGCGAAGATTCGGCCGGGGATGGACTCGCCCTTTGATCAGCGCGAAATGAAGGTTGGGCGGCGCCTCGCGCTGAAGGTGCTGAACGCCAGCAAGTTCGTGCTGGGGGCCGGTGCGCTTACCGACTCTGCTGCCATTACCGAACCTGCCGACTTGTCACTGCTCGCTCACCTCACCGCGGTGATCACCGAGACCACTCGATCGTTCGAGGCGTACGACTACACCAGCGCCTTGGAGAGCACCGAACAGTTCTTCTGGCAGTTCTGCGACGACTACTTGGAGCTGGTCAAGGAGCGTGCGTACGGCGCCGCCGAGGACCCCGGAGCCGCGTCGGCCCGGGCCACCTTGACGCTTACTTTGGACGTCGTTTTGCGACTGTTCGCGCCGATCATGCCGTATGTCACCGAGGAGGTGTGGTCATGGTGGAAGGACGGCTCCATCCACCAGACCCGCTGGCCGCTGGCTGGGGAAGTGGCCGTCAGTGAGGATCCAGGCTTGCTGAGCGATGTTTCTGCCGCGCTGATCCAGATTCGCGGCGCCAAGACCCAAGCCCGCGTATCGATGAAGACCGAGATCAGCCTCGCCAAGTTCTATGGCACGGCCGGGGCCCTGGCGCATTTGCTGGCGGTCGAGCCCGACCTGCGTGCTGTCGGCCGTATTGCCGGTGATGTCAGTTGGATTGAAACTGACGGCCCGATCTCAGTCGATGTGACCCTGGTAACCAGCTAGCAGCTTTTCCGAAAGTGGTCACAAGCGACACGGATTTCGGCTCAAT
>JBKOUS010000112.1:0-18566 GCA_046723505.1 Actinomycetota bacterium
GACCCGCTTGATCAGATGCTCGGTGCTGGTGTCGGGCAGCACGCCGACAAACTCCAGGGCCTTCCCGATCGGACCGCGCTCACGCACGGTGGCACCGGCAAGCCAGCCCCCCGGATCCTTGAAGACGATCACCTGGCCGCGTTTGACCGGACTGAGCTTCGCTACGACGACACGATCGTCGACCTGAAGTGTGTTCTCCATAGAGATGGATGGGATCAGGAACATCTGCCCGACGAATCCTCGCAGTATCGAGGCAACAATCACCGCGCCGACGACAACAACGGTCAGTTCCTTGAAGAAGGCCGCCACATGCTGGCCGAAAGTCAAGTGCTCTGGGTCCGAAGCGGTGGATTCGGTTTGGCCGGACTGCAGTTGGCTTTCCGGCTGCAACGCACGCCGCGGCGTCGCTCTGCCCCACCGGTTGGCCACTGCGACTACCGGTGATCAGCTGGCGTCGCGCTTTTCCTTGATCTTGGCCGCCTTGCCGCGCAGGCCACGAAGATAGTAGAGCTTTGCCCGGCGTACATCGCCGCGGCGTTCCACCTCGATCTTGTCGATGATCGGGCTGTGCAGCGGAAACGTGCGCTCCACACCGACCCCGAAACTCACCTTGCGGACTGTGAATGCTTCGCGGATACCATCGCCCGCACGGGAGATCACCACACCAGTGAAGACCTGGATTCTCGAACGAGTGCCTTCAACCACCTTTACGTGCACCTTGACGGTGTCTCCTGGACGGAAGGCGGGGAGATCGCTGCGCATCGATGCTTGATCGAGCTCGTGAATGAGCTTGCTCATGAGACGTTCCTCGCCAGTGCCACAGGTCACTACGCTCGTACATCCAGTTGAATTGCCTCCTGCCCGGAACATTCCCCCTGTGGCAGGTGTCGTACAGCAGGACGGCAGCCGTCAAGTCTGCCACATCCGACGATGCAAGACGAAATCGTCACTGGGGCGCCGGCTGGTCGAGTCGGCTGCCAAAAGGTTGTCTGGATAGCACAAACGCGGCGGCACCCGCGGAAGACTCCTCTCCCTACTGCCTCGTCTGCGGGGTATAGAGTTCCACGACGGCGGCATACATCTGAAGGTCAGGATGAATTGCGGGAGGACGCTGGTGGACGAGGAGTTTCGTGGTGAGTGAAGGCGCGGCTGCGGCCCACGACGTACTTCTCGTGGGCGGCGGCGGCGCCGGACTGCGGGCAGCGATCGCCATTGCGGAGAGCAATCCCAGCCTCAGTGTGGCCGTCGTCTCGAAGGTCTATCCCATGCGCAGCCATACGGTGTCTGCCGAGGGTGGGGCGGCCGGCGCAATCGCGGCGGACGACACTCTTGACGAGCACGCCTACGACACCGTCTCGGGCAGCGATTGGCTCTGTGACCAGGACGCAGTGGAGGCGTTCGTTCAGGAGGCTCCTCGCGAGCTGCTGCAGCTTGAGCACTGGGGCTGTCCGTGGAGCCGACAACCGGACGGGCGCATCGCCGTACGCGCCTTTGGGGGCATGAAGAACATGCGCACCTGGTTCGCAGCGGACAAGACCGGCTTCCACATGCTGCACACGCTGTTCCAGACGTCGCTGAAATATGCAGACCTCACTCGATACGACGAATGGTTCGTTTCCCGGCTCCTCATAGACGACGGCCGCGTACATGGAGTCGTGGCGATCGAACTCAGAACCGGTCGGATCGAGGCCATCACTGCAAAGTCGGTCGTCCTGTGCAATGGCGGTTCCGGCAAGGTCTTCCCATTCACCACCAACGCCGCAATCTGCACGGGGGACGGCATGGCGTTGGCCTACCGCGCAGGTGCGCCGCTCAAGGATATGGAGTTCGTCCAGTACCACCCAACAGGGCTCCCGTTCACGGGCATCCTCATTACCGAGGCGACGCGCGCCGAAGGTGGCTGGCTGCTCAATAAGGACGGCTACCGCTACCTCGAGGACTACGACCTGGGCAAGCCTGAGCCCACGCCAGTGCTGCGCAGCATGGAGCTCGGACCACGAGACCGGCTGTCGCAAGCCTTCGTGCATGAGGTCGAGAAGGGGCGAACGATCGAGTCGCCTTACGGGCCGATCGTTCATCTCGACCTCCGCCACCTGGGCGCGAAGCTGATCGACACCAAGCTTCCCATGGTGCGTGAGCTGTGTTTGAAATACGAGCGCATCGATCCCGTCAAGGATCTGATCCCCGTCCGGCCGGTGGTGCACTACATGATGGGCGGCGTGCACACCGACATCAATGGCGCGACGCCCATCGAAGGGCTCTTCGCAGCAGGGGAGACCGCCTGCGTGACCATCAACGGCGCGAACCGGCTTGGGTCCAACTCGCTGCCGGAGTGTCTGGTCTTCGGTGCTCGGGCGGGCAGGGCTGCTGCGGAGTGCGCGACAAGTGCTAAGCCGCCACCCCCCGTGGTGATGCAACAGGTCGAAGACGAAATACGGCGGATTGATCAGATGCGGACGCTTGATAGTGGTTCTGAGCGGATCGCCGACATCCGCGAGGAGATGCAGGCAACCATGGAGGACAGTGCAGGCATCTTCCGATCCGGCGAATCGCTGAGCAAGGGCGTCGATCAGCTGGCCGAGTTGCAGCAGCGACTCGAGCGCGTTCAGCTCCACGACGGAACCCAGGTGTTCAACACCGAGCTAGTCGCTGCCCTTGAGCTGGCAAACATGCTCGATATCGCCGAAACCATCCTGCAGTCCGCCCTGCAACGCGAGGAGTCGCGGGGCGCCCACCAGCGCACCGACTTCACCGCACGCGACGACACGCGCTTCCTCAACCACGCACTGGCCTACAGGGACGCGGACGGTGCCGTCAGGATTGAGCGGTCACCGGTGACGATCACCCGATGGCCACCGGGTGAGCGGGTGTACGGGAGGTAGCCGCAGATGGCAGACAGCATTCAGATACAGGTGACGCGGTACGACCCGGACCATGATTCCGCGCCGACCGTAGCCACGTACGAGGTGCCGCTGAGGAAAGACTGGGCGATCCTCGACGGGCTGAACTATGTCAAGGACCACATCGACGGAAGCCTGTCGTATCGCTGGTCGTGCCGGATGGGCATCTGCGGCAGCTGCGGGATGAACGTCGCCGGAGAGCCAAAGCTGACATGTGCTGCCTTCCTCAGCGACTATGCACCTGGGCCGATTCGCGTCGAGCCGCTCAGCAATTTCCCCGTCGTTCGGGACCTAGTCGTCGACATCGAGGACTTCATGGAGAAGTTGCCGCGGGTCAAGCCTTGGATCATCCGAGACGACGACGTATCGGTGATCGACGGCGAATACCTGCAGACCCCGGAGGAGCTTGAGGAGTACAAGCAGTTCAGCAACTGCATCAACTGCATGTTGTGCTATGCGGCCTGTCCGATCTACGGCCTCGAGCCGGACTTCATCGGCCCGGCTGCTATCGCCCTCGCCGAGCGGTACGACCTGGACACTCGCGACCGCGGACAGCGAGAACGCCTCGACGTGCTCATCGAGAAGGAAGGCGTCTGGGGCTGCACCTTCGTCGGTGAATGCACCCGAGTATGCCCCAAGCACGTTGACCCGGCAGGTGCCATCCAGCGATACAAGCTCAAGGCCGCGACCGAGAACCTGAGGGCGTTTCTGCTTCCGCGGGGTGCGCGATGAGTGCGCCTGTCACCTACCGGCAGCCTGTGTCCAGGTTGTGGTGGCTGAAGAAGCGGACCTACCTCCTCTTCGTGATGCGTGAGCTCAGCAGCGTGTTCGTGGCCTGGTTCGCGGTGTTCCTGATGGTGTTGGTCTTTGCTATCGGACGTGGTGAGGCCTCGTACCAGCGCTTCTTGGACTGGGCCGCGTCACCCGTCGTCGTAGTGGTGAACGTCGTGGCACTTGCCTTTTCGGTATTGCACACGGTGACGTGGTTCGTACTCACCCCGCAGGCGATGGTGGTTCGCTTCCGTGGCCGGCAAGTCCGGGCGATGAAGGAGGTTCGCGTCGCCGGCCAGTGGGTACCGGCGGCGACGGTGGTTCGCGTCGGTGGGCGGCTGCCGGCCGGCGCGGTGATCGCATCCCAGTACGTGGGACTCGTTGTAGTGTCAGCATTTATCGCCTGGTTGGTGCTCCGATGACCAAGCGGCACCTCGAACCGATCGCCTGGTTGCTGTTCAGCGGGGGCGGAGTAGTCGCGTCAGTGTTCCTGCCCGTACTGATCGTGCTCTTCGGGCTGGCCATTCCACTGGGCTGGGTCCAACCTGACTACGACCATCTGCACGCCGTGGTCAGCCATTGGCTCACCCGCCTGGTTTTTCTGGGCCTGGTTGTCCTCATGCTGTTTCACTGGGCACACCGCTTCCGCTTCACCCTGGACGACGGACTCCAGCTCAGGCGGCTTGACAGGCCGATCGCCGTGCTCTGTTACGGTGGCGCGATGGTCGGCTCGATCGCCGCGCTGCTGATCGCCTTAACTGTCTGATCGCCGCACCCTGCGGGTACCCAAACCGTCGCTGAGATCTCAGAATCCGATGATATCGGGTTCGTCTTCTTCCAGCTCCTCCCTTCTCGGCGCAGCCTTGGGCCAGTGTGAGCCACCATGGGTCAGGGCGCTGATCAGGTCCCGGTTGAGCCGAGAGATAGTCTCCAAGGGTATGGCCTTAGGGCAGACAGCAGTGCACTCACCGATGTTGGTGCAGCCGCCGAATCCTTCTGCATCATGCTGGGCCACCATGCCGACCACACGGGAATAGCGCTCGGGCTGGCCCTGCGGCAGCAGGCCGAGATGGGTAATCTTCGCGGCGGTGAACAGCATCGCTGAGCCGTTGGGGCAGGCGGCGACGCAGGCACCGCAGCCGATGCAGGTTGCCGCGTCGAATGCGCGGTCGGCATCCCGCTTTGGCACTGGGTTGGCGTGCGCATCCGGAGCCGTGCCGGTTGGCGCGGAGATGTATCCGCCGGCCTGGATGATCCGATCGAAGGCACTGCGATCCACTACCAGGTCCTTGATCACCGGGAACGGATCGGCTCGCCACGGTTCGACATCGATCACGTCGCCGTCCTTGAAGGAGCGCATGTGGAGCTGGCATGTCGTGGTTTGCTGCGGGCCGTGCGCTATGCCATTGATCACCAGACCGCACATACCGCAGATGCCTTCCCGGCAGTCGCTGTCGAAGGCGATGGGATCCTCGCCCTGGAGAGTCAGCCGCTCGTTAAGCACATCCAGCATCTCCAGGAAAGACATGTGCTCGGAGATGTCGTTGACCCTGTAAACGGCCATCTTGCCTTTGGCGCGCGGGTGCGCCTGGCGCCAGACCCGAAGCGTGACATTCACGGAGTTCTCCCGTCCTGCTGGCTCGCGCCCTTGGTCATTTGTATGACCGTTGCTTCATCTCAACGTATTCATAGACCAACGGCTCCTTGTGCAGGATCGGCCGCCGGTTGTCGCCGCCGAATTCCCAGGCCGAGACGTACGCGAATTCATCATCATCCCGCAACGCCTCGCCGTCTGGGGTTTGGCTCTCGACGCGGAAGTGGCCGCCACAGGACTCACGCCTGACCAGCGCATCGATGCACATCAGTTCACCCAGTTCAAAGAAGTCTGCAACCCGGCCAGCCCGCTCGAGCGCTTGGTTGAGCTCCTCATTCGTGCCCAGTACCCTGACGTCGGACCAGAACTCCTTCTTCAGTTCTCGGATTCGGGTAAGCGCCTTTCGCAGACCCTCTTCGCTCCGCTCCATCCCGCAGTAGTCCCACATAAGGCGCCCGAGCTCCTTGTGGAAGGAATCCGCGGTCCGGCTACCGTTCACCGACAGCAGCTTGTCGATCCTGGCACGAACCGCTGCAACGGCTTCGACCGCTGCAGGATGGGATGCGTCGACTTTGGGGAGCGGCCCGTCGGCGAGGTAGTCGTTGATCGTGTTCGGAAGGACGAAGTAGCCGTCGGCCAGGCCCTGCATCAAGGCGCTGGCGCCGAGCCGGTTTGCCCCGTGGTCGGAGAAGTTGGCTTCACCAGTGACATAGAGTCCGGGAATACTGGCCTCCAGGTCGTAGTCGACCCAGAGCCCGCCCATCGTGTAATGCACGGCTGGGTAGATCCGCATCGGGGTCGCGTACGGATCCTCGCCTGTGATCTGGGCGTACATGCTGAAAAGGTTGCCGTACTTGGCTTCCACGGCCGGCCGGCCGAGCCGCGCTATCGCGTCAGCGAAGTCAAGGTAGACCCCGAGGCCGCCGGGCCCGACGCCGCGGCCTTCGTCGCAGACGTTCTTGGCAGCCCGGGAGGCGATGTCGCGCGGCACCAGGTTGCCGAAGGACGGATAGATGCGCTCCAGGTAGTAGTCGCGATCTTGCTCAGGGATCTCCCGAGGGTCGCGCTTGTCCTCCCCGCTCTTGGGCACCCAGATCCGGCCGTCGTTGCGCAGCGACTCACTCATCAAGGTCAACTTGGACTGGTGTTCGCCGCTCACCGGGATGCACGTCGGGTGTATCTGGGTGAAGCAGGGGTTTGCGAAGTATGCGCCCTTGCGATGGGCTCGCCAGGTGGCTGTCACGTTGCAGCCAACGGCGTTGGTCGACAGATAGAAGACATTGCCGTAGCCGCCGGTGGCGAGCACCACGGCGTCTGCGAAGTGAGTCTCGATCCCCCCGGTGACCATGTCGCGGATGACCACGCCGCGGGCCCTGCCGTCGACAACGATCAGCTCGAGCATCTCGTGCCGAGTGTGCATCTCGACTGTGCCGGCGGCGATCTGGCGTTCCAGTGCCTGGTAAGCCCCGATCAGCAGCTGCTGGCCGGTCTGGCCGCGTGCATAGAAGGTCCGCGAGACCTGCACGCCGCCGAACGACCGGTTGTCCAGCAGGCCGCCGTACTCGCGCGCGAACGGCACTCCTTGGGCGACGCACTGGTCGATGATCTGAACGCTGACCTCCGCGAGCCGGTAAACATTGGATTCTCGGGCCCGAAAGTCTCCGCCCTTGACAGTGTCGTAAAACAGCCGATAGACCGAGTCCCCGTCGTTGCGGTAGTTCTTGGCGGCGTTGATGCCCCCCTGGGCGGCGATGGAGTGCGCGCGCCGCGGTGAATCCTGGTAGCAGAAGCAGGCGATGTTGTAGCCCGCCTCGCCAAGGGTTGCTGCTGCCGAGGACCCGGCGAGTCCGGAGCCAACGATGATCACATCCAACTTGCGACGGTTGGCCGGATTGACCAGCCTGGCACCGAAGCGGCGCTCCTCCCAGCGCCTCTCGATGGGCACGTTGGGCGCCTTGGCGTCAGCGATGTCAGCGCCCTCGATGTAGAACGAATTGGCATCGAGCGAGTCAGGCATTTCGGAGTTGGTCACATGCACCTCATCAGGCTCGGAACGCAATCGCCATCAGCCCACGAACCCGAACAGAATGGCGTACGGAGGAAGCAGGAAGCCAACCATGAGCACCCCTGTCGCCGCGTACGCAAGAACGTTGAGGCGTTGTCGCGCAAGGCTCGAGGTGTTGGCTCCGAGTGTTGTCAGGGCGCTCCAAATGCCGTGCCGGACATGGAAACCGACCGCGATCACCGCGATCGTGTACGCCAAGACCACCGACCAGATCTGGAAACCGTTCACCACCCGCTGGTAAGGTTCGGCGGCCGCACCGCCCGGGTGGATGATGTTCCAGGTCAGGTGCAGTAGGTGGTAGATCACGAAGAGCAGGATGACGACACCGCCCCAGCGCAGGGTGTACGAGGCATAGGTCCGTTGGACCCCGGTCCGTGACTTGTTGCTGTAGTACCGCCTCACCCCCGCGCGCGCCCGGTGCGCCCGCGACCACAAGCTGAATGCGGCGTACATGTGGGCCAGCACGCTGACGATAAGAACGATTCGGATGATCCAGAGCGCACCGGTGTGCGGGAGGAGCGGCTCACCGAGGGTTCGCAGGTGGTGGGCATAGGTGTTGAATGCCTCCTCCCCGGCGAAGATCTTGAGGTTGCCGTACATGTGGGCCAGCAAGTAGCCGATCAAGATAAGGCCAGTTATGGCCATCAGAGCCTTCAGCGCAACGGTTGACCTCGTCGCCTGCTGAGCGGGGGTCAAGGAAATTGTCGCCACGCAGCCACATTAGAACTCAGGCCGCCCTGACAGCGACCTAAGGCCACCGTGGTCACTGGTGTTTTTCACCACAGATCTCTTCTGGGCCCCCGCCGACTTGTCAGAACCCAGTTGAGCTACAGGTCAACTGGGTTCTGACAACTCAGACTTCGGCATCAGGTCGGGCCGTCGCAGTCGCGTCCGTGCCAGTGCTTGCTGGCGACGCCATGCGGCGATCCTCTCGTGGTGGCCGCTCATAAGCACCTCGGGGACATCCAGCCCACGCCAGCTGGGCGGTTTGGTGTAGACAGGTCCCTCCAGTAGACCTTCGTGCTCGGCACCGTGGGACTCCTCGATCAAAGACTCCGGATTGCCCATCACACCAGGCAGGAGGCGCACCACCGCCTCGATCACCACCATGGCCGCAACCTCTCCACCACTCAGCACGTAATCGCCAATGCTCAGTTCGTCGACGCGCATTCGGCGCGCCGCATCCTCCACGACGCGCGCGTCGATGCCTTCGTAGCGACCGCAGGCGAAGATCAGGTGCTGCTCCCCCGCAAGCTCGTGGGCGAGGGCCTGGGTGAGGGTGCGACCCGAGGGTGAGAGGACGAGCAATCGCGGGTCGGTTTGCACAGTCGTAAGGGCATCCAAGGCCTGTCCCCAGGGCTCCGGACGCATCACCATGCCTGCGCCTCCACCGTAGGGCGTGTCGTCGACGGTCCGGTGCCGATCAGCGGTCCAGTCGCGAAGATCGTGAACCTGGAGGTCCACGATGCCCTTCTCGATCGCCTTACCCACCAGCGAAAGGCGCAGCGGTTGAAAGTACTCGACGAAGATCGAGACGATGTCAATCTTCATCTGCGTCGTCCGAGTCATCTGCGTCGTCCGAGTCGTCGAGTAAACCAGTGAGATTGACGACTGTGAGGCAGCCAGCCTCAAGGTCGACATCGGGCACCAATGCCTCGACGAACGGCACCAGGCGAGGGCCGGCGGCCGTCTCGATCTCCAAAATGTCTTGCGCTGGCAAGTGGAGCACCGATCGCACTCTGCCGACCTCAGCGCCGTCCGGCGTGGTGGCGCGCAGGCCGATCAGGTGCCGGTCGTAGAACTCGCCCGGCTCCGCTGGCCGCTCGTCCAGCTCCACGGCGGCGGTCAGAAGCATGCCGCGTACAGCTTCGGCGCCGGCCCGATCTACCAACTCAGCGAAGCTGACCAGGAGCCGCCCGGAGTGATTACGAACCGAGCGCACCGTGAAGCGCCGGGTCCCGCCTTCTTCCAGCAGTACCTGACCGGGGACGAACCGACGCTCCGGCTCATCAGTGCGGAGCTCCACAGCAACCTCGCCGCGTACGCCGTGGGGCCGTCCGATGACACCCACGACGGTGTTCACATTGCTGGCTCCGCTCGCCTAGCGGCGACGGCTATTCGGGCTGCGACGGGCGAGTCGATCAACATCGACGAAGTCGATACGTACGTCTTGGTCGCCGGCCAGCGCGCCGATCACAGTCCGTAACGAGGTTGCCGTGCGGCCCGAGCGGCCGATGACTTTGCCAACATCGTCCGGATTCACTCGCACCTCGAGCATCCGCCCGCGACGGAGGTCCTTATCCTTGACCGTGACATCGTCGGGGTGTGCGACGATTCCCCGGATCAGATGCTGGAGTGCGTCGGCGAGCATTTAGGTCTCGCTGGAATCCGCATCAGCAACACCTGCGTCAGCAGCCCGCTGGGCTTCCTCCGGAGTGCCCTCGACGGAAGCCGGCTCGGGCTTGGTGCTTTCGGGCTTGGACGCCGCCTTTTTAGCCGTTGCGGCCGGAGCGGCCTTGGGCTCCTTGCCTGCCTCGGCTAGAGCAGCGTTGAAGGCATCGGTCTTGTTGCGCTTCTCCGGCTGCGGCAGCACGCCGGATGGCGACGTGTCACCCGAGAACTTCTGCCAGTCACCCGTGCGCTTGAGCAACGCGACGACAGCCTCAGTTGGCTGCGCGCCGGCCGACAGCCAGTACTGGGCGCGCGCAGAGTCGACCTCGATCAGGGAGGGGTCATTCTTCGGGTGGTACTTGCCGATTTCCTCAATGGCGCGGCCATCCCGCTTGGTGCGAGAGTCGGCGACGACTATGCGGTAGTGCGGCGACCGGATCTTGCCGAATCGCTTCAGACGAATCTTGACAGCCACGTGTGTGGTTTCTCCTGTGGTGGTATTGCAACCGGCCCGGGGGCCGGCCACTCCTGCGGTGATCCCATCTCAGGCGGTGGGGTCGCGCTGGCGATGATCTCGGTGGATCTGAGCCGTACGGGGTGAGAGGGCACCGAACGACAACAGATGCGGCATGCATTCTGCCAGAGTCGTCTGCCAAACCACGAACCGGCACTCGCCTGCGACGTCCCGACGTCACTCAGAGACCACTTATGAGGTCTCCGGCTTCACGTGACCTATCGATGGCTCCGAACCATGGCTGGAGCCAACCGCTAGCGTGACGCCCATGGAGACGAGGACGGCCGAAATTGTCATCGATGGCCGCACCGTCGTAGCAGCGTGGCCGGGCGCCTCGGGACCCTGGCCGGGCGTGGTGATGCTGCACGAGGCCTGGGGTATCGATGACGTGCTGCGCCGCCATGCCGATCGCTTGGCTTCTGCTGGATATCTGGTGTACGCCCCCGATTTGCTCGGTGAGGGTCCGTGGCTGCGATGCATCGTCAGCACGTTCCGGGCGTTCCAGGCGCGGATGGGCAAGCCGTTCGAGCTCATCGAGTCCTGCCGTAAGCAACTGCGAGCTGACCCTGACTGCACGGGCAGGGTTGGTGTCATCGGCTTTTGCATTGGCGGTGGCTTCGCGTTGTTGCTGTCAGCGGAGGGCTACCAGGCCGCATCTGTGAACTACGGCATGGTGCCGTCCGATATCGATGAGCTGGCGGCACGCGCCGGCCCGATCGTGGCTAGCTATGGCGGGAGGGACTGGACAGTCAAGGGCGTGCCTGCGCTGCGAGAGGCTCTACGCACACACGACGTGCCACATGATGTCGAGGTCTACCCCGCGGCCGGCCATTGCTTTCTGAACGACAGGCCGAATGGCCCGTTGCTGTTCCGACCGGTGGCGAAACTGGTTCACGCCAGACCTGAGCCGGCCTCGGCAGCCGATGCCTGGCGGCGGATCGAGGCCTTCTTCGCCGAACACCTGGGATCGAGGGCCGCCCGGTAACTCCCGAATCAAGGGCATGCCGCTCAGCTTGTGATGTCCTTGCGCAGGAAGTACCAGAAGGCAAACCAGACCGCGACGATGGCGTACCCGATCGACCACAATGCACCGGTGATCATGTCGGAAAAGTCGACTGTCGGCGCGAGGGCGTCGCGCCAGGCATAGGCGTAATGACCCGGCAGACCGTTCCGAATGCTGCCCAGCGCGGTGATCGAGTCGAGTATCGCGCACAAGATCATCAACAGCACCGCGCCGCCCACCGCGGCCAGTGGCGCATCAGTCAGCACTCCGAGCATGAAGGCGAATGCGCCCACCACGGACATCACGAGCAGCAGGTAGCCGACGATGATCAAGAGCCGACCCACGAATTCCGGCCAGCCGATTTGACTTCCGGTCGGCCCAACATAAGGACCCCAGCCGTACGCGATCCCCCCCACGACCAGCGTCCAGGCGGGCAGGAAACCGAACGCGACAACGGAGGAAAGCGCCGCTACCACAAGCTTCTGCCGCAGCAGGCGCTCGCGTCGCACCGGGGCGGCCAGCAGATAGCGCAGGCTGGACCAGCTCGCTTCGGACGGCACAGTATCGCCCGCGAACAACGCGACGATGACAACCAGCAGAAAGCTCGTCGAGGCAAAGAGCGTGAAGATCACGAGGTTCGCTCCGCTCTCCTGAGCCAGGTCGACGAACCCGCGCTCACCGGAGTCGTTGCCTCCATCTCCCAGCCAGAAGGCGAGGAGCAACACCAGCGGTAGGACGGTGAGAACGGTAAAGATGCCAATGGTGCGGCGGCGACGCAGCTGCCGTCCGATCTCGGCGCTGAGTGGCAAGGGTGGACGGGCCATTGTCGTAAGACTCATCGCGCGGCCTCGCTACTGGGCTCGAGCCCATGGTCGGAATCACCGACAAGACTCATGAACACTTCTTCGAGCTGACGATGGCCGTCCACTGACTCGATGCCATAGCCGGCTGCGACCAGCTCCGCCACAATCGCCTGCCGCGGCAGATCGCCGGTGACACGAAGCAGCTTGCCCTCAGGTTCAGCGCGGAGACCCCGAGCCTGCAGCGTCCTACCCGCGGCGCCTACATCGTCGACGTTGGTTAGTCCAATCAACGTCACCGTGTCGCTCGCGGTTAGCTCCTCGACCGCGCCGGTGAGTACCACCTTGCCCTGGTCCATCACCACCACATGACTGCAGGTGTGCTCCACCTCCGACAAGAGGTGAGAAGAGATGACGACTGTACGACCTGCGGCGGTGTAGTCAGCCAGCACAGCGCGCATCGCCTTGATCTGCGGTGGGTCGAGGCCGTTGGTCGGCTCATCCAGCACGAGAAGGGGCGGCATTCCGAGCATGGCCTGGGCGATGCCGAGTCGCTGCAGCATCCCATGGCTGTACCCGCGCACCTTGCGGTCGATCGCCGCACCAAGTCCGGCAATCTGCAATGCCTCGTCCAGGTGAGCCTCCTGCACGGGACGACCGGTCGCGTGCCAGTACCCCATCAGGTTCGCCCTGCCGCTGAGATGCGGCAGAAAGCCGGGGCCCTCGATCAAGGCGCCCACCGCGCTCAGCACATCGGCGCCGGCGTGCACCGGCTGGCCGTTGACGTAGATCGAGCCGGACTCTGGCCGAATCAAGCCGACCAGCATGCGGATCACGGTGGTCTTTCCCGCACCGTTGGGTCCCAACAGCCCGACGACCTGGCCAGCCTCTGCGCGGAAAGACACGCCGTCCACTGCCCGAAAGCCGTCACCGTAGGTCTTTACCACATCGTTCACGACCAGCGGAATGCCAGCCAGCGCAGGATCCATCCGAATCCCACGCCGCTTGCGCCACAGAACAAGCACAGCAACCACCGAGGCTCCGGCTAGCCCAGCCACCACGATGAGCAGCGGAAGAGGCACGTCGAGGGTGCTTGCGCTGAGTGCCGTCGTAGCGAGCAGCGGAATCGCAGCCGCCCGATCTCCGGCCACCGTCACGTCATAGCGTGCCGCAGGCACCGCATTTGCGTAGGCCTGGTCGGTCGTGGTGATCACCAATTGCAGGCGGTGGCCGACAGGAACCTTGTGGGATACCGCAGGGAGCGCGACCGTCACGCGCACTGGCTGGGTGGGATCAAGTCCGCCCAGTTTGACTGGGGCGACCTGGAGCTGCGGAAGCACAGCCGAGCTAGGAGCTACGCCGCTGTGGCCGTTCTCAGTGCGCTCCACGTCGGGTCCAAGATCCCAGAGGGATGCGAAGAGCGTCGCCGTCGGAGCCGTTCCAGTCACGTCAAGATCGACCCGACTACTGCCAATCAACGTCAACGGCGCAGTAAGCGGCTCGCTGGTAAAGACAGCCGACTGATCAGGCAGGACGCCGAGGGCGTAGCCGGCAACGCTGGAGGCGCGGCCGAAAGTACCGCCAGTCCCCGGAAGGTTGGTCAGCGCGGCCGGCGCACCACCGGGCGGAGCCACGATGCCTTGCCGCTGGCCGGTCAGTGCCACGCGCTGAACTGCAAGCTCGGACCCGCGGCCTGGATATGGCTGAACAAGGAAGGTCTCCGGGTCACGAGTGCCACGATCCTCGCCAAGCAGCGACGTCTCCGGCACAAGCACCGAAAAGGAGGTGTCGGCGGCGCTGCCGTCCCGCTTCAGGTAGCGCCCGAACCATCCTTCAAGATCATCGATGAGAGCGTCGACCGAGATCTCAGCGTCATGGCCGCCAGCGACCCATTTCATCTTCGCCGCTGTTTCGGCTGGCAGGCCTCGGAGATTCGCATCAGCCTGATCGAGGGTGAACAATGTGTCTTCCTCGCCCTGAATGATGAGTGTCGGCGCCTTGATGGCAGGCAAGATCTTCTCTAGACCCGACTCGTCCAAGAGGCTGCTCAACTCATCATCCGCTTCACCGGTCTCAGCGGCGGTGAGATAGCCCCGACACAACTGGGGGGCGAATCGGCCGCAAATCGCAACAGTGCCGGTGGAAGCCTGGTCAGTGGGCGCCGGTCGCCCGCCCGCGTTGGAGAACAACAGTGACGCCCAACGTTGTTTGAACACGCCCTGGCGGTTTGAGGGATTCACGTCGCCCGGCGACTCGGCCAGCCCGACAACCTGGTGCTGCGGGAAAAGTGCCTGTCGAAGGCTGTGCCACGTGAACGCCGGCACAATGGCATCGACCCGATGATCCAAACCAGCAGCCAGAAACGACACCGCTCCGCCATAGGAGGCGCCGGAAAAGCCGATCACAGGATCATCGCCGTCCTTGGCAACCTCTGGGCGACTGGCCGCCAGGTCAATCAGCTTCCGCGCATCCGCTCCCTCGTACGCTGGATTGTTCAGGTGGATTCGGCCGCCGGATGCTCCGAAGCCACGGGCGGTGTAGATGATCACTGTGTAACCGGCCAACGCGAGCGTGCGAGCCGTTGGCTCGCTGTCGGTCTTGGTGCCGCCGAAGCCATGCGCCAGCACAATCGCTGGGCGCGGAATGGACGGATCTGTCGTCAGGATCGTCGCATCGAGCATGACCGGCTTTCCGTCCGCCTCCGGCGTACCAGGCACCAGCAGCTGTGTCGCGATCACTTGGTCTGCCGCGTACACCCGGATCGGGACGCCAGACAAGAGCGCAACGATTAGCAGGAGAGCTGCTGCTCGAGCGCCGCGCATGGGCCCATCTTGCTCGGTGGCGCAACTGTGACGCTCGCAGCTGTCATGCGATCAGAGCGCCGCGCAGTATCACGTGAACCGGCGCACTCAACACGGCCAGGTCGATGCGCGGATCAGTATCGAAAACCACCAGATCGGCTGGCACCCCCTCAGTGAGCCGGGACGGCTGGCCAAGCCAGGCGCGAGCTCGCCAGGAACCGGCCCCCAACGCATACTCAGCTGAGCTGAACTGTCCCAGCGCCGCGATCTCCTTGCCGACCAGGCCGTGCGGTAGGAAGCCACCGGCATCTGTACCGGCATAGATCGGGACGCCGGCGTCCAGGGCTTTTGCGAACCGCTCAAGACGGGTGGCATAGAGAGCACGCATATGCCGCGCGTATGCCGGGTATTTGTCCTCACCGGACTTGGCATACATCTCGAAATTGTCGAGCTGGATCATGGTCGGGACCAACGCGACCTGATGCTCGGCCATCAGGACGATAGTGGCGTCATCGATCCCGGTTCCGTGCTCGATCCCGTCGATCCCTGCCGCAACCAGCTCGCTGACGGCTTGCTCACCGAAGACGTGGGCGGTCACCCGGCAGCCCAGTTCGTGCGCCCGCGTGATTGCCGTTGCCGCGACATCTGTCGGCCATAGCGGCGCGAGATCGCCGATGTCTCTGTCGATCCAGTCCCCGACCAGTTTCACCCAGCCGTCGCCGCGGACAGCCTGCCGCTCCACCTCGGCGACCAGTTCATCGGGTTCGACTTCCTCGCCGTAGTTCTGGAGGTAGCGCTTGGGCCGCGCGATGTGCCGCCCAGCCCGGATGATCTTCGGGAGATCGGCCCGTTGGTCCATCCATCGTGTGTCAGCCGGGCTTCCCGCGTCGCGCAGCAGCAATGCTCCAGCGGCGCGCTCGGCGACTGCATGTTGCTCGGCTCGGTCATCGGGGACGGCGCCTTGCCTCTCCAGCCCGACGTGGCAGTGCGCATCAACCAGGCCCGGCATGAGCCAGACCCCGGTGGCGACAGTCTGCGCGGCGGAGACCGGCTCAGTACGGACCACACCGTCGACTACCCAGAGGTCGCGATACTCGCCCTCCGGCAGCACCACTCCAGCGAGGTGCAGGCGTTGGGCCACGGCCGGCTTACTTGCCGAAGCGGGTACGCAGCTCCGGTGGCAGCTGGAAGTCGGCCATGGCTTTCTCCAGAGCAGCCTGGTCGATGTCGCCGCCACCAAAAGCGGCCGCCGGGTCAATCGCCGCAGCTGGCTCCTGGGCCGCGTTGCGCTTGGCCGGGTTCCCAGATACCCCCCGACCGCCCTTCTTCTTCTGCGAGCGGGTCGGCTGCCGTCGGGGACCAGTCAAGCCGCCCATGCCCGGCACCCCGGGCATCGAGCCCGTTGCCAGCGAGCTCATCATCTTGCGGGCCTCGAAGAAGCGATTGATGAGGGTGTTGACCTCGGAGACCTCCACCCCGGCTCCCCTGGCGATACGGGCGCGTCGTGAGCCGTCGATGATCTTGGGGTTTTCGCGCTCCACCGGCGTCATCGAATGGATGATCGCCTCGATGTGATCGACGTCGCGCTCGTCGATGCCGGCGATCTTGTCCTTGAGGTCGCCCATCCCCGGCAGCATCGCGAAGACCTTCGAGAGTGGGCCCATCTTACGTACCATCTGCATTTGTTGGAGGAAGTCCGCCAACCCGAACTCTCCCCCATGGCCGGCGAGCTTGGCGGCCGCCTTTGCGGACTGCTCGGCGTCGAATGTCTTCTCCGCTTGCTCGATCAGCGTGAGCATGTCGCCCATGCCCAGGATCCGGCTGGCCATCCGGTCGGGATGGAACACGTCGAAGTCCGTCAGGGCCTCGCCGTTGGAGGCGAACATGATCGGGCTGCCAGTGACACGGGCGATCGAAAGGGCAGCGCCACCACGGGCGTCGCCGTCCAGCTTGGTGAGCACGACCCCGTCGAAGCCCACTCCGTGGGCGAACGCGTTCGCTGTATTGACCGCGTCCTGGCCGATCATGGCGTCGACGACGAAGAGCACCTCGTCCGGATGGACGGCATCGCGGATGTCGGCGGCCTGCTGCATCATTTCGGCGTCGATGCCCAGCCGGCCGGCGGTGTCGACGATGACCACGTCATAGAGGCGACGCTCCGCCTCGCTAATCGATGATCGGGCAACCGCAACCGGGTCACCGATGCCGTTGCCGGGCTCCGGCGCGTAGACGTGAACGCCGGCTCGCTGGCCAACCACTTGCAGCTGATTGACCGCATTGGGCCGTTGCAAATCGGCCGCGACAAGCAGCGGAGAATGACCCTGCTCCCTCAGCCATAATCCGAGCTTGGCCGCCAGCGTAGTCTTGCCCGAACCCTGCAGACCGGCGAGCATGATCACAGTCGGCGGCCGCTTCGCGAAACGCAACAGCCTGGTTTCCCCACCGAGAATGGCGATGAGCTCCTCGTTGACGATCTTGATGACTTGCTGGGCAGGATTCAGCGCCCCAGAGAGCTCGGTGCCGCGGGCCCGCTCCTTGATCGCGGCAATGAAGTCCTTGACGACCGACAGATTGACGTCTGCCTCGAGCAACGCGACCCGGATCTCGCGAGCCGTTGCGTCGATGTCGGCTTCGGACAGTCGGCCCTTGCCGCGCAGATTCTTGAACGTCGCCGCAAGGCGGTCTTGCAAGGTGTCGAACACGAGCGTCCTTAACGTCGGGGTCTGGACTGACTCAGCCTACTCAACCGTTCACGCCGTCTTAGGCCTCAAAGGCTAGGCCACCTGGGATGCATGTGATCCTTCAGCACGTCGGGCTGCAACGAGCGTCAGCATCAGAGCGATGAAACTCAACAAGGCAATCGCGATACGAATCAGCGAACTGGAGCTGGCATCCCACACCGCGTGCAGGATCACAACGGCCACGAAGACACCGATGGCGACGAAGATGGCACGGAATCGGTGCGAGGTGCCTCGGATGCGTCCAATGGCTCCGACGGACAGACCCGTCCAGGCGACATGCCCAGCTGGTGCCAGCAGGGCCCGCAGCAGCAGGGTCTCGTCGAGGGCGGCCAGGCCGCCGCTGAGCAGGGCCGTGAAGCCGTAGCCCATGGTCTCCAAGGTGGCGAAGCCCGCGCCGGAGGCAACCCCAAGAACCACAGCGGCGGGCCAGCGGAGGCGCCGATTGATCAGGAGCACAGCGACCGGCACGAGGATCTTGCTCGCCTCCTCGATGAAGGCAACCATGATCATCGGCAACGCGCCGAGCGCGCGCAGGGCGTCATATTCGAGCGTGCCGGCCGCGACGGTACCAAGAATGCCGCCAGCGATCACCGTAAAGGTGATGGTGCTAGTGCTCACCTTGATTCCGCGCTTGCCTCCGGCTGCCGCGAAGGTCAACACGCTGGTGGGAACCACGATCGAGCCGAGGAGAATCAACGATGGGAAGAAATTGGGATTTTGCGTCGCGATGAGCGTGCGAAGCAGCAGCAGATAGGCCCCAATGCCAGCGAGCAGCACCCAAAGCCAGCTGAGCCGCAGGAGCAGTCTGCGGGATCGTGCGGAGTCGCTACCGCCAATTCCGGCCTCAGGGGGGACCGTCGGTCGCGCAGCCGAGCCCACAGCGCGTGGCTCGGGCGTCTGGGGCGACATTGCGTCTACCTTTCAGTGGGTGTCAAGCTACCGCCCCTGTGCGGCGGGTCAGCCGCCGGTTCTGGGAGACCTCGACA
>JBKOUS010000061.1:0-8471 GCA_046723505.1 Actinomycetota bacterium
AGTGGAGGTGGCGGGAATCGAACCCGCGTCCTCGAGTGACGAACCAGGTCTTCTCCGGGCGCAGCTGGCTAGGCGTTCTCTCGGCTCCTGCACTCGTGCCAGCACGTTGCAGACAAGCCCAGACTCAGTTCATTTCCCTGCTGAGCCCTAAGCCGACTCTCCGCAGGTGAGCCTCCTTGACGAGGCCAGGGTCCGGGGCGGAGGCCCTCCCGGTCTGACCCTTCGATCACTGCTTAGGCAGCGAGAGCGAAGTTATGCTGAGTTGGTTTCTCGGCACTTATTGGTTCCCAAGGGACATTTTCGAGTTGACCTTGGATTCTCGGCCCGCTTCTCCTGGGACTATCGACCCAAGTCGAAACCGATCACCCCCTATTGAGTTGTAGCCCTATGAGTTGGGCTTTGCGACCATCCCCCGTACAGCTAGGTTCGACCGCAACGGAACAAAGTCTACAGATCATGCAATGCGCCGGCAGTCCAATTGATTCCCTGTCCGGAGAGGCAAAAGGCGCCGGACCTCATCGATCCGGCGCCCATTCCGCGCTACTTCTCTGACAGCACCTCGAGCTTGATCACACTCTTCACCGGATTCTTCCAGCTCTCACCCTGCAAGGCCTTGGCGCCGCCGACGATGGTGAGGACCAACCAACCCAAGCCCATGAACGGCAGCAACCAGCCGAAGATGTCAAGACCGGTCACACCGCCCAATATGGCGACCAGCACGAACGCGATCGACGAGATCAGCTGGAAGTTGAACGACTTGGCCGCCTCCCTACGTGCGTACGTTCCGGGCGTCGACAGAGCGTAAACCAGACCTGGGCCGAAGAGCCAAAGAAAGAAGACCGAGAAGTGTGCCACTGCGGCCGCGCCGCGCCCGGCCTGGTCACGAGTCTCGGGACGGACCAGTGGTTGGTAGGCGGGGTGGGCACCGAGTGCCCGGGATGGGGCCGGTATTTGTACCAGACCGTGGAAGGCCTCGTTGAGCTCTTTGCGGGTGTCAGCGGTGAGAACCTGCCCGATCCGCCGGTCGAACTCCGACTCACTGATCCGGCCGTCTGCGTAGGCATCTTTGAGCCAGGATTCAGCGCGATCACGCTGATCGGGTGTGACATGCATTTTGAGGCTGGGGTGCTCATAGATCGCGTCCATGCGAACCAGCATCGTTTGGTAGCCGGTGATGCACCATAGGGCACTCCCCCGGACCTACCCCGAGAAGCGACAACCCACCTCGGCCGGTCGCCGATCACCAGCTGCCGCCACCACCGCCACCCCCGCCGCCGCCTGAGAAGCCGCCTCCGCTGAACGAGCTGCCGCCGCCGAAGCCCGTGCCGCTGCTTCCGGCGGATGGCAACGGGGTAGCCGCGCTGGTCAAGCTGCTGGTGAGGAATGAGGTGTTGAAGGCCGCCAGGTGATAGTTCCCGACGTACCAGTAGGGAACGACGTCTGGCAGCCGGCCCATCGCCACCAAGTCGGCACAAATCTTCGCCCAGCGGTCGGCAAGCTCGAAGGTGATCGCCCAGGGCAGGTACTTCGAGAAGATGTCCTCGCCCTCCTCGAACTTGAGCTGGTCAGCCTCCGCAGTTGCGAGATAGGTCTTGAAACCCTCGACCTGGTCGCAGACAGCGCGACCTTCGGCGGTGCGCTGACCGCGGCGGAGCTTGGTACGGATCACTGCGACGGTGATGATGATCGGGAGAAGTGGGATCAGGAGCAGCAGCACCCAGGCGCCCACGGCAAAGGCCGCGAACACGGCAACGGCGATGACACCGAAGCCGACGCTCCTGGTGGCCGCCGCCGATGGAACCTTGCGGAACCAGCCTCTGGCAGCGACCTGATTGCGTACCGAGGCCCGCATAGCCTCGTGAGCGCTCGTCAGACTGCCGCGTGAGGAGAGATCCCTCACTGCGCCCGGTGGATCACCCCCAAACAGGCTGGTCAGCAGCACCATCTCATGCGGAGCCACCGCCCTGTTCGGGTCAACCAAGATCACCCGGAAGTCGTCCTCCCCTAGGCTCTGCACTTTCAGCGCGCCACGTACCGCCAGGTCGATGATCGTGGCCGCGGTCTCCCGGGAATCAACCTGGCCGTCTATCAGCAAACCCGCCTCCGCAACCGGAATCCTGGGCGGAGAGAACGCCACAGGAATGGGGATATCTGGGTCATTCGGTACGACATGCGCTTCCTGGCCAGCCAGCGGGACGGTACCCGGTGGGAGCCCCGCGTAGCGCTGGTCACGTCCGTTCTTGCGCCACCACAACATTCCCACGATCGGCGATCCCACGGTGATGAGGAGGGCAACAGCACCAACGCCAATCGCGGCAATCCTCTCGTTTGGGGACAGCTTCGAGCCGTCTGGTTCGAGGTGCGGCTTGTTGTCGGCGATCAGGCCCGCTTTGATCTTGGCGCTGATCGTGACGCCCTCTCCTGGGGCAAGGGTGCTCTGGGTGTACTGGGCTTTCCCGTCAACGATCTTGGCCGCACACTGCTCGGTGCTGTTGACTGGGCCGTAGGTACAGGTTGTGTCCTGAACGCCACCCGGGACAGCAACCGAGACTGCGACGTTCTTCATGGAGGCCGTCCAATCCAGTCCCGTGGCATCCCAGTAGAACTCGTCGTAGCTGCCCGAGGTGCGCATAGCGCCAGCCAGGTCGTAGGAGATCACATAGGTCGCGGTTGGGGCAGAGATGGTGCGGTCTGGGTCGCCGATGCGCAACCTGAGCTGTTCCTCGCGGCCGCCCTTTGCCTCGTCGGTACGCGAGCTGAACTGGGTCGCCACGTCATCGGGGCTTGTCACGCTTATGTTGGTGATCTGGTAGACGGCATCTTGGGTTTCGTCGTACGGCTCGCGGGTTACCAGAAATCGCTCAATGCCGTGACGGCCTGAATTGTCACCGAACCGGTACGTGATCGTTTCTTTCACCTTGACCACTCCGCTGGGCTGGACGTTGTAGTCGATGGTGAAAGAGTCGATCTGATCGTCCGCTGCGTACGCCGGGGTCGGGGAGGCCAAAGCCCAAGCCAACGCGGCGAGCATAAGGAGGAGCGCGACTACGCCCCGAGCGAATCGGCCATGGACCTGCCAAGGGCGCTCGGCAGCGGACACGGGGAATTGCACCATTGCTTCATTGTCCTCGATTGCGAGCGGCCATCGCCCGCTCGGCCTCGCGCCTCGACTCCCGGGCTGCAATCGTCTGGCGCTTGTCATACTCACGCTTGCCACTGGCCAGCGCAATCTCAACTTTGGCGTACCCGTCTGAGAAATAGAGCGATAACGGCACCAATGTGGTTCCGGCGGTGGCCAGCTCGCGCTGGATCTTGGCGATCTCGCGACGACTCAACAACAGTTTGCGGGTACGCCGCGCGTTGTGGTTGGTCCAGGTTCCGTGGCTGTACTCGGGGATGTGCGCTGCCCGCAGCCACACCTCGCCGTCGTCCACTGTGGCGTAGGCATCGGTCAGGTTGGCACGTCCCTCACGCAGCGACTTCACCTCGGTGCCGCTGAGCACGATCCCAGCCTCGTAGGTGTCATGGATGTGATAGTCGTACCTGGCCTTGCGGTTCTGCGCGATCAGCTTGCGGCCCTTCTCCTTCGCCATGGCCCCATCCTGCCCCCTGATCGCGTCCGCACCACTTCTCGGATCAGGGTTTCAGAACCAAGTCATCGGGTTTCGCAGCCGACCGTTCAGCCAGACCATCAGGTGAAGATGGCAGCCAGTAGAGAATCCCGTGGAGCCGACATAGCCGATGACCTGACCCTTCCGGACACGCTGACCCACATGAACGATGTACCGACTGGCGTGGTTGTAGCCCGTCGTGACATACCGACCGTCGATGTAACCGTGGTCGATCATCAGCCGCTTGCCATAGCCCGCGTTGTAGTAGCGCTCGGCGACCCGACCTGCACGGGGAGCCCGGATTGGCTTGCCACACCGGGCGCCAAAGTCGGTGCCATCGTGCAGCTTCCAGTAGTGAAGCACCGGGTGAAAGCGCATACCGAACGGGGAAGTGATGCGCGGCGGTACCGGATACGAAAAGCCATGCCCCGCGCTCGACATGGTGGAGTGGTTGCTGGACCCTCGAGTGTGCCCAGAGCGCCAGCTGTGCTTGGTCGTCTTCCGCGCAGCAGCCGCCCGCTCGGCCGCCTTGCGCTCCGCTGCTGCTTTCGCGATCCGAGCCGCAATACGCCGCTCGACCGACGCCCGTTCCTTGATCAATTGGGAATAGCGCGCCTTGTCTTGTGCTACGTCGGCGGCGGCAGCATCTTCACTGGCCCTTCGCTCGCGCAAGAGCCGGGCGACTGTCGCTTCATCCGCCGCGGCGCGGGCCTCGAGCTCCTTCTCGATCGTGAGATTGGCAGCAGCCTCGCGGCGAGCCGCGGCGACGGTCGCTTCGAGTTCGCTCTGCCGCGCCCGGGCGGCGTTGAGCTGACGTTGCAACAGGGTCAGCCGATCGATCTCAGCCTGGGCAGTGTCGAAGAGGGTGGTCGACCACTGGAGCCGAGTCTGCAGGTCCTCTGTCGAGTTGGGATCGACGAGCAGTGCGATCGGCAGCAGATTGGTCTGCTGCTGGTACTGTTCGCGGACCGCCCGGCCGGCTTTGACTTGCTGAGCATCGAGTCGCGCTTGTCCGGCAGCTACGGCGGCGACTGCGGCGGCCAAGTCCGCCCGAGCCTGCTGCAACTTGGTCGCCATCTGGGCGTCCTTCATCTGGGCCGCCGTGAGTTCCTGGCGTGTCGCTTCGAGCCGTGCACTTGCCGCATCCAGTTTGTTTTGTGCCTTGTCGACCGCGACGACCGCCGCACTCAGCGCGTCGCTGGATTCATTGAGATCGCTTTTGGTCTTGGCGATCTGTTGCTTGACCCGGGCCCGCTGCGATATGAGTTCGTCGGCGGAAGCTGGGGTCGCAAGCAAGGTCGCGGAGAGCGTCGACGCTAGGGCGACGGCTACAACTGCCCGCAGCGCACGCGCAGCGGCGGCATGCACCGCTGACAGATTTGTAGTTGTGCCGTTGGACGCAGGCGGGGCAAGGAGTCCTCGACTCCTTGCCAGCCTGGCGAAGCGACCAGCAAGCTGAGGTGCTTCGCTGTCGTCCGGAACGTCCTGATGGACGTAGGGAAGGTCCGGATCCACAGCTTTCCCCATCCTTTGTCCTCTGGGAGCCTTGGTATCGACTCCTAGAGCAATCCAATGTTTGGTTGTCAGAGCCCTGTTTCCGATCGATGGTCTTGGAGGAGGACCGATTGAAAACGGGTGTGTATAAGCACAGAGTTCGGACAGCAACGCCCGCTGGCAACGACCGAAACGCCGAAATCGGCATTTCGTCATCGATCAGATATGAAGTCTGACGTGATACTTGAGTGATTTGAGTACATTCGTGATGCTTTTGTGACGAATGTGAAAGGTGGAGGGCCAGGGCGATTTCGGCTTGGCACCGGTTACGCCAGCAGTGTCTGAGCCTCTCTCTGAACCTGACGCCAGTTCCGCCGACGCGCCGCACAGTCCGGCGGCGCACGGAACCGGTGTCAGCTTTTGAGGAAATGGCCGAGATCAGACGCGGAGATATCGCCTGGTGGTCACCAGAGTCGGGATCACGGCAAGCACCAAGCCGACCACCGCCACACCGAGCATGGCTAGAAGTGTCTGCTCCCAGCCAATCCAAGCTATGAACCGGATCGAGTTTTCGGCACCTCGGATGATCCAGAAGTAGACCCCTGCTGCCATGGTGATGCAGGCGAGAGTCACCCCGATCAGCGCCGAGATCACTGCTCCAAGCAGGAACGGCATCGTGATGTAAAAGTTGCTAGCGCCGACCAGGCGCATGATGCCGATCTCGCGGCGCCGGGCGAAGGTGGCCAGTCGGATTGTGTTGCCGATCTGCAGGGCCGAGGCAAGCAACAGCAGTGCCGACGCGCCAGCGGTAGACCACTGCAACACGTTCAGAGCTCGGAAGAACGGATCAAGTAGCTGGTGCAGATCCTGCACCTTCTGGACACCCTTGAGCCCGACCACCGAGCTCACCACACCCTGGTACTCCTCAGGATTCTTCAGCTTGACGCGGAACGACTCCTGCATCTGATCGACCGTTAGCGAGTCCTGGATCGGGCTGCCTTCATACGCCCTCTGGAACTCCGCGTACGCCTCTTGCTTGGTCTCGAAGTAGATCCCGCTCGGCGCGACCTCGGGATTGGCCTGCAGCGTGCGACGGATCTCATCCTTCTGGCCCTGGGTGGCATCCTGACCCGGGTCACACTGGTCGCCGTGAGTGTCCTTGGCGCAGAGGAAGATCGAAATCTCGATCTTGTCGTACCAACGGCCCTTCATCAAGTCGACCTGCTGGCTCGCGAGCAGTCCGGCACCGAACAGCGACAGCGACACCCACATGGTCATGATCACCGCCAGGGTCATGGTGAGGTTTTGTCGGAGCCCTGCGCGGGTCTCGGACAAGATGTGGCGGAAACGCATCAGATATCCTCAATAGCTCGGCTGACGGCGGTCGCTAGGTCGCGCCTGAGGCGAGTACCGCGTTCAGGCATGTTGTTCAGCTGCACAACACTCACTGGTAGCCGTACACGCCTCTGCTCTGGTCTCGAACGACTTCCCCGTCGTCCAGTTCGATGACCCGTTTGCGCATCTGGTCGACGATGGTCGAGTCGTGTGTCGCCATCAGGACCGTCGTGTCAGCGCGGTTGATCCGATCGAGCAGCTTCATGATGCCCACACTGGTGGCAGGGTCGAGGTTTCCGGTCGGCTCATCAGCGATCAGGATCATGGGCCGGTTGACGAACGCGCGAGCAATTGCGACGCGCTGCTGCTCCCCACCGGAGAGCTCCTCAGGCAGCCGGTCGCCCTTCCCGCCAAGACCAACGAGCTCCAGGACCTCTGGGACCACGCGATTGATCGTCGAGGCTGGTTTGCCGATGACCTGCAGCGCGAATGCGACATTCTCGCTGACCGTCTTGTTCGGCAGCAGCCGAAAATCCTGGAAGACGGTGCCGATCTGGCGACGCATTGCGGGGATCTTCCAGCTGTGCAGCTTGTTGAGCTCTCGGCCGGCCACGAACACCTTGCCCTTGCTGGCACGCTGTTCGCGCAAGATCAGTCGCAGGAAGGTCGACTTGCCGGAGCCGGAGGCTCCAACCAAGAAGACGAACTCCCCCTTGTCGATGTCGACATTGATGTTCGCGAGTGCTGCGCGGCGCTGGCCATCGTAGGTCTTGGATACATCTTCAAAACGAATCACGGTGTGTTGCTTCCCCCGAGATAGACAGCTCCGTCGCCCTGCGGACGCCAGACGGCCAGCATGAGTCTAAGTGAGGCTCATGCCATTGGCACCGCTCACCAGCCTGAGCCCGGCATTCGGATACCGGCTCGGGCCCGCGGATTCACCTTGCCGCTGCCTCCCGTGTCATGCGCCAGCGGATGCCAGACTCGATGAAGCCGTCGATGTCACCATCGAATACGGCCTCAGGCGAGGAGACTTCGTACTCGGTGCGGAGGTCCTTCACCATCTGGTACGGATGCAGCACGTAGGAACGCATTTGCGAGCCCCAGCTGTTGCCGCCATCACCCTTGAGCGCATTGAGCTGCGCTTCGCGCTCCTGTCGTGCGCGCTCCAGCAGCCGTGACTGCAACACGCGAAGCGCCGCAGCCTTGTTCTGCAGTTGGGACTTTTCGTTTTGGCAGGAGACCACGATGCCGGTCGGTAAGTGGGTGATGCGTACCGCCGAGTCGGTGGTGTTGACGCTTTGTCCGCCCGGCCCAGAGGACCGGAACACATCAATGCGCAGATCGCTCTCGGGGATGTCGATGTGATCGGCCGCCTCGGTCACCGGCAGCACCTCCACGCCGGCGAATGAGGTTTGACGGCGCCCCTGGTTGTCAAATGGTGAGATCCGGACCAGCCGGTGCGTGCCTTGCTCTGCCGAGAGTGTTCCGTACGCGAAAGGCGCCTTCACCTGGAATGTGGCGGACTTGATGCCCGCTTCTTCGGCGTAGGAGGTGTCGTAGACCTCGGTCTGGAAGCGATGACGTTCCGCCCAGCGCAGATACATCCGCAACAGCATCGCTGCGAAGTCCGCTGCGTCGACGCCCCCAGCCTCAGAGCGGATGGTGACGAGCGCCTCGCGCTCGTCGTATTCGCCAGACAGCAGCGTTCGGACCTCGAGTGCGTCCACCGCCTTCTGAAGCGAGCCGAGCGCGTCCGCCGCCTCGGCAAGGCTGGCCTGATCTCCTTCCTCCTCGCCGAGCTCGACGAGAATGCCGATATCCTCGAGCTGAGCTCGCAGCCCGGTCACCCGGTCGACTTCGGCCTGCAACGCCGACAGCCGCGATGTCACGCGCTGCGCATGGTCCGGCCTGTCCCACAGATCGGGAGCGGCTACTTGCTGCTCCAGGTCGGCGATCTCAGCGCGCTTGCGATCAGGGTCCACGACAGCCTCAATCGAGCTCAAAGCCTTATCAAGGTCAGCGAGTGCG